>DHGK01000401.1 GCA_002402755.1 Planctomycetes bacterium UBA4800
CGATGGTCTCCGCGGCGAGGTGCGGCACATCGGCGAATTCGATGCGCTCCAGCACGTACTGGGGACCCTCGCGCAGCGTGATGGTTATGCGCGCGCGCGAGCCGCCCTCCAGAAGCTCGACCGCCGGCTTCTCGACGCGCACCTCGTGGTAGCCGTGCGCGACGTACTCCCGGGCGATGGCGTCGGCGCAGGCCTGGACCCGGTGCGCCACGTACAGACGCTCGCTGAACCCCGGCAGCCCCTCCGCCGGGAAGTCCGCGAGCGCGCGCAGACGTTCCACCGGGAACGCCGCCGCACCGTCGATGCGCACGTCGGCCACCGTCACGCGCGGGCCCTCGTCGATGCGAATCGTGTAGCCCGCGGCGGTGTGCAGGTACTCCGCCGCGGCGAAGTGATACCCGCGTTCCCGGTAGTACTCCTCGACGGCGAATGCGAGGTCGTCGACATCCGCCCTGCGCGCGCCGCGCGCGGCGTATCGCGAGAGCTCCTCGGCATGCGCCTCGCGCAGCGCGGCCTCGGAGAACGCGCGGTTGCCCTCGAAGCGCAGCGCGGGAAGCTGCGGGTCCGGATCGCCCGGCGGCGCCGCCGGCGGGCTCGCACAGCCGCCGATGGCAGCCGCCGCGAGGAGAGCGGCGCGAAGGAATCGCTCAGTCGTTGCGGAAGACAATCCGCACCCCCGCGTTGTAGTGGTCGAAGCCGTCGCGCTCGCCGGTCAGGTACAGATCGTCGGCGCCGCCCAGCAGCGCGCGCGTGACGAGAAACCGCGCCTCCCACGTCTCGTTGCCCGAGCGGCTCAGGTTGCGCCCGATATCGAACTCGAAGCGTTCCAGCACCGACTCGCCGGCATCGATGCGCTCCCTGCCGAACAGCGAGCGCAGCAGATCCATGCCGAAGTACTGCGCCGCGGTCAGGAGCACCCGCTTCTCCGAGTCGACATCCTCGGCGCCGGGAGGGCGGCCGGTCGTGACCATCAGGAGGAGGCTCTCGGAGGGAAGCGGCGGGCTCGATGAGAACTCGATCAGCGGGTTGTTGATCGGGCCGGAGATGGTCACGGTGATGTCGTAGCCCCGCATGCGCGCGGCGGCCGCGATGTCGAGCTCGGGGAAGAGGGGGTTGTGGGCATCGAAGCGCACGACGCCCGATGGCGCCAGGAACCTGGTCGCCGGCAGAAAGACGGTGACGTCATCGAGGTACAGGCTGCCCTCGAGCGCCGGAAACCGCCCCGTACCGCGCAGCGTCAGGTCCGGGCGGCACGCGCCCCGCAAGAGGTTGCTGCGCAGGATGATCGGGTCCCGGGACGTGATGCGGATGTCGAAGCGCATGTCGTCGAAGGGCCTGTCGTCGAGACTGAAGAGCGTCAGGCCGGCCGTGGCGCGGCCCGCGCCCCGGGACGGCGCGGCGGACGGCGCGTGCGCGACCGCGGTGCCCGCGCGCCTGGCCAGGTTCCGCAGGGCGTCGACGAGCGGCACATCGCGGAGCACGCGGCCGTCCGTGATCGTGATGGCGCCCGTGGCGGCGAGGCCATTGGGCTCGGTGCGCAGCCGGAGATCGGCGTCCGCGCGGATGCGGACGTTGTCGGTCCGCGCCAGCAGGATGTTTTCGCCCGAGGCCGAGATATCGATCCGGGGCGTTCCGGGCACTCCGGTCACGTGTCCCGCGAGCACGAAAGGCGAGCCGCCGAGATCGCCGCCGAGCTTCTCGATCGCGATGCGGCCGTTCGTCATGACGAGGCGCCCGCTGACGGCGTCCAGGCGCGGCAGGCCGCGCAGGTGCGCCTCGCCGTCGTCGAGCGCGAGCGTCGCCTGCAGCTCGGGCGCATCGGCCGGTCCGTCGAGGCGCGCGTTGATGCGAACGGCGCCCTGCAGTGCGCGCACGTCCGGGAGGAGTTCGCGCAGCGCCGACAGATCGCCGCGCGTGTCGAGCGCCAGCCCGTAGCGCGTGATGCGGGGCGTCCCGAACCGGGCGGCGATCGCGGCGGGATCCGCGTCCAGATCCACCCAGCCCGTCATCGCCGCGCCGGTTTCTCCGAGCGCCAGGTCGCCGCGGTCCAGGCGCAGCCGGTCTCCGCGCCACGCGATCGCGGCGGCGGCCGACCCCGCGAACGGTCTCCTGAACGGCGGCCGGCCCGCCAGGCCGGAGAGCGCGAACTTGGGCGCGTCGATCGCGATGTCGCAGGCCGGCGGCGATGCCGCCGTGTCGAGCGTGCACGAGACGCGCAGGGGACCGTGCGCGAGCACGCCGGCGGACGGCGGCGTCGCGACGCCGGCGGCCTCGAACCGCGCGGACGCCGTGAGGGCGTGCAGGTCGCCGGCGAGGCAGGCGGCTTCCACGGAAAGGCGGGGCGCGCGCACGACCAGCCCCGCGAGGTCGAGCTCCGTGTCGGCGTACGCCAGAAGATGGGCCTCGATCCGTCCCGCCCGGGGGGCGACGCGCAGCTCGGCGCGCCCGGCGGTGCTCTCGACGATCAGCGGAGGATCGACCGCGAACTCGCCCGCGTCCGCGTCGAACCGCACCGCCGCCGGGTGCGGTGCCGCCCACCGTGTTGCGCTCGAGGCGGCTTCCAGGCGGCTCAGCGTCAGCGACCCGGCACGCAGCGACCGATCGATCGCGCCTTCCATGTCGGCGTCGAAGGTGATCGCTCCGATGCGCAGCTCGCGCACCGTCGAGGTGTACGCATCGCCGCGCTTCGTGACCGCGATAGACGCGGGCGACGGCGCATCGATCCTGAGCGCGGCTTCCCCGTCTGGCCACTCCAGGGGGCCGTCGAGCGCCGCGGTGAGCACGAAGCTCCCCGGGGACACGAGGGGCGGCGCGGCGGTCGCGCCCTCGGCTGCCGCCGCCGCCGGCGCGCGCTGCTCCGGCGCGAGACCGGCCAGGGACGCGAGCGCCTGCGAATCTTCCCCGCGGCACTCCAGTCGGATGCCTTCCCAGCGCGGCGGGTCGAGGTGGAGAGTTCCGGCGAGCGAGGCCCGTACGCCCGCCGGCGCATCCGTGTCGACCTGGAGCGCGCGGATGCGAATGCAGGCAGGATCGGCCTCGAGGACCGTGTCCAGCGCGGCGATCGCGATACCCGCAACTTGCAGGTCCGCTGCGGCGACGTGCAGGTCGGCGCGCGGCGCGGCCGCCGGACCGCGGATCGAAAACTCCGCGGTCGCCGCGCCGGACAGGCCGGTCGAGATCGCGTCCTCCAGGAACGAGAGGTCGCTGACGCTCAGGCGGCCCGCGACATCGACCGGCGAGCGCGCCGGGTCCTCGATGTCGAGCGCCGCCCGGGCGCGCGACACGTCCAGGAACATGCCGGGCCCCTCGATCCTGAGGCGCTCCGCGGCGGCGGCGCCCTCGGCGATGCGCACGAGGGCGGTCATCGAAGCCCTGCGGGCCGGCGCGGGAAGCGGCACTTCCGGAAACAGGGGCGCGGCGGCCGCCGCCAGATCGGACGCGGTCAGGGCGAGCGTGCCCGCGGCGCTCCGGAGCACGCCGGCGGCGGTCGGCTCGGCCAGCGACACGCGCATGTCGCTGCCGCGGATTTCCAGGCAGGGGCCTTCGGCAACCAGCGCGGGCACCTCCAGGACGCCGCGGTCGTACGAGGCCGAAAGCTGCAGGCGGGAGAACGCCGCGCCGGCGACTCTCGCGCCGCCGATGGCGGCGGCGGCGTTCCCGGAGGCCTCCTGCGGCGCTTCGAGCGGGAGGCGCAGCGACACGGCGAGGTCCATGCGCCCCTCGACGAGGCGCGAGGTCTGCGACGGGCGCTCGATGACGGCCAGGCGGTCCAGGAGGTCTTCCAGGCTGGCGGCGTCGACCTGATCGGCGCGGGCGGAAAGCTCCAACTCGCCGGCGGCCGTGATGCGGCCCTCCCCTGCAACGGTTCCGCCGCAGAGGGAGAGGTCGAAGGCGGCTTCCGGTTCGTCGATCCGCAGCCTGCCGGCGTTGATGAGCGGCGCGCCGCCGGCGCGCACGGACAGCTCGCGCACCGTGCCGCCGCGGTAGATGCCCTCGCAGACGACGTGCGCTCGTTCATCGTAGCGGGCGCGCGTCAGGCGAACGGCGCCGGCGATCGTGAAGGGCGAGCCGCCGGCG
>DHGK01000115.1 GCA_002402755.1 Planctomycetes bacterium UBA4800
GGATGCCCTGTGAACGGTTACCCTCCGGGAAATCGGTGACTGTCCCCGGAATCACTCCCGGAATGCCGCTAAGGGGCTCCGCACGCGGCGTGCGACCCGCAATCCAGCTCCGTGCCCGTGATGTCGCGGCCGCAGGAGAGCGGCCCCGGAGCCGGCGGCGCCGCGCCGCCGGCGAAAAGGTACCCGAGGAGGAAGATCGGGTCGCCGATGTTCACTACCTCATCATCGTTGGCATCGAACGCATCCGCGCACGTGATGTTCTTGCACGCGGCATCGGGCGGGCCGAACAGGTACCCGAGCGCGCAGATGGCATCGGCTATATTGACGGCCCCATCCCCCGACGTGTCGCCGCGGATGAAGCGTCCGCCCGGCGGCGCCTCGCCGAGCCGCACGAGCGTCGCGCGAGGCCAGTCGAAGCAAGGACCGGAACTCGTCGTGCGCAGCGCGAGCAACAGGCCTCGCGACGGATGGAGCGCCAGAATCTGCGTCCTGAAATCGTCGACGGGGCCGAACTCATCCACCGTGCGGGCGTAGTCGTGTCCGCCGTCGCGGTCGTAGCCGAGCAACACCGGCGTCGCGCCGTTCCAGTCGGCCACGCGCATCTCCGCGAGCGCGAGCACGGCGACGTTGCCCTCCGCGTCCGCCGTCATACCCCGAGGGACGGTCACGGGAAACGCCTCGTGGCGGTACGTGCGATCCCATCGCAGCGCGCCGTCGCCGGCATCCAGCGCCAGCGTCCTGCACGCCCACGCGTCGTCGGCCTCTGCCGCGGCGATCGCAACGTAGAGGCTGCCGTCCGCGCCGAGAGCGGCTGCCGAAAGGACGTCGAGATACACGCCCGGCCCCGAGTAGACCTTCTCCCACAGAAACCGTCCCTCGGGATCGATCGCTTCAATGAACACGTCGCACGTCGTGATGCTCTCGTTGCCGTCGTAGTACAGCCGCCCGATGACGTAGGCATTGCCGGCGCCGTCGACGAGCAACGCGTCGGGAGCGAGGAAGCCGTCGGGGTACGGTCCAACCGGGCAGGAATGCTCGTAGGACCACGACTTCGTGCCGTCGGCCAGATAGCGCACGGTGTACACCGTGTGGGCGGCGCCTCCCATCGCGGTCACGTGGACGCCGCCTGCGGGCGCGAGCGCCAACTTCGCGTCGGTCGCGTACGTTCCCTGGAACGGAACGTCGGCGCGCCAGGCGCGGCGCCCCTCCGCGTCGTACTTGATCGTGAAGACGATCGCGGTGTCCGAGTCGCCGGGCGGCCCGAACCCGTACCCGGCGATGTAGGCATCGCCCTGCGGCGACACCGCGGCCGCGCAGTGGCGCTCGTACCGCAGCGCGGGATCATCGTGCTCGACGAACCACGCGAGATCGCCCGCGGGCGTGTACTTGGCGGCGAGCAACCGCGCGGACTCGTCGTCCTCGTCGATGACGCCCGTCACGTAGACGTTGCCCGCGGTGTCGGAGCCGATGCCGCGCGGCTTCTCCGCGGCATGGCCCGGTGTCGCCAGGCGCCGCTCCCACACGAGCCTGCCGTCGGCGGCGTGCGCGGCCGTCACGAAATCCTCCCTCGTGGTCAGGCCCGTGCTCGCCCGCGCGAAGTAGATGATGCCGCCGGCGCCGGCGGCGAGCGCGCCGGGGGCTTCCTCGACGGCGGTGTTGTCGCGCGCCGACACGTGCCATTCGATGCCGCCGCCGGCGTCGTACCGAAGCAGCGCGTGGCCGACCAGCGGCGCCGTGCTGATCATCGACAGGCAGCTCACGGCGACGCGGCCGTCGGGGCTCACGGCGAGCCCGCTCACGTACTCGTTGTATCCCGAGCCCTCGTCGTGCGAGTCGCGCCACCGCTCGTTGCCGGCGGCATCGTACACCATGGTGTCGACATCGATGTCCCAATCCTCGCGCCGCGAGTTCAGCGCGATGACCAGGTTGTCCTGCGCATCCATGCAGGCGCGCACATCGCCTCGATTCCAGAGGCGCATGGGCACGTCGCGCATCCACAGCACGTCGCCGTTCTCCGCGTACTTGACGATCTTGACGATGTCTTCGGACTCGATGCCGACGGCGCACGGGAGGCCCGCGCCGTCGACCGCGAGCGCGGAGGCGTCGGCTCCATCGACGACCGATGCCCAGCGCACGCCTCCCGCCGCATCGCACCGCACGGTCACCATCGCCCCGCCGTCGTCGCCGATGTGCGTCCCGGTCACGATGGCGCCGCCATCCGGGGCGGCCGCGATGGCGACGGGGAGCGCCATGCGATACCCCTCCCGCCGATAACGCGCGCCCCAAAGGCGGGCGCCCGATGGGTCGTACTTGACGATGGCGTACTCGTATTCCTGGGGCGCGATGCTGCTCGCGGATGCGATGAAGACGTTGCCCGCGGCGTCGGTGGTCACGGCGACGGGAATCTCGTTGACGTATTCCGTGCCGGCGTCGTAGGACGCCTCCCAGGCGAGATTCCCCTGCGGGTCGAAGGCGGTGATGCGGGCGCCGGCGACGGGAGCTCCGTGCTCCCGGCAGGAGGACAGCGCCGCGATCGATCCCGAGGGCGCCACGGCCAGATCTTGGAGCCACAGGTCCGCGTTCGCGCCGGCGTCGTGCAGGATCGACCAGCGCGCGGCGCCATCGTCGCCCACCTTGGCGAGCACGACGATGGACCGGCTGCCATCCCACTCGGATCCCCCGAGGATGCAATCCCCCTCGGCATCGAGGTGTAATTCGGCGCACGGGGAGCACGCAGCGGGGATCTCGGTGCGCCAGAGCTCGCTCCCGGCGGCATCGCGCGCCGCGAGAAACCAGCCTTCCGTCTCCTTCGGGCACGCGGCGGCTCCGAGGACGTACGTGCGTCCCGCGGCGTCGCACGCGACGGCGGCCGCCTTGATGCCGAACTCGTCCTTGAGCTCGAGCGGCCCCTTCGGACTGACGCTCCAGACGATGTCGGGTTCGCCCTGAGCCCGTGCGGCGCCTGCGCATCCCCACGCGATCACGGCGACACGCACCACGTTCCATGCCCCCTGCCGCATGATCCGACCTCCTTTCGCCCGGGTCGCACGCCTTTCCGCGTCGGGTCCCTCGTGCGGACACGGGACCCGGCCATGAGCGATTCTACGGGTGAATGCGAACAACCGAAGCATCAAGCCGTGCGCGCCCGCGGGGGTATTCGGTGACTGTCCCCGGATAACCTACGGCTTGGGCTTGATGAAGATCACGTCGGCCTGCTTGACCCAGCCCGTCCTCAGGTCGACCCGGAACCAGCCCTCGGCGTTCTTCTCGTGGAATCGGGTCGGCGAGCGCTTGCCGAACTCCTTGAGGTCGTACTGGGCCCACGTCTTTCCCATGTCGGTCGAGACGATGAAGCCGGTGCCGAGCGGCGAGGCGGGGGCGCAGTGCGAGGCGATGATCACGCCGTCCTGGATGATCATGTTCCCGGATTCGACCTCGGGGTTGAAGAGCAGCGTGTGCTTCTCGATCGCGGTCAGGTCCGCGGGATCGCAGCGGAAGACGCCGCGATCGTAGGGCTCGGGGCCGTTCGAATCGCTGATCCAGTAGACCTTCCCGTCGACGAAGTTGATGCCGCCGCACTTGTACCGCGAGTTGGAGACGTCCGAGATGATGACCTTCCAGCTCCACGCGTCCTTCTGCGCGTCGTACGTTCCTTTCAGCCAGTGGCACTCGTGGCCGAGGCCGCGGCTCAGATCTCCCGTGCAGGCATAGAACGCATCCTCGGCGGGGTTGTACGCGACCGCGTGCACGTGGCGCGCGAGGACCGGATTCCCGGGATCGCCGAGCAGCGTCCCGCCCTTGCCGCCGCCCTCCGAGCCGTCGTCGCCGAAGAAGGGATTCTGTCCGAACGTGTAGGCGATCTTCACCGTGCGCCCGCCGTCCGTCGAGTAGTAGATGTTGACCGGAGCCGCTCCGCCGATGACGTTGCAGTAGTTGCCCCACACCATCATCTCCGTCCCGTGCACGTCCCACGACACGACGCCCGGGAGCGTGTGGAAGTACCAGCCGGGGAGCGCGGGATTCTTGGGCGCGTGCGGAACGTAGTCCGCGCCGTCCCGGGTCTTCACCGCGATCTCCCGGTACGTCGCCAGGCCATCGGTGCTGAGGTAGAGCTTCGCGCTCGTGGCGAAGAGAACGTTGCCGTTCTTCAGGATGTGGCTGAACGTGATCAGCGACGCGTCGGGAAACGCGACGCCGTGCGGCCATGTGCGTCCGTTGTCCTCCGAGAGGAGGATCTTCCCGTCCGCCCAGCCGAACGCCTTGCTGCCGCGCTGCGAGTCGATGTACATGCCCGCCGGCTGCGCGCGATACCAGAAGTGCGGCGTCTCGCCGGCAATCGGCTCGGGAGCGCCGCGCGCCGGCGCGCCGAGCGCCAGCACGGCGCCCGCGATGCCGGCCGCGATGCGCGGGAAGCTGCGTCGAGTCCTGCGTTCTTGCGACACCATGGCGTCATCCTTTCGTCTTTATCCGGGGACAGTCACCGATTATCTTTATCCGGGGACAGTCACCGATTATAACCGCCGGAATCCGGCCGTCGATTGATGGCGTTGCGGCGCCCGAATAGAATCGCGGGTGGTCAATGCGCGAGCGGCGATCTCTCGTGCGTCCTCCCGTCGTTTGTGCCGGCCCTCCAGAGAGCTTAATGAAGACCGAGATCGAATGCGTTCCCTGCTTCGTGCGCCAGGCGGCGGAGGCCGTCGCGTTCACGGCGGAGGATTCCGCGCGCGGGGAGACGCTGCTGCGTAAGCTCCTTCGCGAGATCGCCGATGCCGAGTGGCAAGGCTCTCCGCCCGTGATGGGACAGCGCATTCACCGCATCATCCGGCGGGAGCTTGCGTGCGCCGATCCGTATTGCGAGCTGAAGGACCGGATGAACCGCGCGGCGGCGAGACTGCTGCCCGGCCTGCGCGAGACCATGCGGGCGCAACCGGACCCGCGCGAGGCCGCCGTCCGCATGGTCGTGAAGGAACGGCGGCCGTCGTGACTCCGGCAGGCTGCCGGTGACTGTCCTCGGTATCCTCCCGCGCTTGCCTCGGATCGCGATTGTGAGAAGATGGAGCGCATGCTGAACACGACGAACATGCGAGCCCTTCCTGTTCTGCTCCTCGTGGCGGCGTTTGCGCCTCTTGCCGAAGCCGCTCCCGGCGATGCCGCCGTGCCTCTCGTCAAGCCCTGGCGTGTTGTCGTGCTGGAACCCGAGTACTCGGGCGCGTGGGTCGTGGCGGGGGACCTGGACGGCGACGGCGCCGTCGACATCGTCAGCGCCCGCAACGTCGATCGGAACGACGTTCACTACACGAGCGCCGCGGTCGCGCAGAAACTCGACGGGAGCGTTCTCTGGCGCTGGGGCGATCCGAAGACGGGACGCAAGCAGCTCCATCACGATGTCGCGTGCCAGATCCACGACTGGGACGGCGACGGGCGCAACGAGGTCGTGCTGTGCACGAAGGGTTTCCTGGTCGAGCTGGACGGCGCGACCGGGCGGGAGCGGCGGCGGTTCCCGCTGCCGCCGGACGCCACCGACTGCCTCGTCTTCGCGAATCTCTCGGGCGGCCCCCGCGCCGCCGACGTGCTGGTCAAGACGCGCTACACGCAGATCTGGGCCTTCGACCGCGACGGCCGGCAGCTCTGGACGGTCGAGAATCCGGGCGGCTACCGGACGGCGCACCAGCCGGTGCCGATCGACCTGGACGGCGACGGGCGCGACGAGATCGCGGCGGGGTACGCGATGCTGAACTCGGACGGCTCGGTCCGCTGGGTCTTCAAGTCGCGGAAGGTGGATCAGAGCCGAGGACACTGCGATTGCTTTCGTCTCGTGCGCGCGGGCAAGACCCCGGATGAGTTTCGCTTCGTCCTGACGTTGTGCGGCGCGAACGCCATCGCGCTCGTCGACGGGAACGGCCGGCCGATCTGGGAGCTGGCGGGCGAGCACTTCGAGTCGGTCGACGTGGGCCGCATCTGCGCCGATCTTCCGGGCGTCCAGCTTGCCGTGGACATCGACCACCGCGCGTGGGGCCAGGGGCCGCTCTGGGTGATCGACGAAGGCGGCGAGGTGCGCGCCAGGATCATGACCGACTACGCCCGCCACCACGCGCTGGTCGACTGGACGGGGGATGGCGTGGGCGAGATCGTCATCGCCCAGCCCAGGACCCTCTACGATGGCGCCGGGCGATGCGTCGCGACGCTGGCAATGGACGAGAAGGACGACCGCGCGGGCGAGGAGCGGCTCGTCCTCACGGGCGACTTCACCGGCGACGGCGTTCCCGACATCATGCTCACGAGCCGCGACATGACGCGCGTCTCGATCTACAAGAACGAGCGCGGCCGCAAGCCCGAGCCGCCGGCGCCGCTCGGCACGGGGCCGAATTTCACGCTGTACTGAGCGACGGAGATTCCGGGGCGGCGGAGATTCCGGGGACCGGAGATTCCGGGGACAGTCAC
>DHGK01000025.1 GCA_002402755.1 Planctomycetes bacterium UBA4800
ACGGCAAGGACGGCCCGTTCACGGGACGCTTCTGGGTCTACGCGGGAGACGACGCGCATCCGTAGTAAGCGTCCGGTGAAGCACAGGTGCCTTGGACGGGGCGCAGCAGGGCGGAGGTCAGGATTCGAGGGCGGCTTTCCAGCGGTCGGGGAGGAGGTCGCGGAGGTTGGCCGGGGGATCGGTGGTGATGCGCAGGAGGATGTGGCGCAGGTAGGCGAAGGGGTCGATGCCGTGGCGTTTGGCGCTCTGGATGAGGGTGAAGTGGACGGCGGCGGCGCGGCCTCCGCGGTCTGAGCCGAGGAACAGCCAGTTCTTGCGGCCAATGGCGATGCCGCGCAGGGCCTGTTCGGCGGCGTTGTTGTCGATGGCGAGGATGCCGTCGTCGAGGTAGCGGGTGAGGGCGGTCCAGTTATTGAGCGCGTAGTTGACGGCTTCGCCAATGGGACTCTTGGGCAGGGCCAGGGCCTGTTGTTCGATGAGCCATTGCTCAATGCCCTCACGGTCCCCATCACCCTCGAGCACGGGTTTGGACCTCTGCTGGCGTAGCGCGCGGCGCTGTTCGGCATCGAGCTTCCTGGCGTCCTTCTCGACGTCGTACAGTTGGCGAATCCACGCGAGCATGCGGTGGGCGCGGGCCGAGTCCGTCGAGCGCGCGTCGTGGAACTTGCGCCGGGCGTGGACCCAACATGCCACCTCGACCACGTCACCGCTCGCGTAGATGCCGTCGTACCCGCCGAAGGCGTCGGCCTGCAGATAGCCTTTGTACCCATCAAGAAACGCCGCCGGCCCGTCCCGTCTTCGGCTGGGCGTGTAGTCGTACACCGTGTAGGGATGGGCGCGGTCCCCTACGTACACCCAGAACCGGCCCGTGAACGGGCCGTCATCGCCGCGCACCCGCACGGGCGTGTCGTCGGTGTGAATCACCGCCGAGGCGAGGACCTCGCGTTTCATCGCCTCGACGAGCGGCTCCAACCTGGCCGCTGTCGCCATGACCCAGCCGCACAGCGTCTTTCGCGACAACGCGACGCCGTGACGCGCCAGCATGGACTCCTGCCGGTACAGCGGCAGGTGGTCACAGTACTTGCTCGTGAGGACGTGCGCCACCAGACCCGGCCCGGGAACGCCTTTGTCGATGACCTTGGCCGGCTTGTCCGCCACCGACACGTGTTCCTGGCAGCACGGGCACGCATACTTGGGCCGCACGTGCTCGAGGATGAAAACCGACGCCGGCACGTACTCGAGCTGCTCGCTCACCTCTTCCCCGATGCGTTTCTTGGCCGCTCCACACTCAGGACACACCTTCTCTTCGTCCGCCACGTCGTGCACGATGCGTTGGCGCGGCAGGTCTTTGGGCAGGGGCTTGCGTCCGTGGCCCTTCTTCGCCGCGGGGGCAGGCGTTTCCGGCTCGGGAGGGGCTTCCTCCTCTTGTTCCGGCGCCGCGGCCATCGCCTCGCCGAACAACACCAGTTGCGCCGGGTCGATGCGTTCGGCCCGCGGGCCGTACAGCCGCTTCAGCAACACCTCGACCTGCTGCCGCAACCGCGCCGTCACCCGCTGCTGCTCCTCAACCGTGGCCGAGAGTTCCTCGATCAGTGCATGGCATTGGGTCACATCAGTGGGCAGGTCGGCGGGCTTCATGGGTCTTGATACTTCCTTCCGCTACATCGCTACTGTATATACCCACGATCACGCCAAACGTTACACGATTACTTCCGATTCGGTTCGCGCATACCGCTTACTTCGCCGAGCCTGCGCCAGGTCGAGCCCCTCCAGAATACAGGCCAACTCCGCCCCGCTCACCTCGATGCTCGTCCCCGAGCCCGCGGGGAACTTCACCACGCCCGCCTCCAGGCGCTTGTACCACAGCGCATACCCGTCCCGAGCCCAATACAGAATCTTCACCCGGTCGCCCCGCCGCCCCCGAAACACAAACAAGTGCCCCGACAACGGGTCCTGCCGCATCACGTGCTCGGCCGCCGCCGCCAGCCCATCAAACGAGCGCCGCATGTCCATCGGCTCCAGGCACAAAAACACCCGCACCCCGCCGTGGTGACCGACACTCAACATGCCCCTCGCTCCATCACGGCGAGCACCCGCGCCAGCGTCTCCTCGTCAAACCCTGGACGCACCTGCACCCGGCACCCCCCGTCAAACGCGATCTCGATGGGCGCCGTGGAGCTCACGGCGACCTGCACTTCCGCAAAGGCCGGACGTGCGGCATCCGCTGCACGGCGCGCCTCCCGACGATTCCGTGCGCTCTTCCAGTAATGAAAACACCCTTCGCTCAGATCCCGCGCCCTGCAGTATCCCGCGATGGATTGCCCGCTCGATGCCCAACGCGCCACATGCTCCCGCCAAAATGCCTCACGACTCGCCCCATCCCGAAATGTCCTCGCCGCCATGCCTCATCTCCTCAATGCTGAAACCATGGCGGTATTCTCCCACGGATTGGCTTTCAGGAGAAGATGGGGTCTACCGGACGCTTACCATCGACAGACCGCCTTAACAGACCATGCCTGAGGGCAAGGATCACCCTCAGGCATGGGAACTCTTCCGGAGTATCCGGCGATTTCTATACCGTCATGTTGATGGAGTTGCCAACGTCCGGGCTCGCCATCGCAGATTGAACCAGTTTGATAGCCGCCTCGCTAATGCCTTCCGCGACCGCATCCTGCCTGGCCGCAACCGCGGCCTGCTCCTGTACACGTC
>DHGK01000023.1:0-622 GCA_002402755.1 Planctomycetes bacterium UBA4800
GCACGACCTCACCGCCGAGTACCCGCTCGTCCGCATGACGTTCCTCGAGCAGACCGAGGAGCTCGTCAAGGCGATGGCGAAGTTCGGGACGCCGAAGCCGTGCTGGATCACCGAGATCTGCTGGAACTCCCACATCCACCCGTACGGCACGTCGGAGCTCAGGCAGGCCGACTTGCTCGTTCGCTTCCACGTGCTCGCCATCGCCTCGCGCAGGATCGAGAAGGTCTTCTGGTGGACCCTCAAGGACGGCGGCGCGCGGCAGTTCGACCAGGCGGACATGGTGGGCCTCGTGCGCGCCGATCTCTCGCCGAAGTACGCCTACCACGCCTTCGCCGTGATGACCCGGCTCCTGGAAGGCAAGCGCTGGGTCCGGAACGACGCGCTCGGCCCCGAAGTCTACGCCGTGGTTTTCACCGATGAGGCCGCGGGAGAGGACACGATCGTCGCCTGGAGCCCGTCGCCCTACGCCTACGTCCGCATCAACAACGAGAAGGGGCTCGCCTTCTTCGACATATTCGGGACGCGGCGCTTCGTGCCCTTCGATCCGGTCCGCACGGGAAGCCTTCCCGTCCCGCTCGGCGAGAGCCCGATCTACGTGGTCGGCCCGCGGGGCCTCGCCGCC
>DHGK01000023.1:666-7486 GCA_002402755.1 Planctomycetes bacterium UBA4800
CTGTATCGTTTGCCCGCGCGCGATGGCGGCGGACAGGACCGAGATCGCCTTCCCCCGGGACCTCGCCGTGATCGACGTCCGATCGGAGTTCGGCGCGAAGGGCGACGGGAAGGCGGACGACACCGAGGCGCTCCAGAAAGCCGTCGACGCGAGCTGCGGGATCGGCGGGAAGACGACTCGCGTGCTCCTGATCCCGAACGGCGTCTATCGCGTCACGCGCACGCTGGTGGTGAAGAACGCACTCGGCCCCTGGATCTACGGCGAGTCGCGGGACGGCGCCATCATCCGCCTGGACGACGGGGCCGAGGACTGCAACTCCGTCCTTCGCACCCACCCGAACGAGAAGGGACCCACTTCGGCGGATTGGTTCATGAGGAACGTCCGCAACCTCACCATCGATGCCGGCGACAATCCGGGCACCGACGGGATCCGCTGGTACGCGACGAACAGCGGCATCCTCCGGAACGTGCGCGTGATCGGAAAGGGCAAGATCGGGATCAACGCGGGGTTCCTCGACCAGAGCGGCCCGAACCTCATCCAGGACGCAGTCATCGAGGGCTTCGACACGGGGATCCTCTCCCAGTGGATCTGGGGCGAGACCCTGTCGAGGGTGACCATCCGGAACTGCCGGACAGAGGGGCTCGTCGTCAGCGCCAACGCCGTCGGCGTGGAGGATCTGACGGTCGAGAACGTCCCGATCGCCATCCGTTGCCTCGTCCCCAATAACTGGGGACACTGGGGCGGCGTGATCGCCCTCGTCGGCGGCAGGTTCACCGCGGCGGCAGGCGCCGAGGGGCCGGCGATCCTCAACGAGAGCGTCCTCTACGCGCGTGACGTGAAGACGCGCGGATTCACGACGGCGATCGCGAGCAAGTCTCCTGCCGGGGATGCGGCGGGGCCCGATGTGGCAGAGTACATCTCCCACCCCGTGAAGAGACTCTTCGACGACTCACCGGGCACATCGCTCGGGTTGGAGATCCGGCACGAGCCCGAGCTGCCCTGGGAGACGGACTCGAAGAGGTGGATCTGCGCCAACGACCACGGGGCGGTCGCGGGCGACAAGAAGGACGACACGGCCGCCATCCAGACGGCGATCGACGCCGCCGCAGCATCCGGCGCCACGACGGTCTACCTCCGCGGGGTGGGCGGCCCCGATCCCAATTGGTACAACGTGGACGGCGAGGTCCGTGTCCACGGCTCGGTGCGTCACGTCCTGGGCCTCGGTTTCGGGAGGATCCTCGGCGGCAAGGGCGGGAAGCTCATTATCGACGACCGGTCGGCGCCGGTCGTTAAGTTCCAGAGCATCGACTCCTTCGGCGGCCCGCCGGTGGTCGTCGAGAATCGATCGGCGGCGCGCACGATGGTGGTGGAGAGCTGCGGCGTGCGGATCATCGGCGCGGGCGGGGGCGACATCTTCGCGACCGACACGCCCTCGAGCATTCACCTCCAGAAGAAGGGCCAGAAGCTCTGGGCGCGCCAGCTCAACCCTGAGGGGACCAGCGACGAGGGCCTGGTCCGCAACGAGGGCGGCGACCTGTGGGCTCTGGGCGTGAAGCACGAGGGGGCGGGCGTGCGCTTTCGAACGAGCGGGGGAGGCCGGACCGAGATCCTCGGCGTTTTCAACTACGGACCGGGCATCCGAGAAGGCGACCTCCGGCCCATGTTCGATGTCGATGGAGGATCGTTCACGGTCGCCGGCGTGCGGGAAATCACCTTCGGGACGCACGCCTGGTTCGTGAAGGTCTGCGAGCGCCGCGGCGATGAGAAAAGGACGCTGGGCAGCGACAAGGAAGGGGGCTGGATCGGATGGTCGCTGTACAGCGGCCGGCTCCCGGGTGACAGATGATGCAACGAATGATCCTGCTCTTCGCCGCGACGCAGGGGGTGCTGCTCGCGTCTGCGGCCTTTGCCGCCGATGATCCCCGCGTCGCGCAGCTTGCCGGAGAGGTTGCCGCGAAAGGATGGATCGTCTACGCGGCGCGCAGCACCGAGAACGGGACATGGGACCTCTTCGTGATGCGTCCCAACGGAGCGCAGCGGCGCAACATCACGAACACTCCGGACCATGAGGAAGGCGGCCCCCGGTTCTCCCCCGACGGCACGCGGCTGCTCTACCGCCGCTTCGCAAAGGGCACCGTGATCCACCACGATCTGTGGGGCTTTCAGGGGGAACTGATGATCGCGGCACGCGACGGTTCCGCCCCGGTCCGGGTCGGGGCCGACAAGGAGTACCCCTGGGCGTCGTGGTCGCCGGATGGAAAGAAGATCGCCTGCCTGACGATGCAGGGGATTCAGATCATCGATCTCGATACCAGGGAGCTGCTCAGGCAGTTCCCGCGAAAGGGAATCTACCAGCAACTCTTCTGGTCGCCCGATGGTCAATGGTTCTGCGGCGTCGCCAACGCGAGGATCATGTGGACCGTCGTTCGGATGCACGCCGAGACGGGCGAGCTGACCATCGTACAGGAATTCCAAAGCTGCACGCCGGACTGGTTTCCCGACTCCACGCACATCATCTACTCGTCGCGTCCGGCCGGTCAGCACGGCTATGGATTCACACAGCTCTGGAGGAGCGACGGCGAGGGCAGGGAGGCGAGAATGATCTATGGCGAGGACGGCTGTCACATCTACGGCGGCGCGCTGTCCCCCGACGCGAAGTACGTCCTCTTCACGCGATGTGCGCAGGATGGGGGCGGGTCCGAAGGGGCCGGAGCGCCGATCTGCGTGATGCGCATGGCCGATGCCCCCGCGATCGGCGGTCCCAGCGCGGACCTGCGAAAAGTGCATCCCGATGCCAAAGAGGCGCCGGTGCTCAAGCTCGCGGATGGGTGGGAGCCGTGCTGGACCTATGCCGATGGAGAGGCGAAATGATGCGTCACCGTGCGGGGTGCCTCCGTTCCGTGTTCTTTGGTGTCCTGTCGCTGTCCGTCTCGTGCGCGAAGAAGCCGGACACCGGCGCCGATCTTCAGGTAACCAGCCTCGGGAGCGTGGAAGTCACCGCGGAGCTGCTGGAGATCCCCGGCGAGATTCGAAACGATCCCATGTACGACTACGCCCACGTGATGCAGTACAGGGTCCTCGCCGTCCATCGCGGCCAGGTCGGCAAGGACGTGATCTACGTCGGCCAGTACAATCCCGCCAAGCCCCGAGACGCGGCGGCCGACGCACGCGCCGGGCGGATCGGGGGCAATCTCAGGCAATTCCGCGCCGGCGACGTGCATCGCATGGCGATGGAGGTCCCGATCGACGACCACTACATGGGCGGGATCATCAACAGGTACTTCGGGCAGACGGAAGAGCCGGTCTACTGGGCGCTGTGGACAAACCGGGCCGCGCGGTAGACCATGGCGTTCAGTTCGCATGTCTTCCTGTTCTATTTCCTGCCGGTGCTGCTGGCGCTCTATCATGCGCTGCCGGCGCGGCGGCTCGCCGCCCGCAATGTCCTGCTGTTGATCGCCGGCTACGTGTTCTATGGGTGGATCTGCCCGTGGCTCACGGCGCTTCTGCTCGGCATGACCGTTGCGAATTACGCGTTGTCTCGTGTCATCGCCGGCGGTTGCACGCGCGGGGGCCGGCTGGCTGCGACCGCGGGCGCCATCGCCCTGGATCTTGCGGTCCTGGGCCTCTTCAAGTATGCGGCGTTCTTGGAGAGCAACCTCAACAGCCTTCTGCGTCTTTCGGGCGGTGACGCCTTGCCGATCCTGCGCATCGTCTTTCCGGTCGGAATCTCCTTCTACACGTTCAAGGCCGTAAGCTATGTCGTGGATGTCTACAGGGACCGGTCGCCGCCGGCTCGTTCGCTTCTCGATTTCGCCTGCTACGTCTCGTTCTTCCCCCAGCTCCTGTCCGGCCCGATCCAGCGATACGGCACGATCGACGCCAAGGGCGAGACGGCGCCGGTCTTCGCGGACCAGCTCGCGCATCGCGAGCACACGCGCAGCGCGTTCTCGCGGGGTGTGGCCCTGTTCATGCTCGGGTTCGCCAAGAAGATCCTGCTGGCCGACGGTGTCGCCCGGGTGGCGGACGCGGTCTTTGCCGCCGCGTCGCCGGGGACCATGGACGCGTGGTTCGGCGCCCTGGCGTACTCGTTCCAGTTGTACTTCGATTTCTCGGCCTATTCGGAGATGGCCATCGGCCTGGGGCTGATGTTCGGCTTCGAGTGCGCGCGGAATTTCGACGCCCCGTATCGGGCGGAGAGCTTCGGCGACTTCTGGCGCCGCTGGCACATCTCCCTGTCGAGCTGGCTGCGTGACTACCTGTACATTCCGCTGGGCGGCAGCCGCTCCGGGAAGGGCCGCACCTATCTCAATCTGATGATCGTGTTCCTCCTGTGCGGCCTGTGGCACGGCGCCGGCTGGACCTTCATAGTCTGGGGCGCCTGGCACGGACTCTGGCTGGTCGTCGAGCGATTCTTCGGTCGACCGGCGCTCCATGCCTTCCTGCCGGCGCCGCTCCGGACTCTGGCGACCTTTCTCCTGGTCACCATTGGATGGGTCGTCTTCCGCGCGACTGACCTGGCCGACGCCGGGAGGATACTGGCGGTCATGTTTATCCCGCAGCCGGCCCGGGGCGGCTCGGCGCTCTTGAGCGCCGTGATCTACACGCGCGGCCATCTGATCCTGATGGCGCTGTGCGCCGTGCTGACGTTCCAGCCGGTGCAGGGATATGATTGGACGCGCCGGCTCGGTTGGGCCGGGATTCCGGTGCTGGTCGTTTTGTTTGCGTTGGCGCTGATGACGATGTTCGCGCAGTCGTTCCGCTCGTTTCTGTATTTCCAGTTCTAGGAGTGCGCCGGTGGCGGCACGTTGCTCCCCAGGCATCTGTCTGAGCGTTATCTTCGCGGCGATGATCGCGCTGGTCGCTCCGAGCCAGCTCGTCGTTGAATGGCGCCGGGGCGATTCGCCGCAGATTGCCGAGCTCTTCCGGCGAAGGCCGACCGGCGCCGATCTCAGGAATCTCGAGAGCAGTCTGGAGAACGCCTGTCGCATCGGACAGTTGGTTCGGCCCTGGATGCAGTGGGCCCGCTTCGTCATCTTCGAGGACGCCGGCGACAACGCGGTGCTGGGGCGCGGCGGCTGGTTCTTCTATCGTCCCGCGGTCGAGTACCTCGTCGAGCCATGGTCGCCCGAAGGCGAACAGGCACAAGGAAACGTGTTCGACGCCATCGTTTCGTTTCGTGATGATCTGGCGAAACGCGGCATCCGGCTCCTTGTGATGCCGGCGCCGAACAAGGCGAGCGTCTATTCGGAGATGCTCGCGCGCCGCGCGGGCGGCGAGGGCGGCCCGGTCAATACCGCAACCAGGGACGTTCTGGCGAGATTGAGGCGGGCGGGCATCGAGATACTCGATCTCTTCGAAGTCTACGAGCGAGCGAAGCGGACGGCCGGCAGTCCC
Organism: Planctomycetes bacterium UBA4800; assembly: GCA_002402755.1. Classification (GTDB taxonomy): domain Bacteria; phylum Planctomycetota; class UBA8108; order UBA8890; family UBA8898; genus UBA8898. The sequence continues at coordinate 6,061 of DHGK01000023.1, forward strand.
GCATACTACCTCGCGCAGGACAGCCACTGGTCGCCCGAGGGCATGGAGCTGGCGGCCGAGGCGGCTGCGAAACGGCTTCTCGAACTGGGCTGGGTCGAGAAGGGATCGACGAAGTACCAGACCAGACCGGCCCCCGTCCAGCGCTACGGCGACGTGCTCCGAATGATCCGGGCGCCGCAGGTGGAGCGGCTCTTCGAGCCGCAGCGGATGAACTGCACGCAGGTGGTCGATGTGGAAACCGGGCGGCTCTACGCGGACGACGCGAACTCGCCGGTGCTGGTGCTGGGCGACAGCTTCTTGCGAATCTTCGAGCGGGATGCGCCGGGAAGCGGCGGCTTCGTGGCGCATCTGGCGCGCCATCTGGGCTTCAGTGTGAGCAGTGTCGTCAGTGACGGCGGCGCCTCGACGCTGGTGCGCCAGCAGTTGGCGCGCCGGCCCGCCCTGGTGAAGGGCAAGCGGGCGGTGGTCTGGGAATTCGTGGAACGGGACCTTCGGTTCGGCACTGAAGGCTGGCAGCAAGTGCCGCTGCCGCCGGCTGATTAGCGCTTCCGGAAGGGTGCCGGGCTCTGTTCCGAGATCGACATGGGAGGAACCATGCGGATGGTCGGGCGGGTGCTCTTCCTGGCCTTGATGTCCTGCGCCTGGAACCCCTCGCCGCCCGGATCCGCCCCGCGCCCGGCTGGTGAGTGAAAGGAGGACGACCATGCGAATCGCGTGTTCCATCGCCGCGCTCTGCGCGATCGGCGCGGCGCCGGCGCCCGCGCGCGCCGCCGAGAACCTCGTTCCCGACCCCTCGTTCGAGGAGCCCATGGAGCGGGACCGCTGGGGACACGTCTTCGCGCGCTGGTCCGGGTGGATGTACGAAGGGGAGTGCGAGTTCCGCGTCTCGGACCTCGCGCGCACGGGCGCACATTCGCTCCTCATCATCGGCGGGAGCGGGCCGAAGATCCGCGCGTGGCCGCAGGGGCTGGTTCTCGAGCCCGGCCGCTACCGGATCACCGCCTACCTGCGAGGCCTCGACATCGGGACGGGGCTCTGGAACCAGACCACGGAGTTCATGTTCGCGGGGGCGTATCTCCCGCTCGGCAAGAACGGGACCTTCGGCTGGACGCGCCTCACGTACGTGGGCGAGGTCGAAGAGAAGAAGGACGGGTCCTGCCCGAGCTTCGGCCTCATGGCGCCCGGCCGCCTCTGGATCGATGACGTCGCGGTGGAGAAGGTCGGCGATGACGTCGCTCTGACTCCCGCGCCGGTCCTCGGCGCGGAAGAGGAGCCGATTGCGCCGCCCGGTTCCCTCGGCGAAGGCGCCGTCCGCTGCCCCGAGTGCGGGTACCGCACCATGCCCGCGTGGGGACGCTGTTACGCGTGCGGCGCGGCGCTCGCGACGCGGGCCGCCGCGAACGGGCCGCCCGTTCGCGTGATCGCG
>DHGK01000238.1 GCA_002402755.1 Planctomycetes bacterium UBA4800
GCGATCTTCCTCCTGCGCTTCCTCTTCGGCGGCGGCCCGGCGCCGGAGCCCGAAGACGCGGACTGCGCGGGCGGCTAGTAGGTCACGACCACGCGCACGCTGCCGGCGCACCCGCGCAGGCGCACCGCCTCTGCGGCGCGGTCGACGTCGTTCCACGGCTTCCCGTCGACCGTGACGCTCCTGATCGGTGCGGCGCGAGGATGGCGCACCCGCAGCATCACCGCCGCGGGCGGCGTGCGCGCGGGCACGGCGATGGCGGCGGCGATCCTGCCGTTGTCGGCATCCGACTCGATCGCGTAGTCGACGACGCCGAAATGCGTGGGCGCATTGCGGACGGCGATCGTCTTCCCCTGCGCGAGCCACGCGCGCGGCGCCGCCCGCGCCAGCCACAGCGTGTCGCCCTCCTCCATGACGAGCATCTGCCGGAAGCGCTCGAGGAAGCAGGCCTCCTCGTAGCTCTTGTCCGGCGGGCCGCCCGTCGTGTGCTCCCGGAACGTGTACTCGCCCGGCATGATGTCGACCGCGTACTGGTTGAGCATCGAACGGATGAAGTTCGGGGCGTCGCCGGCTGCAAGATGGATGTTCGCGTGGCGCTCCAGGCCGCACTGGTACTGCCAGCTCGCGCACGAGAACCAGTGCGTCTCGGGATCGTAGCCGCTCGTCCGGGCGTTGACCTTCGTGTTCTCCAGGAGCAGCCTGTCTTCCAGGACATCGAGATGTCCCTGGACGCGCGGGTCGTGCGGCGACAGGAGGCCGCTCGGGCTGATCAGCGGGCCGGCCGACTGCACCGTATCCCAGTAGATCGCGCCGACATGCCCCTGGCAGCGCCGCCATCCCCAGGCCCCGGCGGCAAAGCCGCGCACGTAGGGAGCGAACGGAATGAACGATCGGTACGTGCCGTCGCGCACCGCGACGACGGGCGTGAGCGCGATCGAGCGCTCGACCGCCCTGACGAGGTCCCCGCGATAGGCCTCGGCCTCGGCCGAGAGCGCGGCGCCTTCCGCCGGATCGAGGAGGGCGAGCATCTCCGCCGTGCGCGCGACGGCGAGCCAGTAGTACGCCTCCGTCTCGTAGAACTGCATGTGCATGCACAGGCTGTCGGGCGTGACGACGTGCGCCGGCTGCAGCCCCTTCGACCGGAGGCGCTCCCCGCCGGGGAGGATGGCCGCGAGGAGCTGCCGCTGGCGCAGGATCCATTGCGCGTTGGCCTTCATGCGCGGGGCGTGCTTCGCGAGCCACGCCAGGTCGCCCGTCAGGCTGAAGTGCTCGGCCAGCGCGAACACGATCGCGCCCGGCCCCATGCAGTGAACGCCGTCCATGTGCCCGCCGGCGCCCGCCGGGCCCTCGGCGTGCGTGAGACAGCCCCTGCCGTCGGAGAAGTGGCCGAGCGGCCGGTCGGGCCGCGCCCAGGGGTGGTGCCCGCCCTGCCCGGGAACGACCCTCGGCTCGAGGGGCAGGCGCAGCCACTGCTCGAGGCCGTCGCCGGCTTCCTTGTGCATGCCCTGAAGGTCGAGCGCGCGCAGGATCATGTAGGTCTCGGAGGCCAGGATTCCGAAGGGGTGATCGTTGAAGCGCCAGGTCCCGTCGCTTCCCCTGGCCGCCCTGCGGAGGAGATGCCACGCGCCGAGCTTCCACTGCGCGGCGAGCCGCGCGCAGGGGACATCGATCTCCATCGGCGGCGCGAACTCCGGCGCGGGAATGGGCGGCGGCGTCCCGTCGCCGTGCATCGCCGCGACCGCCCCCTCCCAGGTCTGCTCGGGATGCGCGCGCACGCGCTGCCTGATCGTCGAGAGCCCTCGCGCCTCGAGTTCCTTCACGAAGGCCCTCGCCGTCGCCGCCGCCGAGCGCCTGTCGAAGGGCGGCTCCGACGGCGCCGGCGGCGGCGCGACGCGGACCGCATCGGCCGCAGCGAAGCTCCACACATCCGCGTTGCCGAACGCATCGGCGCGCGGGTTGCCCTCGTGGATGCCGTCGAGGACATCGCGGGCGAGGTCCCACACCCGCGCGCACCCGCCCTCCTCCGCGATCGTGAAGGCAACGATCGTCGTGTCGCAGAAGTGATCGCCGTTCTTGGCGCCGACGATCAGCGACAGCACATCGCCCGGGGCGACCTCGACATCGAGCGCGCCTCCCGCCGGCGGCACGTCCGATGCGCCGCCCGTCCCGAGCTCCCCGCGCGCCGGCGTCTCCCGCTCGGCGCCGCGGTCGCGCGCGACCGACCAGAGGATGCCGTTGCCGCCTGCGGCGTCGCCCATCGCGACGCGGCCCGCGACCCGCACGCGCCCGCCGAGCGGGCTGCGCCAGCAGGCGGCGACGTCGCGCGACGGCAGCGGATGCATGGCCGCCGAGCGCGCGGGCACCGTCAGGCTCCCGGCGCGTCCCGGCTCGTTCGAGGCGTTCACGCCGAACCACGGGATGACGTTGGTCGCCCAGCCGCGGACTCGCGGAACGCCGGGAATCGAATCCATCGCCTCGCGGAGGAGATGCATGGGCGGCGCCGCGCGCGCCGGCGCCGGCGGAGCCTCCGCGGGCGCGGGCGCGGACGTGCGGCGCACGAAGAAGCCGTATTCCGGCGCGAGGATCGGGCCCGCCTCCAGGTCCGCCGCGAGGAACGAGAACGCGCCGGAGGCGGTCGCCACGGTCACGATCGTGCGCGCGACGTCCTCGGACTGCGCGTCGTAGGGCCAGACGCGCCGCCAGCACGAGGCGCCGATGGAGAGCAGGCTCAGCGCGATGCCGCGGCGCTCCCCGCCCTGCGCGGCCGAGCGCCACTCGCGCGCGCCGGCCATGCGCGTGCCGGCGTCGCACGGCAGCGGCCGGACGGCGCCGATGATGCCGTCGTAGGCATCGATGCGGCCGTCGTACGAAAGCTCCTCCGTCCCCGCCTGGAAGCCCCACTCGATCTCGATGTCCAGCTTCTTCCAGACATCGGGCCCGTAGACGCGCATCGCGGGGACATCGAAGGCCGCCGCATCGGCCGCGCCGCGCACGCTCGCGACGATGCCCCAGGTGTCGCCGGGCAGCGCGAAGACGTACGTCAGGCCGTCCGCCTCGACGCGCGGCGGGCCCGCGTCCTTGATGGCGCGCGGGTTCCACCACGTGTGCGCGCTCTCGTCCGTGCCGTCGAAGTACGCGAGCTCGATGTCGGCGGGCGCGGGCCGGCGCGCGGCCCCGGACGGCCACGCGAGCTCGACCTGCCGGACGGGCCGCACTTCCTCCCACAGAAGGCCGCAGAGAATCTTCTTGACGGCGGGTGCGCGCACGTCGATCGGCCTGTCGTACGGGAGGTTCGCGCGCTGGATGACCAGGATCCAGCCCTCGGGCGGGTTCTCCGCGGGGGCGCGATCCGCGCGGTACTCGTAGGCGCTCGACGCGATGTCGGCCGGCCGGCCGGCGAGGGCGTCCATGCCGAGCTCGGCCGCCGGCGCCGCGCTCGACACGACGATGACGACGAGGACGAACCACCTGCGCATGCGTTGCCTCCCGGGAGCCCGCGCGCTCCGGGATGCATCGTCGGGTACGCGGAACACGCGTGTCAAGGGCGCGGCCTCCGCGCGAGGACGCCGCGCGCGCACCGCCGTTCGCTTGACATCGCCGCGCGCCCCACGTACGTTAGTGGTGCCAAGCCGGTGGAGGCGGAGGTCGCGGGAGCCGCGCGGCGGCTCCCGCGGCGCCGGCCGCCCGTTCGCCGCCCGCCACGCAAGGAACCGCGACCATGAGCGACCCGGCACACCTCCTGCGCGACCTCGCGCCCGCCCGCGAGTTCTTCGTGGGCGTCGACTCGGACGGGTGCGCCTTCGACACCATGGAGATCAAGCACAAGGAGTGCTTCATCCCGAACATCATCAACCACTGGGATCTCCAGGCCGCTTCGAAGTTCGCGCGCGAGGCCGCCGAGTTCGTCAACCTGTACTCGATCAACCGCGGCGTCAACCGCTTCCCCGGCCTCACCATGGTCTTCGACCTGCTCGCGGCGCGCCCGGAGGTCGTGCGGCGGGGCATCACGCCGCCCGACGTCCCGACGCTCCGCGCCTGGATCCAGCGGGAGACCAGGCTCGGCAACCCGGCCCTCCAGGCCGAGGCGCGCAAAACCGGCGACCCGGTGCTCGCGCGCGCGCTGGCGTGGTCGGAGGCCGTCAACCGCTCCATAGGCGAGATCGTGCGCGGCGTCCCGCCGTTCCCTTTCGTCCGCGAGAGCCTGGAGAAGCTCGCCCCGCGCGCCGACATCGTGGTCGTGTCCGCGACGCCCGGCGAGGCGCTCGCCAGGGAATGGCGCGAGCATCGGATCGACGGCTACGCGCGCGCCATCGCCGGGCAGGAGCTCGGCAGCAAGAAGGAGCACCTGACCCTCGCCGCGGGCGGCAAGTACCCGCCCGGGAAGATCCTCATGATCGGCGACGCCCCCGGCGACCTGAGCGCCGGGCGAGCCGTCGGGGCGCTCTTCTACCCCATCGTCCCCGGGCACGAGGATGTCTCCTGGGAGCGCTTCTTCGAGGAGGCCGCCGAGCGCTTCTTCGCGGGGACGTACGCCGGCGCCTACGAGGACGCGCGGATCGAGGAGTTTCTGAAGGTTCTCCCGGAGACGCCGCCCTGGCGCACGTGAGGTACGCATGCTGACACAGGCCGTCGCCGACCGCCGCAGTCTCACCGAGGCGCAGCTCGGGCAGGTCCTGGCCGCCGCGTTCGCCGATGCGCGCTTCGCGGCGAAGCGCATTCTCTTCGTCGTGCCGGACGCGACGCGGAGCTGCCCGCTGCCGTTCCTGTTCCGGCGCATCGTCGCCGAGCTCGCGCCGCGCGGCGCGCAGCTCACGTTTCTCGCGGCGCTCGGAACGCACCCCGTGCCGCCGGACGAGGAGCTGTGGCGCTGGTTCGGCCTCTCGCCCGCCGAACGCGCGGGCGCCTACCGCGACGTCGCGATCCGCGCCCACGCGTGGCTCGACCCCGCGACGTTCGCCCTCGCGGGGACGATTCCCGAGCGCCGCATCGCCGAGCTCACGGGCGGCCGCTTCTCCATGGACGTGCGCGTGGCGGTCAACCGCCTGGTCTTCGAGCACGACCTCGTCGTCCTGCTCGGGCCCGTCTTCCCCCACGAGGTCGTCGGCTTCTCCGGCGGCCACAAGTA
>DHGK01000198.1 GCA_002402755.1 Planctomycetes bacterium UBA4800
GGCGCTCGCCGAAGCGCTCGACGTGGACGTGGGGGACGCTCGATCGCGCGTTCGTGATGGGCTCCCAGCCCGCCTCCGCCAGGAGCTTGCAGAGCGGCACGTACGTCTTGAAGAGCGGGCGGTCGCGTTCGTACAGCTCCGGCCGCGAGAAGTAGTGCCCGGTCGAGGCGTCGGCGCTGAAGAACCCCGGGAACATGCCGTAGGCCAGGCATCGCCGCATGTAGCGCTCGACGCGGTCGGGGCCGAAGGCATCGAAGTCGGTGTTCATGAGGAAGCAGAAGGGCTTGGGGCCGCAGACGGCCCGGCGGTAGAGGAGGTCGGCATCGCGCATGGGCCGCCACGCCCCCCCGGGATTCCAGTTGGTTTCCGTTCCCATGACATCGAGGAGCGGCGCGAGCCAGAAGAGGCGGTCGGGGGTCGCGTTGGCCATCATGAGCTTGCCCATGCCGTGGACGTCGGCGGCGATGGCGCGGGCGTACTCGAAGGCGATGAGCCCGCGGAAGATCGCGGGGGCGCGCGTGTCCGTCGCGAAGACGAGCGGGGTGCGCGCCGCCGCGAAGTGCGCGCGCCGGAAGTCGAGCTCGCCGGTCACGTAGCCCTCGCTCGAGTCGATGTACTCCCCGTCCAGGTCGCCCTTGCGGCCGGGGCCGTAGAGGGACTCCTTGACGGACGGGTTCCACTTGAGGTTGAAGTCGGTCGCCTCGCCGGCGATGCCGGGCATCGAGTTCATGCTCCACACGGCGCCGTCGCACCAGGGCGTGTCGAGGAGCCGCGCGATGAGCTTCCCGTGCGCATCGTGGTAGCCGCTTGCGAGCAGCGATCGCGCCTGGGATCGCAGGTTCGGCGCGCCCTCGCGGGCGAGGCGTTCGGCCTCCGCCGCCGCGGCCGCGAGCGTGCGGGGCAGGTGCTTCGGCATCGGCATCCACCAGGTCATGGGCTCCGTGTAGCGGAAGGTGATGATGCCGTGCGCATCGTCCCATTGGGTCTCGTTGTTGCCCTCCTTGAAGGCGAAGCCGAAATCCTCCCAGCCCTTGACGGCGCTGATCTTCGCGAACGGCATCCAGACGCCCTGGACGGGCGTGCGCGAGCGGAACGCGTTCGGAAAGAGCCGGTAGTACTCGGCGAGCGCGGCGCGGAAGCCCCACGCCGGCGCGAACTCGAAGCGGACGATCCGGACGCGTGCCTCGTTCTTCTCGGGCGCAAGCCCGATGTCGCAGGCGAGGAAAAGCTCGCCCGCGCCGGAGTTGAACCCGACGCGGAAGAAGACGGGGTGCTCGGGGTCGAGGCCGAGCGCGAGGCCGCGCGCGGCGTTCGCGGCCGCGCCGAAAGGGTACCGCGAGAGCCGTCCGTTGGCGCCCGCCGCGAAGCGCGATGCGTCCGCGTACTCGCGCGGGCGCTCGATCTTTTCGCGGCGGCGGGGGTCGGCGAGCCACTCGGCCGCGTCGAACGGCACCGCGTAGACGAGCGTGAGCGCGCGGTCCTTGCCGGTCGTGTCGCGCAGGACGACGTCCGCGATGCGCGCGCCGCCGGTCGACTCCTCGGCGACCGTCACGGCGACGCCGAGCGTCGTGCCCGTGCCGGCGCGCACGAAGTCCGAGCCCCCGGCGACATCGCGAAGCTGCAGGCCCTCGCGCGCCGGGCCGGCGAGCGTCACGGGAACGCCGTCGAAGCTGATGAAGCCCTCCGGTGCCGCGGCCTGCCTGAGCTCCGGATCGCGGAAGAACGCCTTCCCGGAGTGGCGGCGGAGCAGGAGGTGAAAGCTCAGGGACTTGACCGGTTTGTCGGGGAAGACGACGACCTCGCGGCGCTCCCAGTCGTGCGAGCCCGCGGAGAAGGCGGCCGTCTGGCCCCAGAGCGGAGTCCCGTCGGCGTAGAGGAGATCGAGATACAGCGAGTAGTCGCTGTCCGGGCCGCCGCCGACGTTCTCGGCGCGCGACCAGGCGACGGCGCGAATCGGCGCCGGCGCAGTCTGGTCGAGGACGACGGTCTGGGACGCGCCGCGTTGGGCGCCGGCGGCGCCGGCGTTGTCGCACACGAGCGTGTTTCCCTCGCGCGCGAAGCCCTCGCCCCACGGGCGCCACGCATCGTCCCGCAGGAGATCGTCGCCCCAGGCCTTCGCGGCGGCCGCGCGCTTGGCGATATCGGGCTCCTGCGCGCCGCAGAGAAGGACGCACGCTGCAACGGCGTAGAACGCATGCATGGCAGACACCTCGCGTGAATGCAATCCGGGGACTGCGGACGTCGCCGCCCGAGACCTCCAGCCTACCGCCTCGGGCCTCCGGCCTCCAGCCCGAGATCATCGTCGCCGTCAGGCGCCGCGTGCGCGCGTCCCCCTCGCGCCGAGCTCCCGCTCAGAACGGCATGCCCACCGCGAAGTGGATGACGTACGCGTCCTCGTCCGCGCGGGGGCGCGGGTTGACGCCCACGTCCAGGCGCAGGGGACCGATCGGCAGGTTGTAGCGCAGGCCGCCGCCCACGGCGGTCCGGAACCCCTCGAACGGCCTTGCCCCGGAGATGGCGACGTTGCCGTAATCGCCAAAGACGGCGGCAGAGAGGTGGCCGTACACGCGCTGCCTGAGCTCAAGGGTGAGTGTCGTGCGGACCTCGCCGCCGACGGGCGTCCCGCCGGAGTCCCGGGGACCGAGCTCCGACTGCGTGAAGCTGCGCACGGAGTTCTCCCCGCCGTTGAAGAGCCGCTCCTGGATGGGGATGCGGCCGGTGCCGTCGAACGGCACGATCCACTCGTGCTGCGCGCGGGCGCCCACCACGGTGCCGGCGAGGACTTCGAGGAAGCCGGCCGCGGTGACGCCCGCGTGCCAGAAGTCGATCTCGCCGCCGAGCGCCGGCGCGCCGAGCTCCCCGAACAGGCGCACGCGGGCGCCGCTGGCCGGCGTGAAGAAGTCGTCGCGCGAGTCGTACGAGAGGAACGGCCCGGCGGCTCCCAGGCGCAGGTCGGACTGCTCGTCGTGCAGTTCGATGGCGTCGGATTTCTCGATGCGCGAGAGGCTGAATCGGTACGTGGCGCCGCCCTCGAGATCCGGTGCCAGCTCGCGCGACAGCTTGAGCCGCGTGGCGCCCTCCATGATCGTGTAGGATGGCTCCTCCCGGTACAGGAAGGTGACGGGGAGGTCCGCGCTCCACTCGCTCCTGAAAAGCCAGGGCACGGTCAGGCCCAGGGTCGTCTCCGCGCCGCGCACGGAGCCCATGATCTCGGCGCGCGCGGCCAGTCCGTTGCCAAGCAGGTTCTTCTTCCTGACGCCGGCCTTGGCCCGCACCAGGTCGTACGATCCATAGCCGAGCTCGAAGAAGTACTCCAGGGTGGGCGCCTCCGCGACCTCCACGATCAGGTCGCGCTGCGCCGCGCCGCCGCCCTCGTCCGGCGCGGCCGCGGGGGAGAGGCGGATATCCACCGACGAGAAGAGCCCCGTCGAGAAGAGGCGCCGGAAGCTGCGGCGCACCGCGGTGCCGCAGTACAGGTCGCCCGGCGCGAGCGTCATGCGGGCCAGGATGAGCCCCTCCGCCGTGCGGGTGTTGCCCCGGATGACGATGTCGCGCACGACGGTGCGCGGGCCGGGCCGCGCGCGCAGGACGAGCGTCACCGCCACGCGCGCGCGCGGTTCCGCCGCGTCCGCGAGCTTCTCCTCGGCGGTCACGCGCGCGTCCGGATATCCCTCGTCGGCGTAGGTATCCTCCACGACGCGTTCGATCTCGTTGCGCGCGTGGGCCGCGTAGGCCGCGTTCCGCAGGTAACCGATGCGCGCCTCGATGGTCTCCGCGGCGAGGTGCGG
>DHGK01000226.1:0-3415 GCA_002402755.1 Planctomycetes bacterium UBA4800
CCAGAATCGCGGGCTGGGACGGAGTTTCCGCGAACTGAGGCGCCGGAACGTCGTGGCAGGAGAGCCTGTCGGTGCCGCACTGCGCGTGATGGCGCGGTTCAGGGACTCACCGACCCTGACGGCGGTAAACGCGTCCATTACTGGCAGGTGCTCACGCCGCATTCCAGCCTGTCCAGCGTTGGGTCCGGCCCGCAGGCAGGATACGGCGGGTCGAGAGGCGCGCCATCCAGGAAGAGACGAGCGAGGATTCGCACGGGATCGGCGATGTTGAGACGGCCGTCATCGTTCGCGTCGCCGGCATCCTGGCACCGCAGCGGACCGCGCCGGCCGTCAAAAAGATAGATGAGCACGCTCATGACATCCGCGATGTCCAGCCGGCGATCCCCGTTGGCATCACCGCGGATGAATCTGCATTCCGGAGCCTCGACCGTCAGCAAGCCTCCGGCCGCGTCCGGGATCCGGGGGACATCATTGATCGCGACGATCACTTCCACGGGTACGTGGTCGCCGAGACAACCGACAATGGCAAGAGTCGATTCGGTGCCGTTGCCGTTGCCTGGGACCGCCGCGTACGTCAGGCGGGTGATCGGCTGATCGGCTCCCGGCGGGATTGTCATCGTACTCGATTGCGTTTGTGCGCCGAGGCAGTAGACCGTTCCGCCCGCGGGGATGTCCGGCGGGCAGTCGCCGGTTCCGGCGCTGAGACACACGCCGAAGTAGTCCGGTCCCTCGCCGCCGTTGAGAGCCTGCACAGCGGGGCAATTCACGATATCGATTGCGGTGAGCGTGACCACGGCAGAATCATGGGCGACACCGAACGAGAATGCTTGCACGGGGTGCCCGGTCGTGAGGTTCACGAAGACGCGGGCGGGGGCGCATTCGGCAACGAGTGCGTGACTGAGAGCAAGCCGGATGGCAGGGCAGTACTCGAATGCGCCCATGTCAACGGCGAGGCCGCAAGGCCTCGCATTCCCCGCGATGTCCGCAGTCGGGGCTCCCTCGAAGGTGCCGGCATCGATGCACGGCGAGCCGCGCTGAAGACGGATGTCGCCATCTCCGACGAAAAGGGGATCGGCGTTGATGTTACCCTCTCCCGGAAAGACCTCCGCGCCCTCGATGCACGAATAACGCACCTGGGGCAACCCTGCAAGAGACCGTCCGCCGTTCTCCCAGACGATGCAGTTGGTCAGCGCCGGACATGAGTCGCCCGCGCAGTACACGCCCCCGGCGCCGCTCGATATCTCGGACACCGTATTCCTTGTGATCGTGCAGTTGCTCAGTGTCGGCGATGCATCCAGGCAGGCGATTCCGCCGGCGCCGAAGAAATCGTCTTCTTCCGTCCTGTTCTCCGTGATCGTGCAGTTGATGAACATCGGGCTGGACTCGTAGCAGCACACGCCGCCCCCGCCCACAACGTCATGGCAGTACGTGGAGTTTCCTGCGATCGCACAGTTGACGAGCGTCAACGAGGAGGAGCGAAAACAGGATACGCCGCCGCCCGGCCAGCCGTGATTGCCGGAGATCGTGCAGTCGATGAGCGTCATCGCGGACGCACAGCACCACACGCCGCCGCCGTGATCCCACACCCAGTTCTCCGAAATCGTGCAGTTGGTCAGCACCGGGGCGGACTCCCCGAAGGTCGCTATGCCGCCGCCGCCCTGCGCCGTGTTACCGGAGATCGTGCAGTTGATCAGGGTTGGAGAGGAATCATAGCACCACACGCCGCCGCCGGCACCGAAGACCAAGGCGCTGTTCTCCGCGATCGTGCATTCGATCAGCGTCGGGGACGAACCGGCACAGAACACGCCGCCGCCGTCGTTCCAATCGCCGCCTGTTCCCGTTCCTCCCGTCAGGGTGACGCCCTCAAGCAACGAGGCCTTCGTCTCGCCGTTCTCGAAGATCACGACGCTCGCACGCTGCGGCTCGGCCGGGATATCCGCCATCCGAATCCTGGTCGCCTCGGGTCCTCCCTCGCCGCGGACGGTGATACCTTTGCCGCGAAACGTGATCGGTTCCGTGATCGCGTACTCGCCGGGCGCCACGACCACCGTGTCACCCTCGACAGCGGCATCGATTGCGGCCTGAACGGTCGTATAGTCGTAGGGGACCTGGATCGTCTCCCCCATGCAGAGGGTTGCCGACAACACGACGGGGAGTAGAGCCCCCTTTCTCGGCATGATTCCTCCTGCTCATCCGTGTACCGCTACCATGGTGAGACACGACCGGCCCATAAGCAATAGACAACAGGGGGATTTCGGCATCGGGGTGCGCCGGCGCCGTGGTGTGCGGGGGAACAACATGAACATCCGCGTTTGCAGAAAGCCTCGAAGCGCCCTCAGCTTCGGCTTCCTCGCCGGCCGATAATCTGATAGAGTTGGGGCTTCCGCCGGTCCTCTTGCCGCCGCCTGGGACGGGCCCGGGGGCGGGGCGCCGGGGAAAGTGCGGATTTGACCGCGGGAACGAGCATGGGCAGCGCGAAAGAAACCAGGGAGCCGGGCGAGGAGCTGATGCAGAAGGTCGTGTCGCTGTGCAAGCGGCGCGGGTTTGTGTTTCAGTCTTCGGAAATTTATGGCGGGTTGAAGTCGGCCTACGACTACGGCCCCCTGGGCGTCGAGCTCAAGCGGAACCTGATGAACGAGTGGTGGCGCGACGTCGTTCACAGCCGCGAGAACGTCATGGGCCTGGAGTCGTCGATCATAATGCATCCTGATGTATGGCGCGCATCGGGGCACGTGGCCGGCTTCTCCGATCCGCTGGTCGACTGCAAGCTGTCGAAGGAACGCTTCCGGACCGACAAGGCCGGCCCCGTCGAGGTCGAGAGCGATGGCCGGCTTGTCATGCACGCCCCCGACAAGGCCATGGCCAAGCTGTGGGCCGAGGCCGTGAAGACCCAGCACGCGCCGGGCGCCAAGGTCGAGGTCAGGGACAAGGACGTCGTCCTGCACGCCAAGGAAGTGACGCCGCCGGCGGGCGGACAAGCGGGCAAGATCGTGCTCGCGGGGTTCGACGGCGGGCCCGATGTCGAGATCCCGTACCGCGGCTACGTGACGCCGGGCTTCAACTGCCCGTTCCTGAGCGAGGAGCGCACGTTCAACCTCATGTTCCGGTCGTTTCTGGGCTCGGTCGACCCCCTGACCGAGGTCGTCGACGCCTTCCTCGCCAACAAGGAGAAATCGAAGCCGGAGCTGCGCGCGCTGATCGAGACGACCCTCGCCAGGTCGACCGTCTACCTGCGCCCCGAGACCGCGCAGGGCATGTTCGTCCAGTTCCAGAACTGCCTCAACTCCGTGAGCATGAAGATCCCCTTCGGCATCGCGCAGATGGGCAAGGCCTTCAGGAACGAGGTCACCGTCGAGCACTTCACCTTCCGCTCGTGCGAGTTCGAGCAGATGGAGATCGAGTTCTTCTGCGAGCC
>DHGK01000226.1:3471-4068 GCA_002402755.1 Planctomycetes bacterium UBA4800
CTCGCCCACTACGCCAAGGACTGCTACGACATCGAGTACGAGTACCCGTGGGGCTTCGGGGAGCTGGAGGGCATCGCCAACCGCACCGACTACGACCTGAAGAAGCACGCCGAGGCCTCGGGCCAGCACCTCGTCTACACCGATTCGGCCCGCAACGACCCCGCGACCGGCAAGCCGCCCTACCGCTTCACGCCCTACGTGATCGAGCCCTCGGGCGGCGCCACGCGCGGAACACTCGTCTACCTGATCGACGCCTACAGCGAGGAGACGCGCAAGGACGCCAAGGGCGAGCCCGTCGTCCGGACGGTGCTCAAGCTCCACCCGCGCCTCGCGCCGATCAAGGTCGGCGTCTTCCCGCTCGTCAAGAAGGACGGCATGCCGGAGAAGGCGCGCGAGATCGTGGAGGAGTTCTTCCGGGCCGGCATCAACTCCCGCTACGACGAGCAGCACGCCATCGGCCGGCGCTACGCGCGGCACGACGAGGCCGGAACGCCGTACTGCATCACCGTCGACGGCCAGACGATCCAGGACAACACCGTGACCATTCGCGACCGCGACACGACGGCGCAGGAGCGGATCAAGATCGAGGAGGCCCTG
>DHGK01000226.1:4104-4497 GCA_002402755.1 Planctomycetes bacterium UBA4800
GCGCTATGCGAACACCGCGCGCATGCGGTCGCAGTAGTAGCGCACGTTGTCCCACACGGCGTCGGTCGCGAGGCGATGGTCCGGGCACGGAATGTAGCCGCCGAGCGCGACGAGCGGCTTCAGGCGCTCGATCTCGGCGTCGACCGCGGCGAAGTCCCTGGCGAAGACGCGCTTGTCGACCCCGCCGACGCCCCGAAGCGCCCGCCCGTACTTCGCGCGCCAGGGCGCGATGCTCCCGCCCCAGACGCCGACCTCGATCGGGAACATCGTGTTGACGCCGTTCTCGATCCACGCCGGGATCAACGCGTCGATCCGCCCGTCGCAGTCGACCGAGACGATCGTGACGCCGTGCTCGCGAAGGAGCCCCGTGATGCGCCGGTAGTGGGGGCCCGC
>DHGK01000226.1:4558-9707 GCA_002402755.1 Planctomycetes bacterium UBA4800
ATGAGAGCTCGCCGACCGTGTCGATCATCTCGCCGAGGAGCGGCTCGTCGTCGGCCGCAAGGTAGCTCAGGCCCGCGAGGCCGAGCCAGTTCCTGATCTCGCCGAGGAGGCTCCCGCAGTGAAGGCCCGCCGGCTCCGCGCGGCTCGGGCTCCGGAGGTACTCGACGCCCGCCGGGATGAGCGGCGCATAGGGCGTTCCCTCGTTCTTCGGGCAGAGGTGGACGCGATCGGGCGAGTAGCGAAGGCGCGGCAGGTAGTGTGCTTCCCAGCTCGCGCGGTCCTTGAGAAGGTGGTCGATCTCCGCGGGAATCGATGTGACGCCGCGCTTCTCCCTCACCGTGACGCCGCTCGTGTCGCGCACCTCCATGGTGCCGTCGGGGTGCTCCCGCAGCACCATGCGCTCGAAGGGGGGGAAGAGGCCGGCGGCGACGTGGAACGTGCAGTTCCAGTTGAAGTCGAAGCCGAGCTTCCTCGCGATCGACTTGTCGGCGGCGCTCTCGTCGGTCCAGGCCGCCGCCTCCTCGGCGCTGACATAGCCCTCGTCGCGCCACTTGGCGAGCGTCGCCCGCCAGAAGCCGAAGTGGACGATCGGCAGTGCGTCGTACGCCCGATAGTCGAGGACCGCGGCGACGCGCTCGCGATGGTTCACGGGCCTACTCCGGCCGCATCACGACCACCGTTTGCGTGACCGCCGGCGCCGCCGCCGGGAACCTGAGCGCCGCCCCGCTCTCCGGCAGGCACTCGACGTGATACTCGAAGTCGTCCTCGATCATGCGGGCGGGCAAGACCGCCTTGTAGACGCCGCGCCCGAGGGGCGAGAACGCCTGCCGCACGAACCCGCCCCGGCCGAGCGGGCGGTAGAAGAGGCCGAGCTCGCGGACCGCGGGGCCGAGGACGATCGCCGTGACGTTGAGCGCCTCGCCGGCGTTGACGCTCGTCCTGACCTCGGGAACGAGGAGCCGCGGCGGACCGGCGTAGGCGCGCGCGGGCTGCGCCTCGGGCGGGAGCGGCGCGCCGAGGATCTGCTCGAGCTCGGCGCCCGGGCCCTCCAGAAGGCGCGGCAGGATGTGCTGCTGCCAGTTCGTGACGTTGCCGATGCAGCCCATCGTCGAAACCGCCGAGAGGAGGTGGAGATGCGCGTCCGCCACGGCCGCGACGAGCTCGACGCGGATCGGCAGCGCCGTCTCCGCGGCGAGCTTCTTCCGCGCGGCCTCGTCCTTCTCCTCCTTGGCCTTCGCCATGGCCGCGTTGAACCGCGCCCAGACGCAGTTGACCTTGCCGGTCGCGCGCAGGTACCTGAAGTGGTTGAGCCAATAGTCGAAGCGCTCCAGGTTGCCGGCGCCCCGGACGTGCGGCCGCAGGGCCTCCATGACCTTGACGAACGTGTAGCGCTTCTGCACTTCCTCCCACGGGGTCGCGTCGGGAGTGATGCCGCCCGGGCCGTCGACCCACGTTGCCGGACGCGGGAGTCTGGCATGCTCCGCGCTCTCGCCCGACCCCTTGAGGCCGTCGATCGATGCGAAGAGGGCGCCGATCTCCTCCGCGGCCCCCGGCCCGAACTCCGCCGCCGCCCAGTCGGCGTAGAAGTCCGCGCAGGGCAGATCGCGCGGCCGGCTGTCGGCCGGCGCCGGCGGGAAGTCGGCCTCGTAGTCCTTGAAGGCCGGGCCGCCGCAGTTGATCTTGCGCGCGAAGGGCGCGCCGCCGGCGGCGCTCGCGACCGCGATGCCGGCGATGCTCGGGTACTCGACCTCGTACGTGAACTCGATGGCGAGGATGCCGCCGGGCGCCTTGACATCCTTGAAGACGAGGTCGAGGGCCTTGTTCTGACCGACCTTGGCGAAGATATCGAGGCCCTCGATCACCTGCGCGCCCTGGAGCTTCACGCCGAAGACGCGCTTCCCGGCTTCCTTGTAGTGCGGCTCGCAGAACTTGAGCGTCACGTCACAGGCGCCGGCCGGGACCTTCAGCCGGTACGCGCGAACATCGTAGCGCACGGTCTGGTAGACGGCGTCCTCGTCGGTGTCGTCGATGGCGTTGCCGGGGAAGGCCGCGGCGTTGCCGCCCTCGGCACCCTCGACGAAGGGCTTCGGCGCCGGCGGGGCGGGGGGCTTGCCGAAGTCGGGATTCCAGCCGCGCTGGTCCCAGGCGGCCTTGGCGAGCGCCGAGACGTTCGGGGCGAGAATTCGCGTCCGCCAGTGAATGCCCATCAGACCCGTGCATCCGTAGGCGAGCGAGTCCGCCGCATCGCGGCGCATGCGGCCGACCCAGAGCTGCGGAATCGTCAGGCCGGGGTCGTCCTCGAGCCACGGGATCGACCACGCGGGCCTGCCCTTGATCTCCCGAAAGCCGCGCTCGACGAAGGCGAAGCCCACGTTCCGGCTGATGCACGAGAGCGGCATCTCCTTGGGGAGCACCTTGTCGAACTGCGCCCTGTCCTTGGGCGGCCCGAGCACCCAGCCGCAGGTGGCGAGCGTGAAGGGCGCCTTCACGTTCCTGGCGGCGGCGATGGCGGCGTCCAGATCCTTGAATGTCGCCGCGACCTCGGCGTCGCCGACGCCGCTCCACGTCCAGCCTTCGTGAGTCCAGAACCAGTAGTAGTCGAGCGGATGGGTCCGTGCGATGCGCGTGAACAGCCCCTCGTAGAGCTGCTGCACGACCGCCGGGTCGGCGGGGTCCTTGCCCTGCTCCTTCAGGCGGTTCTTGACCGGCGTCGGGACCGTGAGCGGCAACTCGGTGCCCAGGCAGGTCTTGATCGCGAGCCCCCGCGCGAACGTGAGCGCCTCGCGCAGGAACGCGCCCATGTCGTTGAAGAGCTCGTTCGAATCCCGGGGCGAGCGCGGCCAGGGCGTCCGGTCGCGCATGTACTCGGGGCCGTAGTCGTTGCGCGTGAAGAGCGCCGCGGCGCCGAAGCTGTACGCATCGGTCGGCTTGGCGTTGTAGCCCCACGTGCCGTTGACGGTCGTGAAGTGGCGCGCGGGGTAGCTGAAGCGCACCGTGCCGTCGGGGTTCGCATCCTCGGCAAGGCCGATCCAGGTCAGGGGCTCCGGGCCGACGCCGCCCTCCGGGTAGGTGTGCAGCCCGAAGAAGTTCATGCCAAGCTTGGGAAGCTGGGCCAGGACGGCCTTGTAGCCGTCCAGGCTCCACCAGTCCGGCCCCTCGGGGAAATCGTGGAAGGGCTGGATGCCGCGCAGCTCGAAGAGCGGCCGCGCCCTCTCGCCGGCGGCCGGGAGCGCGAACGGGATCTTCTCGTCCGGAATCGTGTCGCCGTGGAGATGGAAGCGGACGCCGAGAAGCTCGGCGAAGCGATAGGCGCCGTAGAGCGTCCCCGCCGCGTCGCCGCCCGCGACGAGGAGGATCGTGCGGTCGCCGCTCTTGACCGTTTTCAGGAGGAACTCCTGCGGCTTCAGGTCCACCGCGCCGGCATCGAGACCGGACACGGCGGCGTTGTCCTTGGCGGCGACGACGATCGCATCGCCCGCGGCGGGGAGCGCCGGCGCGAGGGGCAGGAGCGCGCCCGTGCGCACGTAGACGTAGCGTCTGACCTCGGCGGCGGCGAGGCGCTCGAGCACCGAGGCGCCGGCGGGGCTCACGATGGTCGCCGAGTCGGCGGCCCGGAGCGCGGCGGGTGCCGGAAGGAGAGCGGCTATCGCCGCGAGAACGAACGGCAGCTCGAACACGGTGCGCATGATTTCTCCCTGGCAATGAAGCCGGCTTGTTACGGTACGAGAATTGTACTCCCGCGGCAAGGGCGAGGCGACATGTCCGCGGAGCGTTGTGTTTTTGCCGTTCGCTCGCGTCCGGGCGTGTTCGCGCGCCCAGGCCCCGATACCCTCAGGAAATATATTTCCATCGCGGTGACGGAGAACGCCGCGCCCGGCGAGCCGATGCTGGCGCGCGCGCCGGCCGTGCGGTATCACGGATGCGCGCGGCGCCTGCCGCCGGCTCGCCGAGAGGGGGGCGCCGCGATGGGACGGCCGGAGCCTGCCTTCGGCGATCGAGGAGGGAATGTGGGCCGGAAGCGAAAACCCCGCTACGTGCGGGAGTTCAAGGGCAACGCGCTCGTCGCCATCTTCCGGCACACGCGGCTGCTCGTCGAGTTCGTGCGCGAGTTCGCGGATTTGCGCGGCTTGGGGGACGCCCTCGATTTCGAGAGGGCGGCGGTGGACGATCGCGTGTTCGTTTCCGAGGATCTGCGCAAGGGCGAGCGCGACATCCTCTGGAAGGTGCCGTACAGGAAGCCCGGCAAGCACCTGGTGCTCCTCATCGAGCACCAGAGCGCGGTCGATTTCGAGATGCCGGTGCGGCTCCTGGATTACATGCACGCGATCCGGCAGGATCACAAGGCGGCGGTTCCGGCCAAGGTGCGCGCCGGGAAGGACTTCCGCTGGCCGCTCGTGCTGCCGATCGTGTTCTACACGGGAGCGCGGAGGTGGACGGGCGCCCGGCGGCTCGCCGATGTGACCCAGGATGGGCGGCGTTTCCGCGACATGGTGCCCGAGTTTCGTTTCCAGCTCGTGGATGCGGTGCGGCTCAACGGCAGGGCGCTCGCGGCGCCNNTGGCCGAGATCACGGCCGCACTGGAGGCCATGAGGCCGTACTGGAAATCGCCGGAACTGGATCAGATTCGGATCGTCCTTTATCATTACGTGAGTGCCCACGCGCTGCCCGCCCCTGCAAGGAGGCGGCTGCAGCGCCTGCTGAGCCGGGAGGAGCGTATGCCGAAGGCCGAGATCTTCACGGAAGCGTTTTATGACAAGTGGATGTGGAAGGCGCATAGAGAGGGTAAGGCCGAGGGCAAGGCCAAGGTCAGTGCGGCGACGCTTCAGAAGCAGATTGCTGCGATCCGGCAGTTCTTCACCCGCAAGCGGCTCAACTGGACGGCGTACGGCAAGGACATCCGCAAGTTCCGGGATCACGACCAGGCCGTCGAGTTCCTGATCGACCTGGCGACGGCCGCGGATCCGGCGGCGTTCCTGCGGCGGAAATTCGGCCGCTGAGAAGGCCGAACGATATGGGCGCCCGCTGAGCCGGGAGGAGCGTATGCCGAAGGCCGAGATCTTCACGAAAGAGTTCTACGACAAGCGGATGTGGAAAGCGTACAGGGAAGGCATGGCCGAGGCGAGCGCGGCCGCGCTCCGGAAGGACATCG
>DHGK01000197.1:0-2339 GCA_002402755.1 Planctomycetes bacterium UBA4800
GAGCGGATCATGAGCGAGGAGGGGCTCTCCCCCCGCGAGGCCACTCGCAAGTCCATGGACCAGATCACGAGCGCCCTCATCGGCATCGGCCTCGTGCTCTCGGCGGTCTTCGGCCCCATGGCGTTCTTCACCGGGTCGACGGGCGTCATCTACCGCCAGTTCTCGGTGACCATCATCGCGGCGATGCTCCTCTCGGTGGCGGTGGCCTTGATCCTGACGCCGGTTCTGTGCGCGTCCCTTCTCAAGCCCGTGGCCAAGGGGCACCGGCCGGCGGAGGGAGGAGTGTGGCTCCTGCGGCCGTTCTTCCGGTGGTTCGACAGTTTCTTCTTCCGGGCCAGGGACCTGTACATGCGGCTCGTCGGGCAGTCGCTCTCCCGGAAAACGCCCTACCTGATCCTCTTCATCATCATCGTCGCGGCGATGGGATACCTGTTCCAGCGGATGCCCACNNGACGCTCGAGCAGACCGACAGGGTCTTGGACAGCGTCAGGGAGCATTTCCTCGAGCGCGAGAAGGAGGCGGTCGAGTCCTGCATGACGGTGTCCGGCATCGGGTTCGCCGGGCGGGGGCAGAACGTGGGCCTGTCGTTCGTGAAGCTCAGGGACTGGGACCTGCGCGATCGCCCGGACCTGAAGGCCCTCGCCATCGCGCAGCGGGCGATGGGGGCCTTCTCCCGGATCCGGAACGCCCTGGTGTTCGCGTTCCCGCCGCCCGCGGTCATCGAGCTCGGGCAGGCCAAGGGATTCGATTTCCAACTGCTCGACTGCGGCGGCCTGGGCCACGACGCCCTGATGGCGGCGCGCACGCAGCTTCTCGACATGGCCGGGCAAGACGGGCGGATGGTCAACGTCCGCCTCAACGGCCTGGAGGATGTGCCCGAGTACCGGATCGATGTCGACTGGGAGAAGGCCGGCGCCCTGGGCGCGCCGATCACCTCGATCCAGACGACGATCTCGGCGGCCTTCGGCAGCGCGTACGTCAACGACTTCATTCAAGGCGGGCGCGTGAAGCGGGTGTATGCCCAGGCGGACGCTCCCTACCGCATGCTGCCGGGAGACCTGGAGCGGCTCTACGTGCGCAATCTCACGGGCGACATGGTCCCCTTCTCATCCTTCGCCTCCGGCCGCTGGACGACGGGCGCTCCGAAGCTCGACCGCTTCAACGGGTTCCCCTCGGTCAACATCTGGGGCGAGCCCGCGCCGGGGAGAAGCTCCGGCGAGGCCATGCAGGCCATGGAGAGCTTCGTCGAGAAGCTGCCGCAAGGGATCGGCTTCGACTGGACGGGGCTTTCCTACCAGGAACGGCAGGCCGGCGCCCAGGCCGCCCCGCTCTACGCCTTCTCGATCTTCGTCATCTTCTTGTGTCTCGCGGCGCTGTACGAGAGCTGGCCGATTCCGATCTCGATCCTGCTGTCCCTGCCGCTCGGCGTCATCGGCGGCGTGATCGCCTCGTCCTTCCGGGGGCTCCCCAACGACGTCTACTTCCAGATCGGCATTCTGGCGACGCTCGGCCTGACGACCAAGAACGCGATTCTGATCGTCCAGTTCGCGAAGGCGCGGGTGGAACAGGGCATGGGGCTGATCGAGGCGACGCTCGAGGGGGCGAAGCTCAGGCTGCGCCCGATCGTCATGACGTCGCTCGCCTTCGGGTTCGGCGTCCTGCCGCTCGCGATCGCGGGCGGGGCGGGCGCGGGCGCGCAGAAGGCCATCGGCACGACGGTCGTGGGCGGCGTCGTGACCTCGACCTTCCTCGTGACCCTGTTCGCGCCGCTCTTCTACGTGCTGATCTACAGGATGTCCAGGAAGCACAGACAGGCCGAAGCGGCCAGGGCGGCCGCGGCGGATCCGTCGGGGAATTGAGTCATGAACAGACCTCTTGTGCTGCTGCTGGGCGCGGCGATCGCCTTCTCGGGCGGCTGCACGCTGGCCCCGGACTACGAGAAGCCCGAGGCTCCGGTTCCCGGCGCCTGGCCGAGCGGCGGCGCCTACAAGGGCGCTGCGGCTGCAGGCGATGCGCCGCCGGCGACCGATCTCGCGTGGCGGGAGTTCGTTGCCGATGCACGGCTCGCGAAAGTCGTCGAGATGGCGCTGGCCGGCAATCGCGATTTCAGAGCCGCCGCCCTGAACGTCGAGCGGGCGCGCGCGTACTACGGCATCGCGCGGGGCGAGCTCTGGCCGGCGGTCGATGTGTCCGCCGGGGGGAGCAAGCAGCGCATACCGGGCGGCGTCATGGGTTTCGGAGAGGCGTTGAAGATCGAGAGGTACGATGTCAGCCTGGGCGTCAGCTCCTGGGAGATCGATTTCTTCGGCCGCATTCGCAGCCTCAAGGAGCGCGCGCTC
>DHGK01000197.1:2468-3129 GCA_002402755.1 Planctomycetes bacterium UBA4800
CTCGATCTGCGCCGCGCGCAGACGGGCGTGGAGGCGGCGCGGGTGGATATCGCCTTCTACACGCGAGTCGCTGCGCAGGGGGAGAACGCGCTGAGCCTTCTGGCGGGCGCTCCCGTGCCGGACGAGCTCCTGCCGTCCGACCTCGGCAGCGTCACGCCTCCCGTGGAGGTCTCTCCGGGCGTGTCCTCCGAGGTGCTGCTCCTGCGTCCGGACGTTCTTCAGGCGGAACGCAGCCTCAGGGCCGCCAACGCCAACATCGGCGTTGCCCGTGCGGCGTTCTTCCCGCGCATCTCGCTCACGGGCGCGATCGGGACGGCGAGCGACGAGCTCAAGGGGCTCTTCGAATCGGGCTCGGAGGCCTGGAGCTACGGCGGCGCGATCGTGTGGCCGATCTTCGACATGCGCACGTGGTCGGCGCTCGATGTGACGAAGGCGGAGCGGGAGATCGCCGTGGCCAGGTACGAGAAGGCCGTGCAGGCGGCCTTCAGGGAAGTCGCGGACGCGCTTGCCGTCCGGGGCACGGTGGAAGACCAGCTTGCGGCGCAGCAAGCGCTCGTCGATGCCGTCGCGGAGACGCATCGCCTTTCGAACGCGCGCTACACGAAAGGCATCGACAGCTTCCTCGGAGTCCTCGACGCGCAGCGCTCGCTCTACGCGGCGC
>DHGK01000356.1 GCA_002402755.1 Planctomycetes bacterium UBA4800
GGCGGTCTTTCTCCGTTTTCTTCTCTGTGCTCTCTGCGCCTCTGTGGTTTCTTTTCCGTCAGATGCCGCATGTCTGTGCATCCAAGCACGGCGAGAAAACCGTGAACGGTTACGATTTCTCTACGGTCTGCGGTTCATCCGGTGGGCGGCCGGGCGCTCGGCCTATTTCCTGCCCTTGCTGTTGCCATCGCCCTTGCGTGAATCCTTGTCGTCGGCGTTGCCCTTGCCGTCGCGAGCGCCCTTGCTGCCCGTCTCCTTCGGAGCGGGGGCGGCCTTGTGCTTGTCCTCGTTGGCGGGTCGAGACGGGGGAACCTTCTCGGCGGCGGCCCTGCTGGAAGTGGGCGGGGCTGGAATCTTCACCCGTTCCGGTTCAGTCACAGGGACTTTGCGCGGGGCAACTGACCGAGTCTCGCGTTTTGCGGACGGCGTCGGCCGAGCCCTGGATTCGTCCGTGGCCGGGGCGGGCTTGGGTTCTTTGGGCGGCGTCACGCCGGGAGGCCCCGCTTCTTTGGGAGGCGTCACCGGTTCCGTGGACCCACCGGGCACGCCAACGGGGGGTCTTGTCTCCTTGGCCGCCGTTATCGGTTGACTCGCCTTCGGAGCCGAGGCTACCCTCTCCCAGCCTTTCCGCTCTTCACGGAACTTGTTTTCATCCGTCACCTGTTTCGCGATGGCGCGTCGTGCTTCAGGGTTGATTCTCTCGAACCTCATCGGCGCTGCCGCCTTGTCGGTGTCATTGACGGCGCTGATGTTGTTGACAACGACGGTGAGCGGCTGGGCCGCCTGCACAGTCCTTCGTTGCGCCTCCGGCAACTTGGCCATGCGGATTTCCATCTCGCGATACGTCCTCGCCGGGCGGAGGTTCTTGTCGGCTCGGTAGCGGTCGTATACCTGCCGCTGTTCTTCCTCCCAACGAGGGTGTGTTCGGCTGAAGCGAGAGCGGTCATGTTCATAAATCGGGTCGTACCACATACGATTGCGACGTCGATCAGAACGGGGGTAGATGCCCATGCTGACATAGGAGTCGTCGTAGTAGTCGCCGAAGTAGTAGTGGCCGTACCTCGGATAGGCAAAGAGATGCAACGTCAGCAGGCCCAGATCAACGACAATACTCGGCGAGTACCTGAACCCCGCTCGCGCGTATATCGATGGCGTGAAGTAGACCGGGGCAAACAGAACACCACGCGCTTCGAGGGCGTAGTCCCAGTGCCCCGCGGCGAAAATGTAACCGCGCGGCGTCCAGCGATAGTGAGAAGGCACCCAGACCCAGCCCTCGTAATCCGCCAACCAATAACCCGAACGCCGGACGTACTGGCCTTGATGCCAGTACCAGCAGCCCGGGACCCAGGTGTGGTTCAGTGACGGTGCCTGACCTATCGCAAGCACGTCGTCAGACGCGGGTGGGGCGGGAAGATACTCGATCTCCTGAACGCCGGCGGGTGCCCAATACCCGGCCACCCACTCCCAACCATTCGGCGCCCGGCTCCAATAGCCCGGCACCCAGGACATCTTCGGCGGCGGGACTCGCCAGCAGGCGCTGACCCAGACATAGCCGTTTCGTCCAGCATCCCATGACCAGTAGCCAGGCACCCAGACGAAATACTCGCCCTGCGGCCTGTCTGACGGCGGATCCTCTTCGATGTTCGCCGGCGGCTGGCTCGGGGCCAGCAGACTCGCCTGAACCTCCAAGCTCACCGGCGCGGCAAAGGCCTCATGCACCGGACCACCGGTGAGAATCTCGGGCTCCTCCTGGACCGGCGTGGGTGGCGGTGCGTTTGGAGCGGCTCCGGCCGCGTGCCCGTAGCCGCTCACCCATAACAAGGCGAGAAGCAGGATGCCCCATACATCTGCGCGACATGCGTTCATGATTCACTCCATTCGTTCAGAATGCGGCTCCCGATCAGATGGCGACGAGGGGTCGCCATGGGCCGTGGGCCTTGTCCTGCAATTCCTGCCGCTTCGTTGCGAGCGCTCCTGGGCGGCCATGACCGCCTCCGTCCTTACGGTCAAGTAGTCACCTGTAGCCCGCTCGGCCTTGCCAAGGCATTGTCCGTGGCCTCCGCGGCATTGTCGACGGCATCGCCCGTGGCCTCCGCGGCATTGTCGACGGCATCGCCCGTGGCTTCCGCGGCATTGCCGACGGCATCGCCCGTAGCCTCCGCGGCATTGCCAATGAAATCAACGGTGGCCTCCACGGCATTGCCGACGGCATTGCCCGTGGCCTCCGCGGCATTGCCGACGGCATCGCCCGTAGCCTCCGCGGCATCGCCGACGGCACTGACCGTGGCCTCCACGGCATTGCCGACGGCGTTGCCCGTGGCGTCAGCAGCATCGCCAACGGCCTGGGCGCCATCCTGCACAGCCTCCTTGACGGTCGTCCCGGCCGCGTTCATCGCATCGGCTGTCTCTTCGGATGCCGTCTTCTCCTTGCACCCCGTCATGACGAGGGACAACGCCACCACGACGACCGACGCAATTGATGTCTTGCTCATACGTTTTCTCCTGATGATGAAGCAAATGTCTATCTCAACGGGCGACTACGCCAGCCGCCTGCCGCGCACCAGTGCAACCACAAACAACACGAGGAACAGAACGAATAGGACTTGGGCGACCCAACTCGCCGTGCCCGCGATACCGCCGAAACCGAGGGCACCGGCCACGATGGCCACAAGAAGGAAAATCACCGCGTAGTACAGCATGGCATGCTCCTTTCATCCGGTCGCCTTTGACCTGCACACCAGTCCTGCCAGTCCGAAAACGAACCAGGCCGCCCGGCCGACCAGCATCCACCATGTGCGTCTTGCCATCGTTCAGCGTCGTTCCACCGATGTCAGCCTTCCCGACGGCTCCTCGCACATAATAGAAGGTTGCATGAATCGTGCCGCGGAGCGGATGAGCTCTTACCATATGCAAAAAGCGTGCCGCGGAGCAGATGAACCTCCGACGGTTGCATATCACCTTAAGCAGCAAAGACTTGGAATGGTCTTCCGCCGTATGTCGCCGCGAAGGAGAACACTGAAAACCGGGTCTTGACATCCGATGGAACGGCCAATATAAGAAGGTAAGTTCTGATAGCATCCTCGTGCGGAGGAAGAGTCGTGCTCATACGAGTTACCCTTGCGATCCACGATTCCGCGCTGCGCCAACGACTCCTCCGGCGGCTGGCGCGGCCGGACATCCTTGTCGAGGTACCGCGGGAGCGCAAAAGCCTCTGGGAACGGATTGTTCGCGAGCCCGCCGATGTGGTGATCATCAGCCGGTCCCTTCTGCCGAATCCGCTGGCCGACAAGATGAAGCAGTTGCAGAATCATCCCGATTCGCCTTCAGTGGTTGTGCTGTCGGACAGCACCGATCCCAAGGAGCATGCGCGGCTCATCGCCATGGGTTGTGACACGCTCCTGTTTGTCGGCCTGGCGGTCGATCAGGTGCGCGACGTGATCGAGACCTTGCTGGAAAAACGGCGGCGGATGACGCAGAAGAGCTTCTTCGTCCCGCAGCCGCTGGCGGAACCGCGACTCGCGGATTTCGTTTCCGAAAGCCCCGGCATGGCGACGTTCATGAATACGGTGCCGCGGGTGGTGCGGAGCGACACCACGGTGCTGATTGAGGGGGAGACCGGAGTCGGCAAGGAACGCCTGGCTCGCGCCATCCATGCAGAAGGACCCAGATCACAGGGACGTTTCGTTGCGCTGAACTGCGGTGCTCTGCCCGAGAGTCTGATGGAAAGCGAACTCTTCGGCCACGTCCGCGGGGCTTTCACAGGGGCCACGGCGGCACGCCGCGGATGGTTCGAGGTCGCCCATCGCGGCACGCTTTTCCTCGATGAGGTCGGAGAGATCCCCATCCATATTCAAGTGAAACTGCTGCGTGTTCTCCAGGAGCACGAGATACAACCCGTCGGCAGCGAGAAGAGCTTCGGCGTGGACGTGCGCGTCATCGCGGCCAGCAACCGTCCCCTGGAGATCGAGGTCAAAGCCGGGCGGTTCAGAAGAGACCTGTTTCACCGGCTGAACGTCGTGACGATCACCGTCCCGCCCCTGCGCGTGCGCGCCGAAGACATTCCCGCCCTGATCGAGAAACAGATCCAGTATCTCGCACAGGCAACGGGCAAGCGCGTTACGGGGGCTGCCGAAGCGGCCATGCAGGCGTTGTGCCGGTATCCGTGGCCCGGCAACGTGCGGGAAATGAACAACGTGATCGAGCGCGCCATCCTGCTGTGTGACGATACGGAGATCACCCTGGACGACCTGCCGGAATCCATAGCGAACTCTGCGGCGGCATCACCGGGCGCGGGCCCGGCGCCGGATTCGGCGCCTTGCATCCGACTCCCGGAACAATGGCTCGCCAAGCCGCTACGCAGGGTTCGGGCGGCGTTCTTGTCGGAAATGGAGCGGCAGTATGTTGAAGGCTTGCTGCGTGCAACGGGCGGCCGCGTCGGAAGAGCCGCCACGCGTGCCGGGATTCACGCGCGCTCGCTCTACGAGAAGATGAAACAGTTCGGGCTGCACAAGGAAGATTTCCGGCGAGCCGGCGCCCGAGAAACCTGAATCAGCCATCGATCGTTCCCTTCGTCCGCTCAGGGTTGACGAAGACCTCGTCCGCGAAGAGCCACGCCGCGCCCGGATCGCACGCGGCCGCCAGCAGGAAGGCATGGAGCGCGAGAACCGAGCCTATCTGATCCTCCCTTCGGACGCGCGAGGAGAAAAGGCGTTCTCCGGATCCAGGGCGGGATAAATTGCCATTCTCCACGATCCTATTCGCGAGCATCGCGGCGGTCAATGGAACGCTGCAGATCGCCTCGATCGCCCGCCTTGCCGGGACGACCGGGCAGAGCTCTCGGTGCGCCACCCTGATTGCGGAACAGGGTGCTCGGACGCCTCCCGAACGGCATCGGGCGCGGCGCTCCACGGCAAGGGGCAGGCCTTCTGCCCCGACATCGAGCCCGGAGAGAAGGGCTGCGTCTTCCGCGCTCGCTCAGAGCGCCCAGCCCTCCCGGTACTCGCGGTAGAGGAGCTTGTTCGCCTCAGGACGATTCGTGATCTTCATGTGCTCGTGGTCGTAGACGAGCTTCCCGCCGGCGCGAATGGCGACCGCGCCGAGGTTGACGGCCTCGGTGATCGGCCCCGCGTTCCGGAAATCGCCCGGCGAGAGCTCGCCGCCACGGAAGGCTTCGAGCCACGAGCCGCCCCCCCTGCCGGGCCCGCGGCGCGATTCGCCCTGCGCGGCGGCGCCGGCGGCCTTCTCCTGATAGTCCCGCATCTTCTTCTCGGGGATGATGCGCGCGTCCTGGCCCATGAACCCTCCCAGGATCTTCCCCGCGTCGCCCACGAACATCATGCCCTCGATCGGCAGCTCCCGGCCGTCCGTCTCGAGCTCCTCGGGGACGGGCGGCTTCATGCCGCCGTCGTACCAGTAGAGGTCCACGGCGGGCCGGCTTCCCGCCGCCGGGAACTTGTAGCGGACGGTGTTGGCCGCGGGAAACGAGACATCGTTCCTGAGCGGGCGGCTGACGTTGTCGACTATGGTGCACACGTGGCTCGACCACGCCTCGACGCTCGACGGCGCGCCCAGCTCGAAGAGCGTGAACACGGACCACAGGCTGTAGTGGCCCATGTCCGCAAGCGACCCGCCCCCGAACTCGTACCAGCCCCTGAACACCGCATGCGTGTAGTTGGGGTGATACGGGCGGTCGAGCGACGGGCCGAGCCAGAGGTTCCAGTCGAAGCCCTTGGGGACGGGCGGCCTGTCCACCGGGGCGCTCGGCCACTGCGGCCACACGGGCCGGTTCGACCAGTTGTGGATCTCGCGAAGCTGTCCGATGGCGCCGCCGTCGATCCAGCGCTGAATGAGGCGCACGGGCTCGCCGCCGTTGTACGGGAGGAAGTGCGTGGCGATGTTCTTCGCGCGCGCCGTCTCGATGACGAGCCTGCCCTCGTACAGCCGGTTCGCGAGCGGCTTGTGAACGAGGACGTGCAGCCCCTTCTTGAGCGC
>DHGK01000091.1 GCA_002402755.1 Planctomycetes bacterium UBA4800
GTGCCTCTGTGGTTTCCTTTCCGTCAGATGCCTCGTGTCTGTGCATCCGAGCGCGGAGAGAGAACCGTGAACGGTTACCTTCCTTCACCCTCTCCGGAATCATGCTACGCCGCCGGCCGACGGCTTGTCAAGCGCGCGCCGCGCACTCGCGCGCGTGTTGCGGGCGGCGGGCGCGCGCGGATACGATGGCCGGCGCACGCGTCTCGCCGAGACGCAGGAAGGACGATTGCCATGCGCGCGGGTTTGCTCGTCGTCGCCGTCGTGTCGGTTCTCGGGGCGTTCGCCTGCGCCGCGCCGGAGCGCGAGATGCGCTTCGACGGCGGCTGGCGCTTTTTCCGCGGCGATGCCGCCGGAGCCTCGGAGCCGGGTTTCGACGACTCCTCGTGGCGGCGCGTCGACCTGCCGCACGACTGGAGCATCGAGGACGTTCCCCCGGCCAAGGCGCTGCCGGCCATCGGCATCGTCAAGGGCGCGTGGCGTTTCAAGCCCGGCGACGACCCCGCGTGGAAGGAGCCGGCCCTCGACGACGCGGCCTGGCAGGAGGTGGCGCTGCCGGCGGCGTGGGAGGATCACTCCGGCCACGCTCAGGACAACGTCCACGGCTGGTTCCGCCGCCGCATCGCGATTCCGGCGGACCTGCGCGGCAAGGAGTTCGCGCTCGACCTCGGGAAGATCGATGATGTCGACGAGACCTTTCTCAACGGCGTCANNTACACGGTCGACCCGGCGCTCGTGCGCGGCGACGGCGGCGATGTCGTCGCCGTGCGCGTCTTCGACGGCGCGGGCAGGGGCGGGATCTACGCCGATGCCGCCACGCCCTCGGCCTTCCGCGGCGGGCCCTTCGATCCGGACCTCACGACCGGCGGGCGCAACAACGGCTACACCGTGAACGGCGTCGGCTGGTACCGGAAGACGTTCGAGCCGCCGTCGCGGGCGCCGGGCGGCCGCGTGATGATCCGCTTCGACGGCGTCTACATGCACTCGCAAGTGTGGGTCAACGGCAGCCGCCTCGGCGAGCATCCGTACGGCTACACGCCGTTCGTCTTCGACCTGACGCCGCACCTCCGGTCCGGCCCCGACAACGTCATCGCCGTGCGCGTCGATGCGAGCGGCGACCCGAGCCGCTGGTACCACGGCTCCGGCATCTGGCGCCACGTGTGGCTGATCGCCGTCCCCGCCGTGCATATCGACACGTGGGGCGTCTCCATTACGACGCCGCGCGCGAGCGCCGAGAAGGCCGCCGTGAGAGTCGCGACCACGGTCCGGAACGACGGCGGCGCCGCGCAACACGGCGGCCTGCGCACGTCGATCCTCGACGCTGCGCGCAGGACGGTGGCCCAGGCGGTCGCCCCGGCCAAAAGCCTCGGGCCGCAGGCGAGCCGCACGCTCTTCCAGGAGATCGAGGTGCGCGCCCCCGCGCTGTGGTCGCCCGATGCGCCCGCCCTGTACACGTGCGTGAGCGAAGTGCTCGCCGGCGATGCGGCCGGCAGCGTCATCGATCGCGTGGAGACGCCGTTCGGCATCCGCGCGATCGCGATCGACGCGGCCCGCGGGCTCCTCCTGAACGGCGCGCCGCTCGAGCTTCGCGGCGGCTGCATCCACCACGATCACGGCTGCCTCGGCGCGGCGTCCTTCGACCGCGCCGAGGAGCGGCGCGTGGAGCTCCTCAAGGCGAACGGCTTCAACGCGCTCAGGACGAGCCACAACCCGCCGTCCCCGGCCCTGCTCGATGCCTGCGACCGCCTCGGCATGCTCGTCATCGACGAGGCCTTCGACTGCTGGAAGCAGGGCAAGACCGGCCAGGACTACGGCCGCTTCTTCGAGGAGTGGTGGCGGCGCGATCTGGAGGCCATGGTGCTTCGCGACTGCAACCACCCGTCGGTGTTCATCTGGAGCATCGGCAACGAGGTGCCAGGCCAGAATACGCCCGAGTTCTTCCCGATCGCCAAGCAGCTCGCCCATTTCGTGCGCGCGCTCGATCCCTCGCGTCCGGTCACGCTCGCCGACTGCCCGACCGAGTTCCCGCGAAGGGGCGCGCCGGAGGGGCTCCACGCCGCCGTCGACGTGCGCGGCTACAACTACCAGTGGGAGCGCTATGCCGCGGACGCGAAGCGCGCGTCGCCGCCCCCCACCATCGGCACCGAGTCGTTTCCGCTCTACGCCTTCGACCAGTGGATGGGGGTTCTCGACCACCCGCACGTCATCGGCGATTTCGTGTGGACGGCGATCGACTACCTCGGCGAGGCGGGGCTCGGCTACTGGGGCCCCTACGACGAGCGCCCGGGGCGCACGACCATCAACATGGTGGCGACCGTGAGCGAGAAGGGCGCGGGCGGATGGAGCCTCCCCTATGCGGGCGCGCAATGGCTTCAGACCGGCGCCGACCAGGACAGGTGGCTCGTCGTGACGGCGCAGTGCGGCGATCTCGATCTCTGCGGCTTCAAGCGCCCGCCGTCGTATTACCGCGATGTCCTCTGGCAGACCGGCGCGCGCGTGTCGGCCTTCGTGCACCCGCCGTATCCCGAGGGCACGCGGATTGCGGCGAGCGTCTGGAGCTGGCCGGACGTGCGCGCGAGCTGGACCTGGCCGGACCTGGCGGGGAAGCCGCTCGCGGTCGACGTCTACTCGGCGTGCCCGCGCGTACGGCTCGCGCTCAACGGCCGGTCGCTCGGCGAGAAGGAGACGAATCGCGGCACGCGTTTCATCGCGTCGTGGAAGGTGCCGTACGAGCCGGGGACGCTTGCGGCCGTGGGCCTCGATGCCGCCGGCAAGGAGATCGCGCGCTGGGAGCTCGCGACCGCGGGCGCGCCGGCGTCCATTCGCCTCACGGCGGATCGCGCCGCGCTCCGGCCCGATTCGCAGGACCTCGCATTCGTGACCGTCGAGGTGCTCGACGGCCGCGGCATTCTCTGCCCCGATGCCGACAACCTCGTGCGGTTCACGATCGAGGGTCCCGCGACGCTCGCCGGCGTGTGCAGCGGCAACCCGCGCAGCCTGGAGAGCTTCCAGAAGCCCGAGCGCAGGGCGTTCCGGGGCCGCTGCCTCGCGGTCATCAAAGCCGACGGGACGCCGGGAACGGTGACGCTCACGGCGCGGGCCGACGGGCTTGCGCCGGCCGAGACGCGGATCGCCGCCGGCGGCGCGCGCTGAGAAGAACGCGGCGCGAGCTCACCGCGCGCCGTAGGCGGCCTCGCGGTCTCTGCGGCGCACAAGCTCGCTCGCGTACCTGAGGCCGAGCGTCGCCGCATGCTCGCGCGCCCAGTCGGTGAGCTTGGTCGAGCCCGCGGGCGGCGCGTCGACGCAGAGCTTGTTGCCCATGAGCCCCTTGACCTCGTCCCACGTGATGATCACATCGCCGACCAGCCTTCCCACGACCCACGTGCCGAGGTAGGCCAGGGGCGCCGGCAGCGGCACGATCGGGCGGCGGACGCCGATGATCTCGGCGATCCGCGCCACGAGCTCGCGGTACGCGAAGGTCTCCGGCCCGATCGCGTCGATCGTCGCATCCTCCCGCGCATCGCCCTGCGCGACCGCCAGGTCCGCGAGATCCTCAACGTGGATCGGTTGGAGCTTGTACCGCCCGTTGCCGAACATGCCGAAGAGCGACACGCGCCGCAGCGTCCACGCGATGTTGTTGACGAGAATGTCCTCGTTGCCGAAGAGGACGGCCGGCCTGAGGATTGCGTGGGACAGTCCCGTCTCCCGCAACGCGCGCTCGAGCTGCGCCTTCGCGCGGAAGTACTCGAGCGGCGAGTCCTCGGACGGATTCGTAATGCTGACGTGCACGATGCGCTCGACGCCGGCTTCCTTCGCGGCCCGAAACAGCGTCTCGGTGTTCCGCACCGCCTGGGCGATGGTGAACATCGGGCGGTTGAACCTGACCCAGTACGTGTTGTAGAGAACCGCGACGCCCGCGAGCGACTTCCCGAGCGCCGCCGGATCGTCGAAGTTGAACGGAAAGGCGCGCACCTTGCCGCCGAACGGGTTCGCCCGGCCGAGCGAGTTCGTGAGCGTGATCACCTCGCGGCCCTGGGCAAGCAGCCGCGCGGCGATGTACCTGCCCGAGTACCCGAAGGCGCCGGTGACGGCGTGAATCCCTGAAGCCATGCTCTCATGCTATCGCGGCGGACCGCGGCGCGCAACGCCTGTCTCGTTGCCTTGACGCTCTCGCGCGGCGGCCGGTATCATCGCCCCGCGCGTGGAGGGCCACGCCGTGAGGACGCGATACGCGGAGTGCGGCGCCACGGCGATGCGACTCGGGGCGCGAAAGGCCGGCGGCATGGAAGCCCTGCACTACTTCCTCGATTTCGTCCTTCACGTCGACAAGTACATCGACAAGCTCATCGGGCTCTTCGGGCACTGGTCCTACCTGATCCTCTTCGCGATCATCTTCTGCGAGACGGGGCTCGTCGTCACGCCGTTTCTTCCCGGCGACACGCTGCTCTTCGCCGCCGGCACGTTCGCGGCCAAGGGGTCCTTCGACCCGTTCCTGCTCATCGTCGTGCTCCTCGCCGCGGCGATCGCGGGCGATGCGGTCAACTACTGCATCGGGAAGCTCTTCGGCGAGAAGCTCGTGCGCGCGCGGCGGGTGCCGTTCTTCAAGCAGGAGTACCTGGACCGCACGCACCGCTTCTACGAGAGGTACGGCGCCAAGACGATCGTCATCGCCAGGTTCGTGCCGATCGTCAGGACCTTCGCGCCGTTCGTCGCCGGCCTGGGAACCATGACGTACTACCGCTTCGCCATCTACAATGTCACGGGCGCCCTTCTCTGGGTCGTGCTGCTTGTTCTGGCCGGCTACTTCTTCGGCACCATTCCCATCGTCGAGAGGAACTTCACGCTCGTCATCTACTTGATCGTGCTCGTCTCGATCATGCCGGGCGTCATCGAGTTCTGGCGGCAGTGGCGCCACCACAAGAGGGAAGCCGCGGCCGCGAAGGAGAAGGAGTCCGCGCCCGGCGAGGGCGGCGGGCCGGGACGCGCATGAGAGCGCCTCGCGCCGCCCTTGCGCTTCTCGCGCTCGCTTTTCTGGCCTGCGTCTCCGGCGCGCCGGCCGCGCCGCCCTCGCCGCCCTTCTACGCCGACAGGACCGATCTTCTCAAGGTCATCGATGCATCGGGCGTCCTCCGCCCGATCGAGCGCGCGGCGGACCTGGCGCTCCGCCGCCGCCACACCCTGGAGCACATGGCGCTCGTCATGGGACCCGTGCCGGAGGAGTTCCGGGCGACCGCGCTCGCGCCGCGGGTGCTCGAGGAGATCGCGGGCCCGAAGTTCACGCGCAGGAAGATCGCGCTCAGGGTCGAGCCCGCCGACACGATGACGGCGCACCTCCTCCTTCCCCGCGGCCTCGCCGGGAAGGCGCCGGCCGTGCTCTGCCTCCACCAGACGACCGCCATCGGCAAGGACGAGCCCGCGGGACTCGGCGGCAGCGCGGATCTCGCGTACGCGCGCGAGCTCGCCGAGCGCGGCTACGTGACGCTCGCCCCGGACTGCTGGGACTTCGGCGACTACCGGACGAGCGCCTACGACCCCTACGCGCACGGCTATGCGAGCGGCACCATGAAGTCGCTCTGGAACCACATGCGCGCCCTGGACTACCTCTGCTCGCTGCCCGAGGTCGACGCCGAGCGCATCGGCTGCATCGGCCATTCGCTCGGCGGCCACAACACGCTCTGGCTCGCCGCGTTCGACCCGCGCGTGAAGATCGCGGTCTCGAGCTGCGGCTTCAGCTCGATGGCGAGCTACGCGGCCTCGCCCTACGGCGGCGGCAGCCTCAAGAACTGGGCGCAGCGCAGGTACATGCCGCGCATCGAGACCGTCTACGGCAACGACCCGCGCCGCCTGCCCTTCGACTGGCCCGAGGTGCTCGCGGCCATCGCCCCGCGCCCCGTCTTCATCTCCGCCCCGCTCCGCGACGAGAACTTCCTCGCCCCCGGCGTCAAGGAATGCGTCGATGCCGCGCAGCGGGTGTACGCATTCCTCGCCGCCGAGAGGAACCTCGTTGCCGAGTATCCGGACGCGGCCCACTCCTTCCCGCCCGCGGTGCGCGCGAAGGCGTACGAGCGCATCGACGCCGCCCTGCGGTAATCCGGGGACAGTCACCGATTTCCCCGCGGGGAAATTGGTGACTGTCCCCGGCTGGACGTCCCCGGGTGGACGGCATAGTAGTCACTTGACTATTTCCCTCGTACTCGCTACGCTTCCAAGGGCAGTCAATTCTCAGCGGACTCGGGCGGTGAAGCACCTCAGAATCATCTGGGACAGAGCGGATGACCCGCATGGGAACGTGGAGCACATCCTCCAGCACGATCTGAGCATCGAGGATGTCGAGCACGTGCTCGCGAATCCGGCGGCGGAGGGCGCCAGCAGGTCGACCGGGCTTCCGGTCGCATGGGGCTACGTGCCCGACGGCCGTTACACGATCGTCGTGTACGAGAAGATCGACAAGGAGACGATCAGAGTGATCACCGCCTATGAAGTCGCGGCGAGGCGAAGGAGATCGTGATATGGCACGGAAGAACGTGACGAGAATCGTGCGGTCGCGCCGAATCAGCGACGCGCGGCGCCGCCGCGACCAGGCGATCAGGCGGAAAGTGCTCGCCGAGTTCCCGCCGGCGCCGCCCCGGCCGATTCCGGCGTCGTTGAGCAAGAGCCTCAAGGAGGCCTTGCTCGCAAGCGATCTCAGCCTTTATCAGATCGCCAAGAGCGCGGGTGTCTCGCAGATCGTCATCTCGCGCTTCGTGTCCGGGCAAAGGGACATTCGCATGGGGACGGCGGACAAGCTGGCACACGCGCTCCGCCTGCGGCTGACGATGGCGTCATGAAATCCGGAAATCCGGGGACCCGGAAATCCGGGGCCAGTCACCGATTTCCTGCGGGAAATCGGTGACTGGCGGGGGAAATCGGTGACTGTCCCCGGAAAGAAATTATCGGTGACTGTCCCCGGATTGCTGGCCGTAGTAGGCTCCCGGGCCGTGCTTGCGGTCGAAGTGCTTGCGCAGCAGGTGGTCCGGAATCGGCTCGATCGGCTGGCCGAACGCGCGCCTGAGGAGGATCGTATCGCGCGCCATGCGCGCCACCTCCTCGAGCGCGATCGCGTTCCTGACCGAGTCCATGGCATCGCGGCCCCAGGTGAAGGGGCCGTGGCCGGCCACCAGCACCGCCGGCATCCGGACGTGGTCGATGCCGCACTCCATGAACGCCTCGACGATCACCTTCCCCGTCTCGCGCTCGTAGTCCTTGGCGACCTCGGCCGGCGTGAGCATGCGCGTCACCGGCACCTGGCCGTCGAAGTGGTCGGCATGCGTCGTCCCCAGGCACACTATCGGCTGCTCGGCCTGCGCGAACGCCGTCGCCACCGTGGAATGCGTGTGCGTCACCCCGCCGACCTCCGGGAACTCGCAGTAGATCTCAAGGTGCGTCGCCGTGTCCGACGAGGGCTTGAACCGCCCCTCCACGACCTTGCCCGCGAGGTCGACGAGCACCATGGCGTCGGCCGTGAGCTCGCCGTACGGAATGCCGCTCGGCTTGATCGCGAAGAAGCCCTGGCCGCGGTCGATGCCGCTCACGTTGCCCCACGTGCCGGGCGCGAGACCCGCGCGCGACAGCGCCAGGTTCGCCTCCAGCACCGCCTTCCTGAGTTCCTCGAGCATGCTGCGCACCCTCGCGGCGCGAGCCGCACGTGCCGGCTACGCCGCGCCCTCCTTGATCTTCAGAAGCTCCTTCATCGCCGCCGACAAATCCTCCGTGTGCCCGGCGACGCCGAACGAGTCGTGGAGCTTGCGATACAGGCCGTAGAGCTTGTCGTAAACGGCGCGATTGGCCTCGATGGGCTTGTACACCGTGCGCTTGACGCCGCACATGGCCTTCTGGGCCGCGCCGGTCGAGTCGTGCCCGCCCGCCGCGCTTCCCGCGACCACCGCGCCGAACACCGCCGCGCCGAGCGCGCACGTCTGCGCCGAGCGCGAGATCATCATCGGCCGCCCCAGGACGTCCGCGTAGATCTGCATGAGCATGGGGTTCTTCTCGGCGATGCCGCCGCAGCAGACGATCGAGTCGATCGCGACGCCGTACTCGGCGATGCGGTCGACGATGGCGCGCGCGCCGTAGGCCGTGGCCTCGATGAGCGCGCGATAGATTTCCTCGCGCGTCGTGTGCAGCGTCTGGCCCATGAGGAGCCCCGTCAGGCGCGGATCGACCAGAATGGTGCGGTTGCCGTTGTTCCAGTCGAGCGCCAGGAGCCCGCTCTGGCCGGGCCGAAGCTTCCGGGCGCGCGCGGTCAGCTCCTCGTGGAGCTTGCCCTTGCCCTGACACACGACCCTGACGAACCAGTTGAAGATGTCGCCCACGGCGGACTGGCCGGCCTCGATGCCCAGGCACCCCGGAATGACCGAGCCATCGACGATTCCGCAGACGCCCGGGATGTCCGGGATGCCGGCGTCGCGCGGCGCGACCATGATGTCGCACGTCGAGGTGCCGATGATCTTGGAGAGCACGCCCTCGCGCACGCCCGAGCCCACGGCCCCCAGGTGGGCATCGAACGCCCCCACCGCGATCGGCAGGCCCTTGGGGAGGCCGAGCTTCGCCGCCCATTCCTCGCAGAGGTACCCGGCGACGACATCGGCCGGGTAGGCCTTCGGGTAAAGCCGATCCCTGAGCGCGCCGAGCTCCGGATCGAGCGAGCCCAGGAACTCCTTGTCGGGAAGCCCGCCCCACGAGTCGTTGTACATGGCCTTGTGGCCGGCGGGACAGACGCCGGGCTTCAGGTCCGCCGGATTCGTGATGCCGGCAAGCACCGCCGGGATCCAGTCCGCGAACTCGACCCACGTGTGCGCGGCCTTGAAGACCTTCGGGTCCGCGCGCAGGCAGTGCCAGATCTTCGAGAAGAACCACTCCGAGGAGTACGTGCCCCCGCACTTGGCGAGGTAGTGGGGCCGCGAGGCGCGCGCCGCCGCGGTGATCGCCGCGGCCTCATCCGCCCCGCTGTGATCCTTCCACAGCCACGCGAGGGCGTTGCGGTTGCGCTTGAACTCCGGGTAGAAGGCGAGCGGCTTCAGGTTCGCGTCCACGGGGAGCGGCGTCGAGCCGGTCGTGTCGACGCCGATGCCGATGACGAGCTCGGGCCGGAAGCCCCGCGCGCGGCGCGCCAGGGCGAGCGCGCCCTTCACCGATTTCTCCAGCCCGAACAGCCAGTCCGCCGGCGACTGCCGCGCGACGTTGTGGTCCTTCGGGTCGGTGAAGATCCCGTCCGTGCCCGAGGGATACGGGCACACCTTCGTCCCGACCTCCCGGCCGGTCGCGACATCGACGATGAGGGCGCGAACGCTGTTCGTGCCGTAATCGATTCCGATCGAGTAATGCGCTGCCACGTGAAACCTCCTGTGCGAGCATGCGGTGCGCCCGGCGGCGCCTCCGCGACGGCGCCGGTACGGGTGGATGGTAGTCGCGGGGGTGGGCCGGCATCAAGAGGGTTCCCGGCCCTGGCCGCGCCCCGCCGTCCTCCCTACAATAGCCGGGATATGCACAGGGACACCGACCGTTTCTTCGCCAAGAAGGCGCGGCGCGAGCCCATCGTCGCGCTCACCTGCTACGACGCCCCCACGGCGCGCCTGGAAGACGCGGCCGCGATCGACATCGCGCTCGTCGGGGACAGCGTGGGGACCAACCTCCTCGGCTACGCCTCCGAGCGCGATGTGACCATGGAGGACATGCTCCACCACACGGCGGCGGTCGCCCGCGGCCGGACGAGCGCCTTCGTCCTCGCCGACATGCCGTACCTGAGCTACGACACGCCGGCGCACGCGCTGGAGAACGCGCGGCGCCTGCTTGCGGCCGGCGCCGACGGCGTCAAGCTCGAGAGCGGCCGCGCGATCCTCCCGCAGGTCGCGGCCCTCAGGGCCGAGGGCATCGCGGTCTGCGGGCACCTGGGCTACACGCCGCAGACCAAGGGACCGCGGCCCGCCGTCGCCGGCAGGACCGCCCCCGAGGCGCGCGAGCTCATCGCCGACGCCGAGGCGCTCCGCGGCGCGGGCGTGTTCATGCTCGTCCTCGAGCTCGTGCCCGAGGAGCTCGCCCGCCACATCGCCGGGCGCCTTTCCTGCCCCGTCATCGGCATCGGCTCGGGCCGCGGCCTGGACGGCGAGGTGCAGGTCGTGAACGACATCCTCGGCCTCACGGCCCGTACGTTCCGGCACGCGAAGGCGTTCGCGGACATGCACGCGCGGGCCGGCGCGGCGATCCGGGCGTATGCCGACGCCGTGCGCGGGCGCGCTTTTCCCGAGGAGCGCAACGCAACGCACCTTGCGCCCGACGTCGCCGCCGAGCTCGGCATTGCCACGGAGTGAGCATGGGAGACGACAGGCTTGCAATCGGCGTCGTGGGGCTCGGGACCTTCGTCGAGATCGCGCACTTCCCCGCCTACCTCGAAAGCCCCTACCGCGAGCTCGTCCGCGTCGCGGCGATCTGTGACCTCGACCCCAAGCGCCTTGCGGAAGTCGGCGACAAGTACGGCGTGGCGCGCCGCTTCGGCGATCACAAGGCAATGCTCGCCGGGGAGAAGCTCGACGCCGTCGTTGTCGCCACGCCCGATCACGCGCACACGGCGATCGCCCTCGACGCGATCGCGGCCGGCAAGGATGTCCTCGTCGAGAAGCCGCTCGCGATGACGGCGCGCGAAGCCCGCGCCATCGCCGATGCCGCCGACAAGGCCGGGCGGCTCGTCATCACGGACTTCCACAAGCGCGAGGATCCCTGCCACGTCGAGGCGCGCACGCGCTTCCGGCGCGGCGACTACGGCCCGCTCCAGCTCGGCTGGGCGTGGATGCAGGACGTGCTCTCGGTCGCCGCGGGCGGGTTCTTCAAGTCCGACCTCGCGAGCCGGAGCTCGCCCAACTGGTTTCTCGGCGTCCACTTCTACGACCTCGTGTGCTTCCTGACGGGCGGCGAGCCCGTCGAGGTGCGCGCGACCGGCTACCGCCGCGTGCTTGCCGCGCGCGGCATTCGCACCTACGACGCGATCAAGGCCGATTTCGTGTTCGCGGGCGGCGCGGCGGTGAGCGTCGCGACCTCCTGGAACCTGCCCGACGCCGCGCCCTTCGTCACGCGCCAGGGTCTGTATCTCCAGTGCGCCAAGGGCGACATCGAGATCGACTCCTCGCGCCGCGGCTTCGCGGCCACGACCGAGGAGGGCTACCGTTTCGTGAATCCCATGTTCCTGCGGGCGACGCCCCGCGGCTGCGCGGGCTATGGCATCGAGAGCATCGGCGAGGCGCTGCGGCTCTTCCATGCGCGCGCGCGCGGGCGCCCCGCGCCCGCCGCCGAGGCCATGCACCTTGCGACCGCGCGCGAGGGGCTCACCGCCACGCTCATGGCCGAGGGCGTCGACCGCTCTCTCGCCGCGGGCCGCAAAGAAGAGTATGCTGACGTGGGCGCGCCGGTCGTCCTGGCGGCGATTCCGCAGTGACGCGCCCGCGGCGTTTTCTCGCGGAGGTGGCAATGCGAAGTCTGTGTGCGTGCGCGGCGCTCGTCCTCGCCGGCTGCGCGGCGGGTCCCAAGGAAGGCTACACGTTCCTCTTCGATGGAGAGACGCTCGACGGCTGGCAGCGGCACGAGAAGATGCCGGGCGGCGAGTGGGCGGTCGTCGACGGCGCGATCGCCGGCAAGGAAGGCGCCGATGCGAGCGGCGGATTTCTCGCCACGACGAGGACCTACAAGAACTTCATCATCGAGCTCGACGTCTGCATGGACTGGCCGTTCGACAGCGGCGTGTTCCTCAGGGTCGGCCCGGACGGCAAGAGCCACCAGGTGACGCTCGACTACCGTCCGGGCGGCGAGATCGGCGGCATCTACGTTCCGTGGGGACCGGGGTTCGTGTGCCACGCGCTGCCGGCGTACGTCTGCGGCGACACGCCGGACAGCATCGAAGCCTTCCCCGAGGGCGAGTGGAACCACGTCAGGATCAGGATCCGGGGCGAGCCCGCGCACATCCAGTTCTGGCTCAACGGCACGCTCGTCACCGATTTCCAGCACTCGGCCGCGACCACCGACGGCATCCCGCCCGAGGGCCCGATCTGCCTGCAGGTGCACGGCGGCGTCGAGAACGCGGGCGGCGCGGCGGTGCGCTTCAGGAACATCCAGATCAAGGAGCTCCTGTAGCGGCGCGCGCGCGGGCGCCGCTCGGCTCCGGCCGGAGGTCGCACACCATGGCGCGCGGATCGCCTGCGTACCAGAGCATCTTCTCCATTCTCAGGCCCGCGGTCGGCCCATCGAGCTCGCACACGCTCGGGCCGCTCCTGTGCGCGCGCGATTTCAGGGCCCGGATCGAACGCGCGCTTCGCCGCGGGGCCGCCGCGTCGCTCCGCGTCGAGCTCTACGGAAGCCTCGCCGCGACGGGCAAGGGCCACAGGACCGACCTGGCGCTCATTGCCGGCCTGAGCGGCGAGCGGCCCGAGGAGGACGGCTCGGCGCTCGCGCCGGAATCGGTGGCGCGCGTCCAGGCGGCGGGCGGCATCGCCGTCAAGGGGACGCTCGTGCGCTTCGATCCCGCGCGCGACATCCGCTGGATCCGGAAGCTCCCGGCCTGGTCGGCGCATCCCAACACGATGCGCTTCGTCCTGACGGCCGGCCGAGCGAAGCACGCGGCCGCGTACGTCTCGCTCGGCGCCGGCCTCTTCACGCCCCTTGGCCGGAAACCCGCCGCCCCGCGGCCCGCGCAGCCCATCCCTTACCCCTACCGGACGATGCACGATCTACTCGCGATCTCCGAGGCCACGGGCTACCCGATCAGCCTTCTCGTGCTTGCGGACGAAACGGCCTTTGCTGGACAGAACGCCTCGACGGTGCTCGAGCGGCTCGACCATCTCTGGCGGCTCATGAAGGCGACGATCGAGCGCGGCCTGGCAGCCGAGGGCGAGCTCCCCGGCGGCCTCGGCGTCATGCGCCGCGCCAAGCAGATCTGGGAGGAAAGCCGGCGGCGCGTGAGCCACCCCGAGGCGATTCTCGCGCCCGCCCTGAAAGCCGATGCGTACGCCTTCGCCGTCGCGGAGGAGAACGCCGCGGGCGGCGCCATCGTGACCGCACCGACGGCGGGCTCCGCGGGCGTCATACCGGCCGTGCTCAAGGTGTGGCAGGAAGATCTGGCGCTGCCCGACCGCACGGTCGCGCGCGGGCTTCTCACGGCGGGCGCGGTCGGCATCGTGATCAAGAACCTCGCGTCGCTCTCGGGCGCCGAGGTCGGCTGCCAGGGGGAAGTCGGCTCCGCCGCAGCGATGGCCGCCGCCGCGGCCGCGGAGCTCGCCGGCGCGATTCCCGCGCAGGTCGAGGCTGCCGCCGAGGTCGCGATCGAGCACCACCTCGGCATGACCTGCGACCCCGTGGCGGGCCTCGTCCAGATCCCGTGCATCGAGCGCAACGCGATGGGCGCCGTGAAGGCGCTCAACGCCGCGGCCGTGAGCCTTGCCGGCACGGGCCGCCATCTCATCAGCTTCGATGCCGCGGTGCGGGCGATGTGGCGCACGGGCCAGGACCTGCGCACGGCGTACCGCGAGACGGCGCGCGGGGGCCTCGCGGTCGAGGGTGTGTAGAAGCCCGGCGCCGGCCCCGCGTGCGCGCCGGAAATGCGCCGCGCGCTACCTGCCTTCGTAACCGTTCACGGTTTTCT
>DHGK01000340.1 GCA_002402755.1 Planctomycetes bacterium UBA4800
ATCATAACGATGCCCCGGCCGTTCCGGTCCGTGCTCGCGTGCGCGCCCGCGATGTACGACGACCTGTGGGTGGCCGGGAAGTGCATGTACAAGCTCGAGGGCGTCGTCGCCGACGGCGGCGAGCTCATCATCTA
Source organism: Planctomycetes bacterium UBA4800 (assembly GCA_002402755.1). Lineage (GTDB taxonomy): Bacteria > Planctomycetota > UBA8108 > UBA8890 > UBA8898 > UBA8898. Next base: position 135 of record DHGK01000340.1, read on the forward strand.
CGCCCCGCACGTCAAGGAGATCTCGTACTCGCACGGCAAGGTGCTCGACGAGATCGGCTACCACGTGCGCGACTACTTCCTCGCGCAGTGGGACCGGTTCAAGGGCTATCCGTGGGGCGTGATCGCGCACTCGACGCACGTGCGCGGCGTCGGGACGTACGAGAACGGCGTCGAGACGCCGCGCATCCGCGTCACGCTCGCGACCGGCATTCCGGAGGCGCGCTGCCGGAAGGTCGCGCTCGGCTATCGCGATCCGCGCACGATCGACCCGCGGGAATGGCAGGGCCGCGAGGCGGAAGGGCGCTTCCTGGTGCCGCATGCCGGCGAGACGCTCTACCGGCTGGCGGAGCTGCCCGCGTGGGCGCGGGTCGACTACTGAGCGTTCGCGAGGAGGGCAAGAGCATGCAGGGCGAAGGAGCGAAGGCGGCAGGCTACGGACTTGCGGGCAAGGTCGCCGCGGTGACGGGCGGCGGCGGCGTTCTGTGCGGGGTGCTGGCGCGCGCGCTCGCCGCCGAAGGCGCCAAGGTGGCGCTCCTCGACCTGCGGCCGGAGGCGGCCGAGGCCCGGGCCGCCGCCATTCGCGCCGAGGGCGGCGCGGCGATGGGCGTCGCCGCCAACGTGCTCGACCACGCGAGCGTCGCCGCGGCAGAGGAGGCGATCGCCGCCGCCTTCGGCCCGGCCGACATCCTCATCAACGGCGCGGGCGGCAACAAGAAGGAGGCGACCACCGCGCCCGACCTCCCCTTCTTCGACCTTCCTCCCGAGGCGGCGCGCTGGGTCTTCGACCTCAACTTCATCGGCACCTTCATCCCCAGCCAGGTGTTCGGCCGCGCCATGGCCGCGCGCAAGGAGGGCGTGATCCTCAACATAGCCTCGATGAACGCGTTCAGGCCGCTCACGCGGATTCCGGCCTACTCGGCGGCCAAGGCCGCGATCGCCAACTTCACCCAGTGGCTCGCCGTCCACATGGCGCAGGAGTACGGCGCCCGGATTCGCGTCAACGCGCTCGCCCCCGGCTTCTTCCTGACCGAGCAGAACCGCTTCCTCCTCACCGAGGAGAAGACGGGCGGCCTCACGCCGCGCGGGCAGGCCATCGTCGCCCACACGCCGCTCGGCCGATTCGGCGAGCCGGAGGAGCTCGCCGGCGCCGCGCTCTACCTCGTCTCCGACCTGGCGCGCTTCGTGACCGGGGTCGTGCTGCCCGTCGACGGCGGCTTCGCCGCGTTCAGCGGGGTGTGAGCGGCCGCGGCCGTCCGCCTCCGCCGCGCGCGGCGCCGAAGCCGTCCGCGCGCGGTCACTGCTTCTTCTCGGCGGCCTTCGCGCGCAGCTCCGCGGCGCGTTCCTTGATCTCCGTGAGATCGCGCTGCATCTCGCTCCACCCGTACCAGAAGGCATAGTCGGGATTGGCGTGGAACGTGCCCTGGAACGCCCGCATGCGGTGCTCGAGGAACATGAGAAACAGCCGCTGCTCGATGGACGTCGGCGCGTCGTGGAAGGCGAGGAGATCGGGGAAGGCCGAGGCGTAGCCGCTCGGCTTGGGGATGATGCCGTCGCGGTACAGGCCGGCGATGATGCGGATCGCCTCCGCCATGAGCCGGTCGGCTTCCCTGATCATCCGGTCGCCCTGGGCGAGCTGCTCCTTCGCGAAGTTGGCCGAGTGGCACCGGTTGCAGATCGCGAGCATGGCGTCGCGCTGCGCCTGCCAGTCCTCCTGCGTCAGCCGCGCGACGTTGGCGGCCTTGACGACTTCGAGCCGCGCCGTGGGCTTGCCCTCCGGATCGAGCACTCCCAGCCCCTGCAGGATCGTCGCGCGGTCGGCCGCCCAGGCCTTGTCCTCGGGCATGGGAAGCCGCACGGCGAGAAAGCCCCAGGCAGTGCACACCGCGTGATCGCCCTTCGGCATGTGGCACGTCTGGCAGGTCGGGGCCGCCGCGTTCGCGGGCAGGACGCCGTTCTGCTTGAGGAGGTAGCGCACGCCGTGCTTGGACGCCGAGTACATCTCCCACTGCGGGTGGTCGAAGCCCATGTGGCAGGTCTGGCAGGCCTGCGGCTGCCGGGCCTCCTCGGCGGAGAAGAGGTGCCGCGTGTGGCACGCATCGCAGGAGGCCGTGCCGAAGCCCGCGCTCGCCTGCTTCAGCCCGGCGATCTCGGCCTCGGTCTTGAGCCCGATCTTGTGGCAGCCGCCGCAGCCCTTCATCCCTTCCATCATGGCCATGGGCTGCCAGTGCGCCGTGGGCATGGCCTTCATGGCGGCCCACGCGACGGCGTGCTTCCCTCGCTTGAACTGATCGACCTGGGCGCCGTGGCAGCGCGCGCAGGTGTCGGCGGTCGGGATCTTGGCGGCGGCCGCGTCCTCGGCGGTCTTGTGGGCATCGCCGTGGCAGTCGGCGCAGCCGACCTCGGCCTCCTCGTGCGCGCTCAGCTTCCAGTCGACCACGATGTTCCGGGTGGTCTTCTCGTGGCATTCGACGCATTGATCGGCGGCACGGGCGGACGCGGCGAGAAGAAGCGAGACAATGCAGGGAATCGTCGTGCGGATCATGGGCGACCTCGTCGATATCGAACCGGGGGAAACGCATCAAAGCCCGCCGGCGCCGGCGGGCGGAACGCCGGCGATGGTACAGGCAGGCGGGGGCGGGCCGCAAGCAATCGCGCGGACACGAGGTTTGCCGTCCAGCGGTCGCTCTACGCGGCAGAATACGCGGTTTTTGCCGCTTAGGCGGTTTTGTAACCGTTCACAGGGCATTCCGAACACGCGAATCTCCGCCTTCAGTACATCACGTTCCGGCGTCCTTCGTGGTGCTCTTTCTGAT
>DHGK01000359.1 GCA_002402755.1 Planctomycetes bacterium UBA4800
GGCTCACGGTTGCACGGATCGGTTGGAGAAACGGTGAGACGAACCACTCCGTGGGTGTCACGATCGACGTTCGCTCCGGCGCATCCGCCCGGATGCGGACTACGAGCTTGCCGATGCACACATCGCGTCCGGCCGGCACACAGAAGAACTCGATGCCGCTACGGATCATCGGAGATATTCCGCACACACCCTGCTCGCCGTGCATCCGCAGGAAGTCCGATCCTGCCGGCGCCCCTGCGGCCGCGGTGCTCTCGACGCTGTACGCAAGGGGTTCGATGATGTCCGGTTCGAACCGAAACGGCAGCAAGGCGACGTAGAGCGGTAGATCGAAGTCGCCGTACACCCCGAGCTTCACGATCTCGCCCGGCCGGCCGGACACTTCTCCGAAGCGGACGGTGAACGACTGGGCCTGGATAAGAATCGGCAGCATCACGGCGGCCAAGAGGGGCAATCGGCGAGTAACCATGGGTTTGTCTCCTTTGCAGAGCGGGCGCCCGTGCCCGCGTTCCATCCGGTCATCGCTTCATGCCGCCGGATGAGACGCGAAAATCCCGAAATTAATCTTCGGGGGGAATTCGGGGACAGTCACCGAATTCCCCCTGGAGCGGTGAATTCGGTGACTGTCCCCGAATTCCCGGGTTTCTCATCGAGCGCCAGGTAGAGGGCCTGCGTGCCGAGCGACTCGCCGCCGAGCGCCGCCACCTTCTCGTAGAGTTGGCGGGCCAGGGCGAGGCCCGGCGCGGCGATGCCCATGCGTTCGCATTCGGCGCAGGCGATGCCCAGGTCCTTGATGAAGTGGCGTACATAAAACCCGGGCGCGAAGTCGCCGCGCATCGCCCGCGGCTGCAGGTTTGAAAGTGTCCAGCTTGCCGCCGCTCCCGAGCCTATGGATTGCAGGACGGTCTCGGGGTCGAGTCCCGCACGGCGCGCGTAGAGCAGTGCCTCCATGACGCCGATCATGCCCGACGCGATGGCGATCTGGTTGCACATCTTGGCGTGCTGGCCGCTTCCCGCCGGCCCCTGGTGGACGATCGTCTTCCCCATGGCCTTGAGAATCGGCAGCGCGCGCTCGTACGCCTCGCGGTCGCCGCCCACCATGATCGACAAGGCGGCGTTGCGGGCGCCTATGTCGCCGCCCGAGACCGGCGCGTCGAGCGCATGGATGCCGGCGGCCTTTGCCGCGGTGTGGATCTCGCGGGCAAGCGCGGGCTCGCTCGTCGTCATGTCGATGACGACGGCGCCCGGCCGCGCATACGCGAGAATGCCGTCCGGGCCGAAGTACACCGCGCGCACGTCGGACGGGAATCCGACCATCGTGATGACGAAGTCGGCGCCCGTGGCGGCCGCGCCCGCGCTGTCGGCCCAGGCAGCGCCCGCGGCGAGCACCTCCTCCGCCTTGGCGCGGGTGCGGGTGAAGACCGCCAGCGAATGGCCGGCGGCACGCAGATTGCGCGCCATGCTGCGCCCCATGACGCCCGTGCCGATGAAACCGATGCGTGCCGCGTGTGCGGATGCGTTCATGTGCTGCTCCTTCCGGGCGACCCCGATCGGCGCGATCGGGTCGCCGTCGTTCTCTCGGGCACACTGTACCATCCGGACGGCGCGAGGTGCAGCGAGCGCCCGCCGGCATCGGAGCAGATCCCCGGTGTGCGGCGGGGGCCTTGCCGGTGACGTCGGAGGCGGTTATACTACTAGTATGAAAACAGCCGTTTCGATTCCGGACGATATCTTCAAGAAGGCGGAACGACTCGCAAAGCGGACGCGAAGATCGCGCAGCAGGCTCTTCAGCGACGCCCTGCGTGAATACGTGACGCGGCACTCCCCCGATGAGGTCACCGAGGCGTTCAATCACGTGATCGACCGGGTTGCCGAACGGAGCGACGAGTTCTCGACCGCGGCGGCCCGCCGCGTGCTGGAGCGCAGCGAATGGTGATTTCCCAGGGCGAGGTCTGGTGGGCCGAGATGCCTCCGCCCGTGGGCTCGGAGCCTGGCTTTCGACGCCCTGTTCTGATCATTCAGGGCGATGCGCTCAACCGAAGCCGGATCGCCACGGTCTTGTGCGTTCCCCTCTCGAGCAACATGAAGTGGGCGGATGCCCCGGGCAATGTTGCCCTGCTGGAGCGCGAGACCGGGCTCCCGAAAGACTCCGTCGCCAATGTCTCGCAGACTGTTGCGCTGGACAAATCCATGCTCGCGGAACGTGTCTGCAAGCTGTCGCGCGCCAAGATCGAGTCCGTACTGGCTGGAATCGACCTCGTCCTCGGCCGCTGAACTGGGTCTCGCACCGAGACGCCTGTAGCCCGGCCCCGCTGCCCTCAACGCGCGCGAACGCGCGCGACGCACAACCTTTGCGCCGGCAGCTCGAAGCGGATCCGCGTCCGCGGGCCCGCCGCCCGGAACGGCGCGGGCGGGGCGAGCGCGGGGCCGGCCGCGTCCGCCAGCGTGAGCTCGTACTCGCCGGGCTCGAGGAGATAGAGCTCGGCTCCCATGGCGCGCGGCGAGTCGCCGAAATGGAAGAGCTCCGCGGTGAAGGCGTTCCGTCCCGCGCGCGTCACGAGGGCCGCGATGTCGCGCGGCGGGGTCAGCCACTTGACCGCGTTGACCGGGAAGACGCCGAAGGAGCCGCGGTCTCCCGTCGCCGTCGCGTAGAGGAGCTCGGGCTGCGGCCGCCGGCTCGCGGCCGGGACCTCCTCGGCGAACATCATGTCCGCGCCGAAGAGCCGCGGGAAGGTGAGGACGCGATCCGTGAACCGCACCTCGCTCGTGTACCCCGGGAAGTTGACGCGCAGCGCCTCGGCGTTGCGCGAGAGGGCGCGGACAAGCCCCTTCCGGTCGTGATCGTCCTCGGAGATGGACAGCGACGCGTAGTCCCGCGCCAGGATTTCGTCGAACTCCGCGCTCCCCGTGAGGAGCTTGTACTTGGCGAGCGTCCCTGCGAGGAACCCGAGCTTGCTTCCGCACCAGCGCGCCGAGCCCGGCTCGGCATTCTCGCCGCCGCCCTCCTTCAACCACGCCAGCCGCAGCGCCGCCATGGAGCGGATCGGGGCGAGGTAGCTTTCCCGGCCCGTCATGTGGTAGGTGAGGAGGAGGAGATCCATGTGCATGCTCACCGCGCTCGGCCACTCGTAGAGCTTGGGCTCGCCATGGTGCCGCGGATCCCACCAGTTCGGGCCGGGCCCGGCGGGCTCGCCCGCCGGCCAGCGGATCGCGGCCGGCACCACGCCGGCGGGCTTGCCTCGCTCGCTGCGGGCCGCGGCGTCGACCCAGGTGTCCATCCACGCCGAGAAGAGCGCCGTGAGCTCGGGGTCTCCCGTGCGGAGCCAGAGGACGAGCACCGGCAGGACGGCAACCGCGTGGTACGGCGTGTCGCAGGCGCGCACGGGATCGTCGTCGACCCGCTGGGCGCTGAAGTACGTGCTCTTGAACTGGAGCATCCCGCGCTCGTTCCGGCTGCACCAGCGCTCGCGCATGAGCGCGGCGATCCTGAGCGCCCGCTCCTTCCATTCCGGGTCGTCCGGCGCC
>DHGK01000049.1 GCA_002402755.1 Planctomycetes bacterium UBA4800
GTTCAATCCGCGGCGCCTTCTCGCCTTGGCACGGAACATGCTTGTGTTCCTGCCAGCACGTAACACGGGCTCTGCGGGACTTCGACGAATGAAAGCGGCTTTCGCGGTCTGGAACGATCGAATCGCGCCGGTCTTCGACGTGGCCGGGCATATCCACCTCGTCGAAATCGAGGACGGTAAGGTCGTCCGCGAGACATCGGAGGTCCTGTCCGACGACCTGCCGTCCCGGAGAGCCCTTCGTCTGGCCGAGCTCGGCGCCGGCACGCTCGTCTGCGGCGCGATTTCGCGGCCGCTTCACGAGCTGGTCGCAGGCTACGGCATCAAGGTGGTCCCCTTCGTGGCCGGCGATCTGCGCGAGGTGCTCGGGGCCTGGCTCGCGGGCAGCCTCGACGGAGAGGCGTTCGCCATGCCGGGCTGCTTCGGACGCGGCCGCCGCCGGTTCAGGGGCGCCGCCGGCGGCAAACAGGAGGAGTTTCTCATGAACGAAGGCGGACGCGGCGGAATGGGACGCGGGCGAGGCTGCGGCCAGGGCGGCGGACGAGGGCAGGGACGCGGGCGCGGCGGCCCGAGAGCCGGCCTCGGCGGCGGTCCCGCCGCCGCCGGACCCGGCGGCCTCTGCGTGTGCCCCCAGTGCGGATTCAGGCAGCCGCACGAACGCGGCGCGCCCTGCGCCGAACGGGCGTGCCCGAGGTGCGGGGCCGCCATGGCGCGCAATTGACAATCGATCCCCACGAAAGGAGGATACGACAATGCCAAGAGGAGATGGAACAGGACCCATGGGAGCCGGCCCGATGACCGGACGAGCCGCCGGCTACTGCGCCGGCTTCGAGATGCCGGGCTATGCGAACCCGCTACCCGGCCGCGGCTTCGGCCGCGGAGGCGGCTTCCGGGGCCGGGGCTTCGGAGGCGGCGGCCGCGGGCGGCGTAACATGTACTACGCGACCGGCCTGCCCGGCTGGATGCGGTACGGCGCCGCCGCGCCGCTGCCGTACGCGGCGCCATATGCGAAGCCCGACCCCGAGCTCGAGAAGCAGGCGCTCAGGAACCACGCCGAGGCCCTGGCTGCGGAGCTCGAGTCGGTCAAGAAGCGTCTCTCGGACATCGAGGCCGGAGCCGCGGAGTGACCACGGCAGCGGCCGCGCCGCCCGCCGGCGCGGCCGCACACTCTCGACAGGAAAGGACACGACCGTCTATGGAACAGCAGGCACGACTTCCTCTCATCGGCGAGAAGGCCCCGTCCTTCAGGGCGGAAAGCACGCAGGGGCCGATCGCCTTCCCGGATCAGTACAAGGGAAGCTGGGTGGTCTTCTTCTCCCACCCCGCCGACTTCACGCCGGTCTGCACGACCGAGTTCATGACCTTCGCCTCCATGCAGCCGGAGTTCGAGAAGCTCAACTGCAAGCTCCTCGGCCTCTCCATCGACAGCACGTACAGCCACATTGCCTGGCTCAGGACGATCCGCGAGAAGATCCAGTTCAAGGGCATGAAGGACATCGAGGTGACGTTCCCGGTCATAAGCGACCTGACGATGGAGGTCTCGAGAGCGTTCGGGATGCTCCAGCCCGCGGCCAGCACCACGCAGGCCGTGCGCGCGGTCTTCATCATCGATCCCGAGGCGGTCGTGCGCGCCATCCTGTACTATCCCCTGAGCAACGGACGCAACATGGACGAGGTCAAGCGCCTGCTCACGGCCATGCAGCTCTCCGACAAGCACAAGGTCGCCACGCCCGCCAACTGGCAGCCGGGGGACGACGTCATCGTGCCTCCCCCGGGCTCTTGCGGCACGGCGAAGGAACGGGTCCAGAAGCCGGCGGCCGACACGAAGGTCCTGGACTGGTTCATGGTGCTCAAGAAGTGCCCCAACTGAGCGCGTGAGCGCTCGCACGGAAGGAACGAAAAGGTGAAAATCGTCTTCTCGACCTCGGGCGACGGGCTCGACGCCCCGCTCGACAGCCGCTTCGGCCGCGCGCCGAAGTTCCTGGCGTACGACCTGGAGACCGACTCTTTCGAGGTCATCGACAACCTCCAGAACCTGCAGGCCGCGCAGGGGGCGGGAGTCCAGGCGGCATCGACCGTGGCCCGGCTGGGCGCGGGCGCCGTCGTGACCGGCCACTGCGGTCCGAAGGCCTTCCGCGTGCTCTCCACGGCCGGGATAAAGGTCTACCCGTGCGACGCGCCGACCGTGGCCGCGGCGCTCGAGCTCTATCGCGCGGGGAAGCTCGCCGAGGCCCGGAACGCGGATGTCGAGGGGCACTGGGCATGAGCGACGCCGCCATCACGTACCGCCCGATCGGCGTCATCCGGAGCGAGCACACCGCCGCGGACCGGACGCCCATCCAGCCGGTGTACGCCGGCGGCTGCACGGGCCGCGCCGAGGTCTTCCCCGAGTTCGCGGAGGGCCTGCGCGACCTGGACGGCTTCTCGCACATCTACCTCATCTATCACTTCCACCTGAGCGGGCCGCCCCGGCTCTCCGTCAAGCCTTTTCTTCAAGATATCGAGCGGGGAGTCTTCGCAACACGCGCCCCTTGCCGTCCCAATGCAATCGGTCTGAGCATCGTGCGGTTGGCCGGCCGCGAGGGGAACGTCCTCCTCCTCGAGGACGTCGACATCCTGGACGGCTCCCCGCTCCTCGATATCAAGCCCTACACGGCCCGCTTCGACCGCATCGAGGCCACGCGCAACGGCTGGCAGGACGAGGTCGACGACGCGACGGCGCGGGCGCGGGGACGGCGCGCGCCGGGGCAGGCGGCGCCATGATGCTCGCAATCGCCTCGGGCAAGGGGGGCACCGGCAAGACGACCCTCGCCGTCAATCTGGCCAGGGTGTTCGACGCCGAGCTTCAGCTCCTGGACTGCGATGTCGAGGAACCGAACGCCCACCTCTTCCTTGCGGGCGAACCGGGCGAGGAGACGGTCGTCACCGTGCCGATCCCGGAGGTGGACGAGCGCCTGTGCGACGGGTGCGGCGAATGCGGCCGGATCTGCCGGTACAACGCCATCGTCACGGCGGGCGCCGCGCCGCTCGTCTTTCCCGAGCTGTGCCACGGATGCGGCGGGTGCGCGCACGTGTGCCCGCAGAAGGCGATCCGCGAGGTTCCGAAGCGCATCGGCGTCGTCGAGACGTTTCGGTCGGGGAACATCGCCCTCGTCCACGGCCGCCTCGACATCGGCGTCGCCATGGCGCCGCCGCTCGTCCGCGCGGTCAAGGCCCGCCGGCGGAACGACGCGCCGGCGATCATCGACGCCCCGCCGGGCACCTCGTGCCCGGTGATCGCGGCGATACGGGGCGCCGGCGCCGTCGTGCTCGTCACCGAGCCGACGCCCTTCGGCCTCCACGATCTGACGCTCGCCGTCGATCTCGTCCGGGAGCTCCGCATTCCCTTCGGCGTCGTCGTCAACCGCGCCGGCATCGGCGATGATCGGGTGCACGCGTTCTGCGCGCGGGAACAGATCCCCCTGCTCGCCGAGATCCCGGATGACCGGAGGATCGCGGAGGCCTACGCCCGGGGGAAGCTGATCGTCGAGGCGCTGCCCGAGTATCGCGCGCTTTTCCAGGATCTGTGCGGGAAGATCGAGCGCCTGGAGAGAGAGGACCCCGAATGACGCGCGAGCTCGTCGTCATCAGCGGCAAGGGCGGCACGGGCAAGACCAGCCTGGCCGCATCGTTCGCGGTGCTGGCCGACCGGCCGGTGATCGCCGACTGCGACGTCGATGCGGCGGACCTGCACCTCGTCCTGTCGCCGCGGGTGCGCGAGCGCCACGAGTTCCGGAGCGGGTACGAGGCCGTGCTTCGCCGGGAGGCCTGCATCGGGTGCGGCGCCTGCCTGGCGTTCTGCCGGTTCGGCGCGGTGCATATCGAGACCGGAGCGGACGACCTCGCTGCCGCGCGCGACGCGCAGGCGGAGTGCGAGCGCTGCGACTACTGCCGGCGCTCGTGCTCCGCGAGGACCAACGCCCTCATCCGGGAGATGGCCGCGACGATCGGCGGAGCGCCGGCGGCCGTGTACGCCATCGACCCCCTCGCGTGCGAGGGCTGCGGGGTCTGCGCCCACGTCTGCCCCGCGAACGCCATCGAGCTTCGCGAGCGGTTGTGCGGCGAGTGGATGGTGTCCGACACCCGCTGCGGCCCCATGGTCCACGCCCGCCTGGGCGTCGCGGCCGAGAACTCCGGCAAGCTGGTCTCGACGGTCAGGCGGGAGGCCCGCCGCATCGCCGAGGAGCAGCACCGTCCTCTGGTCATCGTCGACGGCCCGCCGGGGATCGGCTGCCCCGTGATCGCCTCGCTCGCCGGCGCATCGCTCGTTCTGGTCGTCACGGAACCCACCGTGTCGGGCGAGCACGACATGGCGCGCGTCCTGTCCCTGGCGGCGCACTTCGGCATCCCGGCGGCGGTCTGCGTCAACAAGTGGGATCTGGAGCCGGCGACGGCCGACCGCATTGAAGACCTGGCCCGGAAGGCGGGTGCGCGGATCGCGGGCCGCGTACGGTACGACCCCGCCGTGACGTCCGCTCAGTTGCAGGAACGCGCGGTCGTCGAGACCGGCGGGGCGAGCGCCGACGACATCCGGCGTGTCTGGAGCGATCTCGGCGCGTAGGAGGCGCACGACGCGATGGAATGCACGGATCGGGAAGGGTTCTCCGACACGGCGCGGGTGCTCGCCGCGAGCCCGCGCAACTACGGGCCGCTCGATGACTTCGACGGCCATGCGCGCATCACCGGGCCCTGCGGGGACACCATGGAGTTCTGGCTGTCGGCAAGAGACGGGCTCGTGGAGCGAGTGTCGTTCACGACCGACGGCTGCGGCCCGTCGCGCGCGTGCGGGAGCATGGCGACCGCGCTGGTCGAAGGGAGGCGGGTCGAGGACGCGGCCGCGCTCGCCCAGCGGGACATCCTCGATGCGCTCGGCGGGATTCCGCCCGAGTTCGAGCACTGCGCGCTCCTGGCGGCCGACACGCTGAAGGCCGCCTGCGAGGACTACCGGGAGCGCGGCGCCCGCGGCGATGCCGAATCGCGCGCGGCGCGCACGTCGTGCGGCTCGTGCGAGAAGACCGACTGTCCCGCGTCGGCGCGCGGGGAGCACGAGAGCGACGAGGAGTTCGAGGACCGCCGGCAGCTCGCGGCGCGGCTCTGCCGGATCCGGCGCACGCTGATCGTGCTGTCGGGCAAGGGCGGCGTCGGCAAGAGCACGGTGGCCGTGAACCTGGCGACCGCGCTCGTGCTGGCGGGAAAACAGGTGGGGCTGCTCGACGTCGACATTCACGGCCCGAGCATTCCGACCCTGCTCGGCCTGGAGCGGGAGAAGATCCTCAATTCCGAGGAGGGGATCGTTCCCATCGATCTCGGCCTCATGAAGGTGATGTCCCTGGGTTTCCTCCTCCCGAGCCAGGACGACGCGGTGATCTGGCGCGGCCCCATGAAGATGGCGGTCATCAAGCAATTCCTGAAGGACGTGGTCTGGGGAGACCTCGACTACCTCGTGATCGACTCGCCGCCCGGGACCGGCGACGAGCCGCTGTCCGTCTGCCAGCTCATCGGCCGCGTGGACGGCGCCGTGATCGTCACGACTCCCCAGAAGGTGGCGGCGGTCGACGTGCGCAAGTCCGTGACGTTCTGCCGCCGGCTCGATGTGCCGGTCCTCGGCATCGTCGAGAACATGAGCGGATTCGCGTGCCCGAAGTGCGGCGAGGTGACCCCCATTCTGCGGGCGGGCGGCGGCAGGCGCATCGCCGAGGACATGGGCGTGCCGTTCCTGGGCTCGATCCCGATGGACCCGAAGGTCGCGGAGGCGTGCGACGACGGCCGGGCTTTCATCGCGCACTACGCCGAGACCGCCACCGCGAAGATCATGCGGAGCATTCTGGAACCCATCGCCGCGCAGTACGATGCCGAGGATCGTACCGCCGCGGCGCACCCTCAAAACGACAAGGAGAGTACGTAGATGAAGATCGCAATCCCCCTGGCAGACGGCAGGCTGTGCATGCATTTCGGCCACTGCGAGCATTTCGCCCTCATCGATGCCGATGCCGCCGAGAAGAAGATCCTTGCGCGGCAAGACGTCGAGGCGCCCCCCCACCAGCCGGGATTGCTGCCCGGCTGGCTCGCCGAGCGCGGCGCGACGGTCATCATCGCGGGCGGCATGGGCGGGCGCGCGCAGGCGCTGTTCGCCGAGCGCGGCATCGAGGTCGTCGTCGGAGCGCCGGCCGAGACGCCGGAGAAGCTCGTCTCCGACTATCTCGCGGGCACGCTCAGGTCCGGCGACAACCTCTGCGACCACTGAGGGCGCCGCGCGCCCGCACGGCGCCCGAGCGTCCCGGCGCATGCCGGCGGATTTCTTCCGGCCGATCCGCTGCGCGGTTACAATGTTGTGATCGCAGCGGCGCGCATCGCGCGGAAAGGAGACACCGCCATGCAGAGGCATCGCGTCATCGCCGTCACGTGGGCGGCGCTCGTCCTCGTCGGCTCGTGCACCGGGAACGCGCACGCCGCCGCGGCGAAGTCGAAGTACGCCGAGGACCTCGGCGCCTTCTTCGCCGAGATCGACAAGACCTACCCGTTCTTCGACCTCAAGGGCATCCGCAAGGGCTGGGCTCCGTTCAAGGCGCAGATCGAGAAGCGGGCCAGGGGCTGCACGTCCGACACGCAGTTCCTGTCGCTCGTGCGCGACACGATCGACTACCTGCGCGACGGCCACATGGGCATCGTCAAGACCGATGTCGCGCCGCCTCCCCGCGAACCCGAGTGGTATCCGGGCGTCAGCTTCATGCCGGCCGCGGGGAACCGCATCGTCGTCATGGCGGCGCCCGACAACCTCCGCGCGCAGCTCGCCCCGGGCGCCGTCGTCACGCACATCGACGGCAAGCCCGCACATGCGTATCTCGAGGCCAGGACGCAGGCGGCGTGGGACAAGGGCGGCAGCTTCTCCAGCACCCAGCGCGCGCGGCTCTTCGAGTACCGGATCGCGCTTCGCGGAAAGAAGGGCGAGCGGCACAAGCTGACGGTGCTCTCGGGCAAGAAGTCCGCGGCCGTGGAGATCGCCTGCATCCACGAGGTCCGCGGCTGGCCGCACACGTACGCCATGCCCGCGAATTTGACCCCTCACGGCAGGTCGGTGCACTACGGGAAGCTCCCGAGCGGCGTGGGCTACCTGTACCTCCGGAACATTGACGGCGACACCGAGCCGGGCATCGCGGCCGCCGTCGCGGCGCACGCGGATGCGAAGGGCTGGATCGTCGACCTGCGCGGGAACGGCGGCGGCGGCTACGACCAGGCGCTGCTCAAGCGGCTCGAGAGCCTGCCCCGGCCGGTCGTCGCGCTGATCGACGCAGGCTGCGTCTCGGCGGGCGAGACGTTCGCGCGCGACCTGGTCTCGATCTGCAAGGCGACGCTCTTCGGCCAGACCACGGCCGGCGCCTCAAGCTCCAAGCGGCAGTGGACGTTCCCGAGCGGCGTCGCCACGCTCTCGCTTCCCGTCCGCAGCCGCCAGGGGCTCGGCTCGCAGATCGAGTTCAACGGCGTCAAGCCGCACGTCGAGGCGTTCGCCGTCCCCGAGGAGGTCCAGAAGGG
>DHGK01000290.1:0-6967 GCA_002402755.1 Planctomycetes bacterium UBA4800
TTCTTCTCTGTGCTCTCGGTGACTCTGTGGTTTCTTTTCCGTCGGATGACACGTAATTGTGTACCCGAACACGGCGAGAAAACCGTGAACGGTTACAAAACCGTGAACGGCGACAGTCTACCATGCCGGCCGCGGCCGCGCGAGCCGTCACCGCGGCGGCACCGGCGTTGCGTCCGCCGCCTCGAAGAAAGCGGCCACGTTCTCCCAGGGCACGTCCGGGCCGAGCACGTGGGCGGGGGCCAGGATGAGGCCGCCGCCGCGCGCCACGGTGCGGATGCGGGCCTCGACCTCGGCCCTGACATCCGCGGGCGCGCCGAACGGCATCGTGCGCTGGACGCTGACCGTGCCCCAGAAGCACAGGCGGTCGCCGAAGCGCCGCTTGATCGCCGCGGGGTCCATGCACTCCGGCTGCACGGGGTTGAGAATATCGATGCCGGTCGCGATCAGCTCGGGAACGAGCGCCTCGACGTTGCCGTCGCTGTGATAGAAGACGAACGCGCTCGGGTTCGCCTCCTTGACCGCGCGGACCGCGGCGGCCAGATGCGGCCGGAGGAACTCGCGCCACATCGCCGGGCTCATGAGAAGGCCGGTCTGGCCGGCGACATCGTCGCCCGTGATGATGATGTCGACCCCCGCGCGGGCAAGCTCCTCCGCCGCGCGGCGCTGGTAGGAGGCCGTGCGCTCCAGGAGGCCGTGTGCGGCCGCGGGCGCGTCGAGCATGTCCATCATCAGGTCTTCCATGCCGCGGAGGTACCACGCCTGCTCGAAGACCGAGCCGGCGAACGCCGCGACCGCGAGTCCCTGCGCGTGGAGATCCGCCACGCGGCGCGCGACGCCTTCGAAGCGGTAAGCGGCGTCGAGGTCGGGCCATGGATAGCGCTCGATCCGGTCGGGAGCCTGGACGCCCCGGAGCGGCGACACGATGCGCGCGAAGTGGTGGAAAGTTCCACTCCGCCACCATACGCCCCATTCGTCCACCTGGCCGCTCGCCAGCGCCCGCTCGGCGTCGCGGCCGAGGTACTCGTCGAAGCGCGAGCGCGGCAGGACCGTGGGCGCGGCCGCGACGCTCGTGACATCCATGTCGAAGTACTCGCGCGGCGTCTTCGGCGCGCAATGCCTGGCCAGGAGCCGCTCGATGGGGGGCGTGTAGCCGATGGCCTCCTCGTAGAGCAGGCGCGGCACCCGGTCCGTGGCCTCGTGCGCCAGCGCCGCGAGAACCCGTTCGCGGGATGTCATGGCCGCGGCCCGTTCGCGGCGTTCGGGCGCGGCGCGGGCGTCTCCGTCCCGGCGCGTTCACCTGCGCGCATGCGCGATCCTCCGTGCGCTCGACGCGTCGTGTAACCAGCCAGCCCGCTGGCGGCAACGATCTTCCCAGGGCTGGGGGCCGGAATCAAGGCAGGAGTCGGCGGACGAGAATGGCCACGAAGGCACGAAGGCACGAAGAGTCTCGGGTGCAAACCGAGCGCGCGGTGGTTCACCGCTGATGCTTGGTGTCCTCGTGTCTTTGTGGCATCGTTCTTCCGTCGTAACCGTTCACGGTTTTCTCGCCATGCTCAGGCGCACAGACACGTCTCATCCGGCGGAGAAGAAACCACAGAGGCACAGAGAGCACAGAGAGGAAAACGGAGAGAGACCGCCGCACTTCAGACGGAGCCGCGTAATGTCTCACGTTCCGTCCTCTGTGTACTCTGTCTTCTCTGTGGTGAACCAGAAAGGGCACCACGAAGGACGCTGAAGGGGGAGATTCACGTGTTCGGGATGCCCTGTGAACGGTTACCTTCCGTCTTCCCCGGATGCGGCTGACGCTTACCCACATGGATTCAATTCTTTGCCGCGCTCCAGCGTTCTCGCGCAGGATCGAGAAGACGGCTCGCGCCTGAACCTGACACGCTGGGTGCTCCGCCGCCCCCTGCAACCCCCCAGCCCCCTTNNCTTCGGGAGAAGGGGGCGGACGGCCTGCGGACTTGTGGGTAAGCGTCAGCCCCGGATGTGGGAGCAGCCGCGCGAAGGAAGACGAGATAGTCGCGAGATGAATGCCGCCCGCATGAGCCATGCGACGATTGTACTCTGGCGCTGCCCTTGGCGGCAAAGGCCCGGCCGGCGCCTTGATCCCGGCCGGACGATTTCTTATCATCGGGTGCGCGCGGACTTGGTGTCCTCGCACGGAAACACCCCTGGAAAGGAACGGCGGACATGCAGACACGGGCATGCACTCGGCGGCGGTTTCTCCGGTACGGCGCGGGGCTCGCGGCGGGCGCGTGCGCGGCGCCGGTCTTCATCGCGCCGGGCGTGCTTGCCGCACCGGGCGCGAACGACCGCGTGACCGTGGGGTTCATCGGCACGGGCGGACGCGGGCAGCAGCTCATGCGCCAGTTGCCCGACGATGCGCAGATCGCGGCGCTGTGCGACTGCTTCGTGACGCGGAGCCAGGAGGCCAAGGCGCGTCACAAGGCCGACTGGGACATCTACCAGGACTATCGCAAGGTGCTGGAGCGCAAGGACATCGAGGCCTTCGTGATCGCGACCACGGATCACGGCCGCGTCCTGCCCTGCATCCGCGCCTGCCAGGCCGGCAAGGACGTCTACGCCGAGAAGCCGCTCACGGTGACGATCCGCGAGGGCCGCGCGCTCGCCGGCGCCGTGAGGAAGCACACGCGCATCTTCCAGGTCGGCACGCAGCAGCGTTCCATGGAGCTGAACGACTTCGCCTGCGCCTTCGTGCGCAACGGCGGCATCGGGAAGGTGCAGGCGGTCCAGTGCCACAACTATCCCGGCCCCGGAGTCTACACGGGCCTGCCCGAGGAGCCGATGCCCGAGGGCCTGGACTGGGACATGTGGGTCGGCCCGACCGAGCTCAGGCCGTACCACTCGCGCCTGCAGTTCGGCTGGATGGGGTGGCGGGACTACTCCGGCGGCGAGATGACGAACTGGGGCGCGCACGGCCTCGATCAGGTGCAGTGGGCGCTCGGCATGAGCCTGAGCGGGCCGGTCGAGATCCGGCCTGAAACGCCGGGCCCGAACGGCAAGGTCTCGATGCGCTACGCGAGCGGCGTCGTGGTGAGGATCGAGCTCGACCAGGGGCCGCTCGGCGGGGCCGTCTTCCACGGCGACAAGGGGACGATCGAGATCGACCGCAACCACTACGCGGTGACACCCGCCGAGCTGGTCGTCGATCCGCCGCACGCATCCGTGGCCGACAAATGGCAGGCGGCGGACTGGCCCGCCAACCAGCACCTGCGGAACTGGATCATGTGCGTCAAGTCGCGGAAGCTCCCCGTCGCCGACGTGGAGATCGGCCACCGGTCCGTGAGCGTCTGCCATCTCGCGAACATCGCCCGCGAGATCGGCCGCCCGCTGGCGTGGGATCCGGACAAGGAGGTCTTCCCGGGCGATGCCGAGGCCAACGCCTTCCTGGCGCGCCCGCGCCGCGCCGCGCACGAGCTGCCGGCGGAGGCATGATCCGGCCGCCCGGGCCGGCTGCGGGGGTTTATTTCGTGCACGGCGGGAAGCTCAGGCATCCCAGCCCGCCTCCCGTCGAATCCGGCCCGCAGCCGGGGAAGGGCGCCTTGGGCGCCTGGCCCTCCCGGAACAGGTACGTGAGCGCGTAGATGGCGTCGGCGATGTCCGCCGCACCGTCGTCGTTCAGATTCGCAGATTCCATGCAGGGCGGCGTCCGGCCGCTCCGGAAGAGGTAGTTCAGGAGCGCGATGGCGTCGGCGATGTCGACGGCCCCGTCGGCATTGACGTCGCCGCGCACGAAGGGCACATCCGTCGCGCGGACGGTGCACATGGCCGGGGCGCCGGTCTGGACGCCGAGCACGCCGGCGACGACGTACTCGTGCGATGCAAGGTCCGCGAGCGTATCGTCGAAGCTCACGGCCGAGCCCGGCAGCACGGCGAGCACCGCGCCGTCCCGCAGCACCGCAATCTCGTCGTACGCAATCGGATTGCGCCACGCCAGATGCGCCTGCATGCCGAGCGGCGTGCACGCGAGTTCCTCGGGTGCGGGCACAAAGGTGACCCGGGCGATGCAGCCGGACGCGTTCGCCGACATGTCGCCGAGGTTGCCGGCGGCGATGTACGCGTACATGCCGAGCCCCGGCACCTCGTCGGCGTACGAGACCGACGAGCCGGGAAGCGTCGCCACGGCCTCGCCGTTGCGGAAGATCGTCACGCTGTCGTAGGTCCACATGTTCGTCCACGTCAGGTCGACGATCCAGGCGCCGGCGCGCGCGCGGCAGACCATGTCCGCGGGCGCAATGGGCGGCGCCGTGACCAGGCACTCCGCATCGCGCGCGCGCTCGGCGCCGATGAACGGCCGCACGGCGATCGTGTGGGGGCCGGGGTCGAGGGCGGGGGAGTCGTAGCTCGCGGCGGCGCCGGGGAGCGGCGAGTCTGCCGTCACCGCGCCGTCGATGGCGATCTCGATGCCATCGTAGATCTGCAGCGCACCGGTCCACGCGACGTGCGCGATGCGCTCGGCATTGCAGGAGCATGCGTCGATGGTCACGGGCGGCACTGTCGACATTACGGCGACGCAGCGGACCGTCTCCGAGTACAGCGTCCCGAGCGAGGCGTACACGTCGTACGTGTAGGTGCCGTTTCCCGGCACGGAGTCGATGTAGCTCTCCGGCGCGCCGGGGAGCGTCGCCAGGGGCAGGCCGTCGCGCGCGATCGTGACGCTCCCGTACTCCCAGGCGGCCGTCCACGTGAGCGCGACGTCCCAGGACACGTCCGACGGCGCGCATGCGAAGGACTCCGGCGCCGGCAGGATCGTTGTCTCCTCGCAGGATGCGGCCTCGGCCCGGAACGTCCCGATGAAGGGAATCAGCGTCAGGGTGTGCGCCCCGGGGTCGAGCGGCGCCGTGGCGTACGCGGTCGCGCCGCCGGGAAGGGGCGAGTCGGGGGCGGGGGCGCCGTCGATGAGGACCTCGATGCCCTCGTAGCCGGCGGCGCCGTTCTCCCAGACCGCGTGCAGGATGCGGGCATCGCCGGCGGCGCACGACGACAGCGCCACGGGCGGCACGAACGCGATCTCGATCGTGCAGGCGAGCGCCTCGGAGCCGCGGGGCCCCAGCGTCCCGTAGATCAGATACGCATACGTGCCGGGGCCCGGAACCGCATCGACGAACTGGATGGCGTCGCCCGGCAGCGTCGCGATCTCGGCGCCGTTGCGCACGATCTTCACGGCGTCGTAGGCGAAGGCGTTGCTCCACGAGATCTGCACGCGCCAGAAAGGCTCGGTCTCGGCGCACGACGCGCCGTACGGCGGGGGCGGCGGCGCATCGGCGGCGCAGGCCGCGGGCTCGGCGGTCGTTGCGCCCGCATACGGCCTGACCGCGAACGCGTGCGGGCCGGGCGCAAGGACGGCCGACATGTAGCTCGCGGCATCGGGCGGCAGCGGGGAATCGGCCGTGACGGCGCCGTCGAGGATGATGTCGATGCCCTCGTAGCGCGCATCGCCGTTCGTCCACGCCAGGTGCGCGATGCGGGCCGTGTCGATGTCGCAGCTCACCGCCGTCACGGAAGGCACGACCGAGACGGCCGCCTCGCAGCCCGCCGGGGCCGAGCTCTGGGCGCCGAGGATGCCGATCACCTGATAGACGTGGCTCCCGAGCGCCGGCAGGTCGTCGTCGAAGCTCGCGGCGGGGCCGTCCAGCGTGACGAGGACCGCGCCGTTGCGGGTGATGGCCACCTGGTCATAGGGCCATCCGTTGAACCAGCGCAGCTCGACGCGCCACGTCCCGTCGGCGACCGTGCAGGCGAGGTCGTACGGCTCGGGCAGGACCGCCGTTGCGCTGCACAGGGTCGCGCTTCCCTCGTAGCCGTCGATCGATGGATACAGCGCGAACGCGTGCATCCCCGGTGCGAGGGGCGCCGAGTTGTACGTCGTGGTGGTTCCCGGCAGGGGGGATCCCGGCGCGGGCGCGCCGTCGATGAGGAGGCGTATGCTCGTGTACGCCGCGACGCCGTTCGTCCAGCTCAGGTGCGCGCTCCTGTCCGGCGCGATGGCGCAGGAGGACAGGGCGATGGGCGGCACGTACGAGTTCTCGGCGCTGCAGGCCGCCGGAAGCGATGTCAGGCCCCCCAGAACGGCATGCACGGCGTAGGTGTGCGCCTCGGGGCCCGGCAGCGCGTCGTCGTACGACACGGCGCCGCCCGAGAGCGTCGCCAGCGCTGCGCCGTCCCGCGTGAGGACGAGGCTGTCGCTCGTCCATTCGTTGGCCCACGCCAGGCGAATCGTCCAGGCATCGGGTGCGGGAACGCACGTAAGGCCGGACGGCGGGGGCAACGGAACCTCGACGTCCGCCGCGACCGGTTCGGCCCGGTAGATGCCGATGAAGGGCCGCAGCGTGAGCGTGTGAGGGCCCGGGGCGAGCGGCGCCGAATCGTACGCCTGGGCGTCGCCCGGCAGCGGCGATTGCGGCGCGGGCGCGCCATCGATGGCGAGCTCGATGCCTTCGTAGTTCGGCGCCCCGTTCGTCCACGCGAGCGCGGCCGCGCGCGATGCGCTGCAGGCGATCGATGCGATCGTCACGGCGGACACGAACATGTTCTCGACCTGGCAGGCGACTGCCGCGGAGTCGAAGCCCGAGAGCGTGCCGCGGACCTCGTAGGCATAGACGCCCGGCGCCGGGAGCGCGTCCGTGTACGCGCGCGGCGCGCCGGCGAGCGTCGCGACGAGGAAACCGTCGCGCAAGATCGTCACGCTGGAGTACGCCCACTGATTGGTCCAGGCGAGCTCAGCGGCCCACGCATCGGGCGCGGCGGCGCAGGCAAGATTCACCGGCGGAGGCAGCTCCGCCGTCGCGGCGCAGCTTCGCGGCTCCGCGTAGGCGATGCCGATGAACGGCCGCAGCGTGAACGTGTGCTCGCCCGGACCGAGCTGCGCCGAATCGTAGGACGCCGCCGTGCCGGGGAGCGGCGATTCGGGGGCGGGGATGTCGTCGATCGAGATCTGGATGCC
>DHGK01000290.1:7097-19054 GCA_002402755.1 Planctomycetes bacterium UBA4800
TTGTCGCCTGCACATGCCGAGCATCGCGTGCATGCAACCATGCGCGTACCGTGACGGCGAAACTGCATTCGAAGACAATGCGTTTCCTCGCCCTCGATCCTGAAGCATCGACCGCGCAGGGCGCCCAATCGCCCGCGCGGCGCTCCAGGCCGGCCATCAAGCCGGATGACGATTCCAACAGCAATGATAGGGGCGAAGAGGGAATCGCGCCACGGGGTATCGTGCTTTCTTCTTCCGTGATCGTGTGTTAAGGCGCGAAGAGGACGCGACGGACCGTGCCCCAAGGACACGAACGCACGAAGACGCGAAGGCGAAGCTCGGCGCCGATGTCGTGCGCGGGACGGCGTGCGCCGCGCCGCTGCCGGCCGCCCCCTCGATTCCTCGCGGAGGCGCGTGCCCTCCGAAGAGGACGGGGCTCAGCCGCGCCGTCCCGGGCACTCGAATCCCGCCTGCGGCGGGCGGCCGCAGGCGGGTTCGGGGGGGCCGAAGGCGGGGATGCATACGGGATCCTGACAGAGGGCATCGCCGTGCGCGTACAGGGAGCGCACGCGGCAGCCGCCGCACTCGTGCAAGTACGCGCACCGGCCGCACATGCCCTTGTACGAGGCGAAGTCCCGCAGGCGCGCGAGGAGCGGCGCGCCGTTCCAGATCTCCTCGATGCCCCGGCTCGCGAGATTGCCGGCGGCCTCCGGGAAGTAGCTGCACGGCTTGACGTCGCCCGAGGCCGTGATGAGCGCGATCGACTGGCCCGCGACGCATCCCTTGGCGCCGCCCGTCGAGAACGACAGCGACCTGTGCGCGAGCTTCTCGCCGCGCGCCTCGGCTTCCGCGCGCAGGCGGTAGTACTGCGGCATGCACGTCGGGCGGACCAGCATTTCCTTCTCGTCGCGCTCCATGGCCAGGTGCCACTGGAGCAGCTCGCGGTACTGATCGGGCGTGAGAAGCTCGGCCGCGATGTCCTCGCCGCGCCCGACGGGAACGACGCAGAACATGTACCAGGCCGCGGCGCCGAGGCGCTTGGCGAGCGCGTACGCCGCCCGGACATCGCCGAGGTTGCGCTGCGTGAACGAGGAGTTGATCAGGAACGGAATGCCGCGGCGCTTCAGGCATTCGATGCCGCGCAGCGCGCCCTCGAACGCGCCCGGCTGCCGCCTGAAGTCATCGTGCACGGCCGCGGACGCGCCGTCCAGCGACAGGGATACGATCTTGACGCCGGCCGCCGCGAGCTGCGCGCAGCGGGCGTCGTCGAGCAGCGTGCCGTTCGTCGCCACGCACATGCGGAAGCCCTTCGCCGTGCCGTGGGCGATGAGCTCGTGCAGGTCATCCCTGAGGAGCGGCTCGCCTCCCGTGAGCACGATCGCGGGCGATGCGAAGCGCGCGATGTCATCGAGCAGCGTCCGGGCGCGCGGCAGCGTGAAGATGCCCTCGCCGCCGTCCTGCGCCGCGCCGCAGCGGCAGTGGACGCAGCGCAGGTTGCAGCGCGCGCTGACCTCCCAGGCGAGCCACTTGAGCTCCCATCGCACGCGTCAGTCCTCCGGGAGATCCTGCAGCACGGCGGTGGTCTCGAGCTCCTTGTCGTTCCGCACGTACCGCAGCTTCACGGCGTCGCCGACCTGGAGCTTCTCGAGCACGGTCAGGAGATCATCGAGGCTTTTCACGCGCTGGCCGTTGATCGACACGATGATGTCGCCGAGCTCGACCTTGCCGAGCGCGTTGCGCGTCGTTCCGCGCAGCCCCGCCTTCGCCGCGGCGCTCTCCGGCGGGACGGTGCGGAGGATGACGCCCTCGACGCCGAGCTGCTGCGCCCACGAATCGGGGACGACATCGGCGCCCAGGCTCGGGCGCTTGAACTTGCCGTAGCGGATGAGCACGGGCACCACGGCCTTGACAGTGTCGACCGGCACGGCGAAGCCGATGCCCACGCTCACCCCGGTGGGGCTCGAGATCGCCGTGTTGACGCCGATGAGGCGTCCCTGCGAATCGAGCAGCGGGCCGCCCGAGTTGCCGGGGTTGATCGCGGCATCCATCTGGATCACGTCGCGGATCGGGCGGTTGGCGAGCGACTTGATCTCGCGGCCGAGCGCGCTCACGACGCCGACCGTCAGCGTCTGATCCAGGCCGAAGGGGTTGCCGATGGCGAGCACCTTCTGGCCGACGCGCAGGTCCTTGGAGCTTCCCGTCGCGATCGGCACGAGCTTGTCCTCGGGCGCCCTGATCCTGAGGACCGCGATGTCCTTGCCGGGCTCCGCGCCCACCAGCTCGGCCTCCCAGGTGCTCTGGTCGGAGAGGACCACGGAGAACGCGCGGCCGCGCTGGACCACGTGGAAGTTCGTGACGATGTGCCCGCGCGTGTCCCAGATGAAGCCCGTGCCCGCGCCCTGGGGCACCTCCTCGATGTTCCAGGTGAAGGCGTCGCGGGCCACGCGGGCCAGGGTCTTGTTGATCACGAACACCGCGGACCTGGACGCCTGGGCGAAGACGTTGATCGAATTCACTTCATCGGGCGTCAGGCCGTCGGGCAGCGCGCGAGCGGCGCCGGGGTTCAGGAACGACCGCGCGCCGCCGTCCGGCGCCGGCCCCATGAGGCCGCACAGCACGGCCGTGCACACGCAGCCCGTGACGAACGCGCCGGTGAACACGAACAGTCTCATCCGCATGGAGAACCTCCTTGCCGGTTGCCGGTCCGCCGTTCCCGTACGGGCGCCGCCGGCGCGGCCGCGCCCGGCGTCATCCGCTCTAAGTGTATGCCGACAGAATGCTTGTCGCAAGCAGCGCCCCCCGCGCGCAGGCGAAGCTTCTGCGCGCGGCGCCGGGGCGTTATAATCGATTCTGCGCTGACGGGCGGTCGAACGATGCGCGCCCGTCCGATCTGCGCGTCGAGGAAGAAGGCGCCGGCGCCGTGAGCCGGGGTCGCCGTCCAAGGAGCACGCCATGTCGCGTACCATGCGTTACTGCGGAGCAGCGATGCTCGCCGCCGCCCTGGCCGCGGGCGAGAACCGGCTGTGGGTGCAGGACGGCGAGGCCCTGCCGGGCACGTCGAGAGTCACGCTGGCGCTGTACGCCACGCACGACGATCCTCTCAACGCGTTCTCTGCGGCGCTCAACTACGATATCGCGGCGCTCGAGTTCCTCAGGGCGTCCCTGGACGGACCCGGCATCATCACGGGCGCGTCGAACTACGAGTACAGCATGGTGCAGCACGACGGGGAGGCGGGCGACATCGTCATCGCCGTGCTGCTCGACTTCGAGCAACCGTACGACAAGCAGACGATCCCGGCATCGCCCGTCGACCCGCAGACGCTGGCGAAGCTCGACTTCGGCGTGAAGGCCGGCGTGGAGCCGGGTACGTACGGAGTCCGCCCGCGCAGCACGCTCAGCTACCCGATGATCATCAACTGCTTCACGGTCGGCGGCGGCTTCACGGTGCTGCCGGCCGTCGACACCGGGGTGTTCACGGTCCTGAATCCGTACCACCTGTACGTCGTCGATGCCAAGGCCTCGGTCGGCGGCTACGCGGTGGTCGCCATCGAGGCCGAGCACATGGACCCGATCGGCGGCTACACGCTGTCGCTCAGGTATCCGAGCGATGTGCTCTCGATCGACGTCGAGCCGCTCGACGATCCGAACATTCCTCCCCCCGAGAATCCCTGGGGGCCGGATGACTACTCGGATGAGAACATCTGCAACTGGCCGATCACGTGGTGCAATCTGGGGCTGGAATCGCTGCTCTCGCCGGGCGGCATCGACACCTTCCGCGCGTGGGCCCAGGCGGACTACACGTTCGGGCCGGCCGTGCCGGGCGTGGGCCGCGGGTGGGTGTGGTCGGATGCGATCTTCGATTTCCCGCCGTTCGCTGTGCTGCCGCTCGGCAAGACGCTTCCCGCGGGCCGCCACAAGATCCTCCAGGTCAAGTTCAAGCTGGCGGACTCGGTCGCCGTGGGCCAGGAGATCCCGCTCACGCTCGTCAACGTGATGAGCACCGTCGACATCTACAACATGCTGATCGTGCCGTTCGCCGATGGCTACACCCGCAGCGTACGGCCCGACCTGCACGCCGGGACGATCACGGTCGTCGATGAGGTCACGTTCCGGCGCGGCTACGTCAACCCGGACTCGGATCTCAACGTCGCGGACGTGATCTTCATGCTCCAGTACCTCTTCGCAAAGGGGACGACGCCGGGCTGCCTCAAGGCGGCGGATGTCAACGACGACGGCGCCGTCGACATTGCCGATGCGATCTGGCTCCTGGCGTACCTCTTCAGGCACGCCGCGCCGCCGCGGCCGCCGTTCACGGCCTGCGGCCCCGATCCCACGTCGGACCTCATCACGTGCACGGCGCCGTCCGGGTGCTGAGGCCGGGCGTCGAGCCGCGAAGCGCGGGCCGGCTACCGCGGAGGATCGAACTCATGTGCGTCGCCATCGCCGCCGCAGTCCTGTGCGCGTCGTCGGCCGCGGCCGGCGGCGCGCCGCCCATCAAGGCCGGCATGATCGGCCTGGACACCTCGCACGCCGTCGCGTTCGCGAAGCTCTTCCGGGAACTGGGGGCCCGGCCCGATGTGCCGGCCGTGGAGGTCGTCGCCGGCTGCCCGATGTCGATGCCCGACAATCCCGCGAGCGCGGGCCGCGTCGAGGGCTACGCGGCGGCGCTCCGGAAGGACCACGGCGTGGCGATCGTGGCGACGATCGAGGAACTGCTGCCGCGCTGCGATGCGGTCCTGATCGAGAGCGTCGACGGCCGCGCGCACCTCGCGCAGGCGCGTTCCGTGTTCGCGTCCGGCAAGCCCGTCTTCATCGACAAGCCGCTCGCGGCGAGCTATGCGGACGCGAAGGAGATCGTGCGGCTGGCGCGCGAGTCCGGGACGCCGTTCTTCAGCGCCTCGGCCCTGCGGTTCTGCGCGGCGTACCGGGCCGTGAAGGACGACGCATCGCTCGGCGCGATCGCCGGGTGCGACGTGTTCTCTCCGTGCGCGCTCGAGCCGCACCACCCCGACCTGTACTGGTACGGCATCCACGGGGTCGATCCCCTGTTCCTGTTCATGGGGCGGGGATGCGTCGAGGTGTGGCGCGTGCACACCGATGCGTACGAACTGGCGGTCGGCCGCTGGTCCGACGGCCGCATCGGCACGTTCCGCGGCGCCCGGCGCGGCTTCCAGGGCTACGGCGTCACCGTGTGGGGCGAGCAGGCGATGCGCCGTTCCCCGGAGCGGCTCGAGAACATCTACGAGGGGCTGGTCATCGAGATCGCGCGCTTCTTCAAGACCCGGACGCCGCCCGTCGACCCCGAGGAGACGCTCGAGGTCATGGCCTTCATGAGCGCGGCGGATCTGAGCAAGGAGCGCAACGGCGCGCCGGTCAAGCTCGCCGAGGTGAAGTAGCGCGGATCGGGAGCGCCGGCGGGGAAGGCACGAAGACGGAAGACGAGATAGCCACGAAGGCAGGAAGACGCGAAGGGTCTCGGGCGCATTCCGAGCGCGCGGTGATTCACCGCTGATGCGTGGTGTCTTCGTGCCTTTGTGGCATCGTTCTTCCTTCCTCCCCGGATGCAGGGAGCGGCCGCGCGAAGGAAGACGNNGACGAGATAGCCACGAAGACACAAAGGCACGAAGGGTCTCGGGCGCATTCCGAGCGCGCGGTGATTCATCGCTGATGCTCGGCGCCGAGCAGGAGTTCCATGAACTCCACCCCCTCGCGCAGGCCCAGGCTCCCCTCCCGCGCCGCGGCTTCGCTGAAGACCTCCGTGCCCGCCGGCGCCGTGCCCGCGCCCCAGATGAGGAACGGCACGGGGGCGGGGTCGTGCGTTCGGAGCGCGCAGGGCGTGAAGTGATCCGGGAGCACGGCGATGCGCGTGCGTGCGAGGAGCCCGCGCGCCTCCAGCAGCGCGAGCGCGTGCCCGATCAGGCGGCGGTCGCAGCATTCGATGGCGCGCGTCTTGAGCGCGGCGTCGCCCATGTGCCCTGCCTCGTCGGTGCCCTCGATGTGCACGTAGGCGAGATCGAGCTCGCCGAGCGCGGCAACCGCCGCCTCGGCCTTGCCCTCGTAGTCGGTGTCGGGCAGCCCGGTCGCCCCCGGCACCTCGATGACGCGCATGCCGGCCAGAACGCCGATGCCGCGGACCAGGTCGACGGCGGAGATGACCGCCCCGCGCACCCCGAAGCGCTCCGAAAGCGGCGGGATGCGCGGCGCCGTGCCCGGCGACCACGGCCAGAGGCTCGCGGCGGGCGTCTTGCCGGCCGCGCGGCGGCGCACGTTCACGGGGTGGTCCCGGAGGATCGGCTGCGATGCGGCGATGAGGCGCAGGAGCAGGGCGCAGGTGGCCTCGCCCTCGCGCGCCGCCGCGCGCGGCAGGTGCGGCGCGAACTCCTTTCCCAGGATGTCGTGGGGAGGCGTGCAGGCGAGCGCGGCCGAGCCGCCCTCGATCGTCAGGAGGTGGCGGTAGCTCACGCCGGGGTGCAGGCGCACATCGGCGGTCGCGAGATGCGCGTTAAGCGCATCGACGAGCTCGCGCGCCTCCTCCGACGCGATGTGCCCCGCGCTGTGGTCGGCCATGCGCCCGCCCTCGAGCGCGACGAGGTTCGCGCGCATCGCCAGCGTGCGCGGGCCGAGCGCGATGCCCATGCTCGCGGCCTCCAGCACGCCGCGGCCGGGATTGCTCGTGCGCGGGTCGTAGGAGAAGATCGCCAGGTTGGCGACCTCGCTGCCGGGCGCGCAGCCGTCCGGGATCGTCCTGAGAAGCCCGACCGCGCCCTCGCGCGCGAGACGGTCCATGACGGGCGTGGGCGCGGCCTCAAGCGGCGTGCGGCCGCCCAGTTCCGCGCAGGGCCGGTCGGCCATGCCGTCGAGCACGAACACGAGGAACTTGCGCTCAGCGCCCGCCGCCATGGGCGACCTCCTCGCGCAGGAACTTCTTCAACTCCGCGCAGGAGGGCGGCAGCACCGCGAACTCCTCGCGCCGCCGTTCCAGCGCCGCGAGCGCGGCGGGCGCCGGCACCGGGCCGCCGATCGCAGCCTCGACCTCCTCGGGGAACTTCGCGGGATGCGCGGTGGCGATCGCGACCTGGAGCTCGTCGCCGCCGCGGGGCCTGAGCGCATCCAGCGCGTGCCATGCCACGGCGCCGTGGGGATCCAGCACGACCCCGTGGTCGCGGTACGCCGCGCGCATCGCGCGCCGCGTGGCGTCGTCATCGACGCTCACGGACTGGAAGTCGCGCCTGAGGGCATCCATGTCGGGCTGCTCCTCGATCACGCCGTCGTGGTCGAGCCGCCCGCCGTAGAAGTCGACGAGGCGCGCGAGGTTGCTCGGGTGGCCGACGTTCATCGCGCTGGAGATGCACGTGCGCGAGGGCTCGATCTTCTCGTACGCGCCCGACGCGAGGAAGCGCGGGAACTCGTCGTTCGCGTTCGTGCCGACGACGAAGGTCTTGACCGGCAGCCCCATGCGGCGCGCGATCACGCCGCCGCAGAGGTTGCCGAAGTTGCCGGACGGCACGGAGAACACCACCTCCGCGCCGGGGCGCCGCGCGGCGAGCGCCAGGTACGCGTAGGCGTAGTAGACGGCCTGCGGCACGAGGCGCCCGAAGTTGATCGAGTTGGCGCTGGTCAGCGCGAGATCGCGCAGGTCCTCGTCCGCGAACGCCTGCTTGACCATGCGCTGGCAGTCGTCGAACTTGCCCTCGACGCCGATCGCCGCGACGTTGCCGCCGAGCGTCGTCATCTGGAGGCGCTGGCGGGCGGAGATCTCCCCCAGCGGGAAGAGCACGACGACCTCGATGCCGGGAAGGCCGAGGAACGCGCTCGCGACCGCCCCGCCCGTGTCGCCCGATGTGGCGGCCAGCACGCACAGCCTGCCGCCGCCGCCCGCGAGGGCGTGGGCCATGAGCCGCGCCATGAGCCGCGCGGCGAAATCCTTGAACGACAGGGTGGGGCCGCGGTCAAGGCGCAGGATGCACCGCCCGGGGCGGACGTCCTCGATCGGCACCGGGAAGTCGTAGGCGCCCGCGAGCAGCGGCGCGAGCTCGCGCTCGGCGATGAAGCCCTCGACGAACGGCATCACGATGGCGCGCGCGACCTCGGCATACGGTGCGCCGCGCATATCCTCCCAGAATCCGGCGGGAAGGCGCGGGATCTCCACGGGCACGTACAGCCCGCGGTCGGGGGCCTGGCCCCGGAGCAGCGCCTCGCGGAACGTCGCGTGCGGCGCGGCGCGGTTGGTCGAGCGGAGCGTTACCGGCATACGTGGCATCCTTGCGCGAAGGCCGCGAGCCGCGGAGCGCGCGGCACGGGGCGCGGGGGGACGGGCCGCGCGCCGGCGGGGGCCGATGTTCCCCGCGCCTCCAGCCGGCGGCTCCCGCGAGCCGAAGTATCATGCAAGTATGAGGAATGCACCGCGCATCTACAACCTGTTTCCGCGCCTGCTCGGCCCGATGGACCGCTGGGTCGCGTGGTGCGAGCACGCGGCCTCCCTTCTTTTCGACTGGGTCTACATCAATCCTTTCCACTACCCGGGCTTCTCGGGGAGCCTGTACGCGGTCAAGGATTACCGGAAGCTCAACCCGCTCTTCCTTCCCGAGCCGCGGCCCGCCGCGGAGGACGATCTCGGGCACCTGCGCGCGTTCGTCCGCGCGGCGAAGGCCTGCGGCGTCAGGCTCATGATGGATCTGGTGATCAATCACACGGCCAAGGACAGCGAGCTTGTGCGCGACCACCCGGACTGGTTCCTCCGGGACCCGGACGGCGGCATCAAGAGCCCCTCGGCCATCGATCCGGCCGACGCGCGGCGCGTCACCGTGTGGGGCGACCTGGGCGAGGTCGACAACCACGGCTCGCCCGACCGCGAGAACCTGTGGCGGCACTGGGAGCGCCTTGTCGGGGACTACGCGCGGCTCGGGTTCGAGGGCTTCCGCTGCGATGCGGCCTACCAGGTTCCCGCGGCGCTCTGGCGGCGCGTGATCGCGGCCGCGCGGCGCACGAATCCCGACTGCCTCTTCTTCGCCGAGACGCTGGGATGCCGCCTGGAGGACATCGCCGCGCTCCAGAGCGCCGGTTTCGACTGCATTGCCAGCAGCTCCAAGTGGTGGAACTTCTCCGATGCCTGGTGCCTGGAGCAGCATTCCCAGTTTCGTCTCCTGGCCCCGTCGGTGAGCTTCCCGGAGACGCACGACACCGCCCGCCTGGCCGCCGAGACGGACGGCCTCGCGCAGGTGCAGGTCCAGCGGTACGTCTTCGCCGCGGTGTTCTCCTCGGGCATCCTCATGCCGATCGGGTATGAGTACGGGTTCAGACGCAGGCTGGACGTCGTCCGTACGAGCCCGGCCGACCTGGAGGAGCCGCTCTTCGACATCCGCCCGGCGATCCGCGACGTGAACGCGCTGAAACGAACGTTCCCCGTGCTGAGCTCCGAGGGCCCCATCGAGGCCCTGTGGGGGCTCGACGGCCCGGTCCTCTGCCTGCGCAAGTCCTGGGAGGGCGAGCGCCTGCTCGCCGTGATCAACAAGGACTGGCGGAATCCGCAGCACGTCGCGATCGAGGCGGCCGCCGCCCTCCTCGGCGGGGGCCCGGTCGCGCAGATCTGGCCCCAGGGCGGCCTGGTGGCGGGCCCCTTCGAGCGCACCCTCGGTCCGGCCGAGGTCGTGCTGCTCCGCACGGGGCCCGCGCCCGCATCGGCCCCGGCCGCGCGCTGAATTCGGCGCGCCGGGCGCCCCGCCGCGGCTTGACGCCGCCCCCAGCTTTGCTACGATATTCCATTCCGCCGCGAGGCGCGCGTTGCCGGCGCACGGTACGCGCGCGGGGCGTTCGCGGCCGCCCCGCCTCCTCGCGCGGGTAGAGCACGCGCAGACGTCAGGAGTTCTTCCCTCAAAAGGAGCGGCACGCATGGCAAGAAAACTCGTGTATTCGTTCGGCGGCGGCGCGGCCGATGGCACGGCCGACATGAAGAATCTGCTCGGCGGCAAGGGCGCGAACCTGGCCGAGATGGCGACGCTCGGCATCCCGGTGCCCGCCGGGTTCACCATCACGACGGAGGTGTGCACGCTGTACTACGCCAACAACCGGAAGTACCCGGCGGAGCTCAAGGCGCAGGTCGACAAGGCGCTGGCGCGCGTCGAGGCCGTCATGGGCCGGAAGTTCGGCGATCCCGAGAACGCGCTGCTCGTGTCGTGCCGCTCGGGCGCGCGGCGCTCGATGCCCGGCATGATGGAGACGGTCCTGAACATCGGCCTGACGCCGGCGACGATCCCCGGCCTCATCGCCAGCACGGGCAACCCGCGCTTCGTGTACGATGCCTACCGCCGCCTGATCATGATGTACTCAGACGTCGTCATGGAGAAGGCCGCCGGCATCGAGCCCTCCGGCCGCGACGGCATTCGCCTGATCCTCGAGCACGAACTGGAGCGCATGAAGCACGCGCGCGGCGTGACCGAGGACACGCAGCTCACGGCACAGGATCTCGAGGCGCTGTGCGGCATCTTCAAGGCGAAGATCAAGGAAGTGCTCGGCACGGAGTTTCCCGATGACGCCGCCGCCCAGCTCTGGGGCGGCATCGGCGCCGTGTTCCAGTCCTGGATGGGCAAGCGCGCCATCGCGTACCGCCGCATCGAGGGCCTGTCCGATGACTGGGGCACGGCCGTCAACGTGCAGGCGATGGTGTTCGGCAACATGGGCGCCGATTCGGCGACCGGCGTGGCCTTCACGCGCAATCCGGCGACGGGCGAGAAGCTCTTCTACGGCGAGTGGCTCCAGAACGCCCAGGGCGAGGATGTCGTCGCCGGCATCAGGACGCCGTCGCCGATCAACATCGCGACGAAGACCGCGGGCAACCAGCACCTCCAGAGCCTCGAGGAGGCCAACCCCGAGGCCTACCGGCAGCTCGATGCCATCCGCACCAGGCTGGAGAAGCACTACCGCGACATGCAGGACATCGAGTTCACGATCCAGCAGGGCGTGCTCTGGATGCTCCAGACCCGCACGGGCAAGCGCAACGGCACGGCGGCCGTGCGCATGGCCGTCGAGATGTACGCGGAGCGGCTGATCGGCCTCAACGAGGCGCTCATGCGCGTGGCGCCGGCGCAGCTCAACGAGCTGCTCCTGCCCATGATCGATCCGAACGCCGAGAAGAGTGCGAAGGTTCTGGCCAAGGGCCTGCCCGCGGGCCCCGGCGGCGCGACGGGCAAGGCCGTGTTCACGGCCGATGATGCGGAGCAGTGGGCCGCGCGCGGCGAGAAGGTCATCCTGGTGCGCGCCGAGACCTCGCCCGAGGATGTCCACGGCATGCACGCCGCGCAGGCGATCCTCACGGCGAAGGGCGGCATGACCAGCCACGCGGCGCTGGTGGCCCGTGGCTGGGGCAAGTGCTGCATCGTGGGCTGCGGCGCGCTGGACATCGATGCGCGCGCCAAGGAGATGCGCGTCGGCGGCACGGTCGTGCGCGAAGGGGAGTACATCACGCTCAACGGCACCAAGGGCGTCGTGTACCTCGGCCGGCAGGAGCTCATCGCGGCCGAACCCGAGCGCAACGAGTGGTACAAGAAACTCATGAAGCTCGCCGACAAGGCGCGCCGGCTCGGCATCCGCACCAACGCGGACCGGCCCGAGGACGCGCACCAGGCGGTGATGTTCGGCGCCGAGGGCATCGGGCTCTGCCGCACCGAGCACATGTTCTTCGATCCGCAGCGCATCAAGGCGGTGCGCCAGATGATCGTGGCCGAGACCGTCGAGGAGCGCAGGACCGCGCTCGCGAAGGTCCTGCCCTACCAGCGCGAGGATTTCATCGGGATCTTCAAGGCCATGGAAGGCCGGCCGGTGACGATCCGCCTTCTCGATCCGCCGCTCCACGAGTTCGTCGCGCTCACGGTGGACCAGGCGCGCGAACTGGCGGCCGAGCTCAACGTGCCGGTCGAGAGGCTCCAGGCCAGGATCGCCCAGTTGCACGAACTCAACCCCATGCTCGGCCATCGCGGCTGCCG
>DHGK01000290.1:19073-19289 GCA_002402755.1 Planctomycetes bacterium UBA4800
AAGCAGAAGGTCGCGCCGGAGGTCATGGTGCCGCTCGTCGGAACGATCGGCGAGCTCCGCCACCAGGAGCGCATCATCCGCAGCGTCGCCGCGGATGTCATGAAGGAGAAGAACGTCCGCTTCAAGTACCTGGTCGGCACGATGATCGAGGTCCCGCGCGCCGCGCTGGTCGCGGATCAGATCGCGGGCGTCGCGGAGTTCTTCTCGTTCGGCACG
>DHGK01000290.1:19416-20811 GCA_002402755.1 Planctomycetes bacterium UBA4800
GCGGCGAGCACGGCGGCGATCCGGATTCGATCGACTTCTGCCATCGCGCCGGCATGAACTACGTGTCTTGCTCGCCGTTCCGCGTGCCGCTCGCGCGGCTCGCGGCGGCCCAGGCCGCGGTGCGGGAGGCGGAGAAGGCCGCGGCGAAGAAGTCCGGGAGGAAGTCCGCGAAGAAGCCCGCGAAGAAGCCCGCCGGGAAGACGGCGAGGAGGACCGCCGCGAAGAGGGCGAAGAAGTCGCCCAGGAGGAAGTGAGCGCGGCGTGAACGGCGCCGGGTTCCGCCGGGGCCTGTGCGCGGCGCTCGGGCGGGCGTCGCGCGCCGGCCCCGCGCCGGTCCCGCCGCCGAGCCGCGCGCGGCGGTCCCGTTATCGGAGAATGGCGCGGCGGCGCATAATACGACAGAATACTATATGCGCCGCGGGGCACGGCGGCCCGGGAACGGCGTGCTCCGCCCGTGCGGCCGTGGCGTCCGGACCGCGCGCCGCGTGAAGGAGAAGAATGAGCGACAGAGAAGGTCTTGCATGGGCGTTCGCCGAGGCGCGGCGCACCCAGTCGGCGGTCGCGGGCCTCGTCGTGACGGAGTTCTGCGAGGCCGAGGCCATCGTCGAGGCGCGCTCGGCGGCGCACGAGCCGCTGCTCTTCGTCGTCCCGTGCACGCGCCGGAATCTCAGGGCGTTCGTGGGGGCGCTGCGCAGCTTCGATCTGAGCGATCTCTTCATCCAGCTCATGGGCGACGACGTGGATATGCTTGTCGAGGCCGGGCTGGAGCTCGGCGCCGACGCCGTGTTTCTGACCGCCGGGAAGGCCGAGGCCGCCCGCGCGCTCCTGGCCAAGCTCAAGGGCGGGTCGATACTCACGGAGGTGCTGCTGCCCTGGCGGCAGGCCGCGCCCAACCAGATGTCCGAGGGCAGGATCGTGCAGGTCGAGGAGGCCAGGGCCGTCGTGGAGCTCGAGGGGCTCGACGTGGCGGCGGTGCCGGTCGGCGGCGGCCCCGGGCCGTACAAGACCTGCCGCATTCCGCTGTGGTCGACCGATGCCTTCAACCGCGTCGTGGCGCTCAAGCCCGACCTGTACTACTCGCTCCCGTGGGGATCGCTTCTCCCCAAGGACCTGCTCAAGAAGTACAACACCTACGGCGGCGCGCTGCCCGGCGTGATCTCGCTCCCGAAGCAGCAGTTCCGCGCGTTCATCGCGGGCGGCGCGGTGAAGATCGGCTTCCGGAGCGACCTGGGCCTGGCGTTCCTGTGCGGCCTGCGCGAGAGCCTGTACCGCCGTCCGGAGAAGCTCGATGTGACCGTCCACCTGGAGGCCGCGGAGGAGGAACTTGCGGCGTTCCTGAGGCAGCGGTTCAGGGAGATGAGGCCATAGCGAGGCTATAGCCTATAGCCTATAGCC
>DHGK01000345.1:0-3811 GCA_002402755.1 Planctomycetes bacterium UBA4800
GCCGCGCGCGACGCTAGCCCTCGACGGCGAGTGGGAGATCGAGCTGCAGCCGACGATGGACAACCGCCACGGCGACTTCAGGCTGCCCGCCGCGGACAAGATCATTGGCCCCGAGGCGCGCATCTTCCGCCACGCCATCGAGAGCGGCGACGCGGCGGCGCCGCGAGCGGCGAGCTTCGACGACAGCCGGTGGGAGCGCGTCACCTACGGCTTCGGGCCGCAGTTCTGGCTGCTCGGGCCGCTGCCCGCCGAGGCGCCCGAGGAGGACCTCGCCCGGCTCGCGCGCGTGAATCCGGAGGAGCCGGTCATCGTCGACGGCAAGGAGTACCGCTGGCGGCCGTACAGCTTCTCATGGCGCTGGGGGCTCGAAGGCGATCCCGGCCATCAGGGCTGGCACGGGTTGAAGGAGAACGTCAGCGACCATTTCTTGTGTCTGGGGAAGCGCGCCGAGGCGCTCAACGAGATCAAGTACGAGCCCGAGGAGGGCGGCAACCGCTACTACTTCTGGACGAGCGCGGCGGTCGCGGCCGAGACTCGGGCGCGCATCGTCGCGAGCGGCCCGAGCGAGGGCCCGAGGCCGCACGCATCGGAGGTGTTGGCGCCGGCCGCGGTCTACGTGAACGGCGAGCGCGTCGCCGACCCGAACGGAGCCGTGTCGCTGCGCGCCGGCCCGAACCCGCTCCTCGTGCGCTACGACCGGGCGGGCCGCGGCTACTTCGTCTTGAAGCGCGAGGGCGTCGCGCCCGCGCCGCCGCGCCGCACGCCGCTCTCGATGACGTGGTTCGACGACGAGTCGGTGATTCGCTTCGATGTGCACGGCGGCGCGCGGCCCGCCGAGTGGTTCCGGTTCGTGGCGCCGCCCGGATTTCGTGCCATGCGTGTCACCGCGCAAGGGTCGGTCGAGGCGTGGGCGGACGGCCGGGCCATGCGCGGCGCGGGCGATGGACGTTTCGAAGCAGCCGAACCGCTCGAGCGCGCAACAGCGGTGGCGCTGCGCGTCGTGCCGGGGATCGGCGCGAGCGGCGCGGCGGCGTTGCCCGAGCCGATCCGCCTCGAGTGCGGGCGCGGCGTCGCGGCGCTCGGCGACTGGTCGAAGACGGGGGCGCTCGAGTGCTACTCGGGCGGCGCCTGGTATCGGAAGACCGTCTCCCTGACGCCCGCGCAGGCGCGCGGCCCGGCGACGCTCGACCTGGGCAGGGTGGTCGCGACGGCCGAGGTGCGCGTGAACGGGGAGACGGCCGGTATCGTCGTGGCGCCGCCGTGGCGCGTGGACGTTTCAACGCAGGTGCGAGCCGGCGAGAACAGGATCGAGGTCCTCGTCTTCAACACGCTCGCGAACCACTACGTCACGATTCCCACGCGCTACCGCGGCGAGACGACCTCGGGCCTGCTCGGCCCGGTGACGCTCGAGGTCGCGGCGCCGGAGTGAGCGCGCACGCGATCGACGCCGAGAGACTTCTGCCGGAACAGGGAGAGCCATGAGATCTGCGATCCCCAGGAGATCTGCGATCCTGCTCCTGTCGCTCGCCGCGGGGGCCGGAGCCCTTGCCGCGCAAGCCCCCATCGACCGCCGCGCGCTCGTCGCCCGCCACGCCATCTCGTGGAACGAGGCCCACGGACAGATTCCTCTCGGCAACGGGGAATTCTGCTTCAACGCCGACGGCACCGGCCTTCAGACCTTCGGCGGGAACACGCTCTCCCACTGGGCCTGGCACTCATCGCCGCTGCCGCCCGGCTGCACGCCGGCCGATATTCCGCCGACGGGAACCGTCGAACGCGGCCGGCTCGCGGGCCCCATGCGCACGGCGGCCGAGAAGCCGGAGCTCGACGGGTGGATGTTCCGGAACCCGCACCCCGCCAATCTCGCGCGGCTGCGCCTGGTCCGCACCGATGGCGCCGAGCTGCGAATCGACGACATCGGGAACCTCGCGCGCGGCTACGACCTCTGGACCGGCCTGCACACGAGCCGGTTCGAAATAGGCGGTCGCCCCGTCACCGTCCAGACCGCCGTTCACCCGGCGATGGACCTCGTGGCCGTTCGCGCCGAGTCGTCCTTGCTCGGCGAGGGCGCGCTCGTCATCGCGCTGGACTTCCCGTATCCCAGCGCCGATGGCGCCGGCCCCTGGGCCGGCGACTGGAACCGCGCGGACGCGCACGCAAGCGAGCTGTCCGTGCGGCCGGGCGAAGACCGCGCCGCCATCGCTCGCAGCGCGGACGACTCCGCCTACCGCGTGTCGCTCGCCTGGTCGAAGGGGTGCGCGTTTCGAAGGGAAACCGAACGCCGTCCGCCGGCGGCGCGGGGCGCGGCCGACGGACACCGCTTCATCCTCTCCGCTCGCGGAGCCGGGAGCCTGGAATTCGTCTGCGCGTTCTCGGCGGCGGCGCCGGACGCGCTCCCCACGGTGGCCGAGACGCAGCGCGCATCGGCCGAGCGATGGGAGTGCTTCTGGATGCAGGGCGGCGCCATCGACCTTTCCGGCAGCACGGACCCGCGCTGGCGCGAGCTCGAGCGGCGGGTGGTCCTCTCGCAGTACCAGATGGCGGCCCAGTCGGCCGGAAGCTGGCCCTCGGCCGAGACGGGTCTCATGGGCATCGACTTCTGGAGCAGCCAGTTCCACATGGAGATGGTGTGGTGGCACCTCGCGCACTACGGGCTGTGGGACAGGTGGCCGATGGCGGAGAAGGCGCTCGGCTGCTACCGCACGTTCCTGCCCGTGGCGCGGCGGCTGGCGGCGCAGTTCGAGTACGGGGGCGCGCGCTGGGGCAAGCAGGTCGGCCCGGAAGGCCGCACCGCTCCCTGGGACGGCAGCTTCGTCCTGCACTGGCAGCAGCCGCACCCGATCTTCTTCGCGGAGCTCGAGCATCGCCTCCGGCCGACCAGGGCGACGCTCGAGAAATGGGGGGAGATCGTCTTCGCCACGGCGGACTACATGGCCGACTTCCCCACGGCGGACACCGAGGGGGTCTATCATCTCCGGCCCATCATGCCCCCGAGCGAGCAGGGCGTCACGACGGACACCGTCTTTGATCTGGCGTACTGGCGCTGGGGCCTCGACCAGGCGCAGCGCTGGCGGGAGCGCCTCGGGCTTCCGCGCGAGGCGCGCTGGGATGAGGTCCGCCGCCGGCTGGCGCCGCTTCCCGTCTCCGATGGGCTGTTCGTCCACTCCGCCGAATGGCGCGACACGTACACGCGGCGGGCGTGGGAGCATCCCGATCCCATCGGCGTCCTCGGGATGCTGCCGCCCCAGGAGGACGTCGATGGCGCGACCGCGCACCGCACGGTGATCAAGGTCTGGCAGACGTGGGACTGGCAGCGCTGCTGGGGCTGGGATTTTCCCTGGATGGCGATGGCCGCCGCCCGCGCCGGCGAGCCGCGCCTGGCCATCGAGGCGTTGCTCAAGGATGCCGGCGGCAAGAACCGTTACGACACCCGCGGCGTCAACACCGGCGGCCCGTGCCCGTACCTGCCGGGCAACGGCGGACTGCTCTACGCCGTGGCCATGATGGCCGCCGGCTGGGACGGCTGCCCGCAGAGGCCGGCGCCCGGCTTTCCGTCCGACGGGAGCTGGCTGGTGAGGTGGGAAGGCTTGAAGCCGGCGCCGTGAAGAGCGCGGGGCCAGCATCTCCGCCGCGGAGTTCAGGAGAGCCCGAGCGCCTTGCGCATGGCCTTGCGCACTCGGACGAGAACCGCGACGGCCTGCTTCGACTCCGGCACGGTCGCCTCGTAGCCGGGATAGCGAACCTGGACCGCGTAGGGCTGCAAGACGCGGAAGTCCGAGCGCAGGGCGTCGAGCGTGCGATCGATGCTGAG
>DHGK01000345.1:3894-4444 GCA_002402755.1 Planctomycetes bacterium UBA4800
GCCGTGCGGAAATCGCCCTCCGCCTTTCGAATCTACAGGGCGATGTTACCTGGCTTCTTCATACAGCAACCGGCCCTTCGAGAGCACTTCCTCGAGGAAAGGGTCGAAGCCGGCGAGCCTGGTCTTGACTTCCTCGGGCGTGAGCACGATTACATCCATCGGAAGATGCGGGGGACGGCACGCCGCGGAGACGAGCGCGCTGCGGTGCGCGGGGGTGTCCTTGCTCTTCATGACGACGAGGATGTCCACATCGCTGTCGAATCGGGGCTTGCCGTAGGCGTGGGAGCCGAACAAGACGATTCTCTTCGGTTTGAAGCGCTCCACTATGCGGCCCGTGATCTGGGCGAGCAGGCGGCGCGTCACGCGAGGCCGCAACCGCCTCCAGTCAGGGCTACATGTCTTTCGTTTCGCAGTCGGTATGGAGGTTCTCATCGGTCGCGATCGCGAGCGCCCTCGCCGGGTAGGGGCTGGGACAGTTCGCGATCACAAGTATCATAAGATGCCGGCGGCCGGCGCTCAAGCTGCGGCACGGCACGGCGGCACACCCGGC
>DHGK01000062.1:0-1718 GCA_002402755.1 Planctomycetes bacterium UBA4800
CGGGCCGCCCGTTCGCGTGATCGCGTCGTTCGAGGACGGGAATCCGTTCGACAGCGGCGTTGTCGTCGCGGCGCACGCGACAGACGGCGGCAAGGCGCTGCGCATCGACCGGCGGTACGCGTGCATGGACGGACCGCAGGACTGGACCGGCTACGACTGGATCAAGGCCGACGTGCACACCGACGCCGCCCGGCCGCTCGAACTGTACTTCGAGGTGCGCGACACGGAGACCCGCGACTACTGGACGCGGGTCAACTACACGACCGTCGTGCCGCCCGGCTCGAGCACGCTCGCGATTCCCGCCGCGCTCTACGTCGGCGAGAAGTCCCGCCCGGGCCGGCCGCTCAACCGCCGCGGCATCACGCGCGTCGTCTTCTCGATCGGCGAAGATCCGCCCGCGCCGCTCTTCATCGACCGCCTGCGCCTGGAGCGCGACACGCTGGCGGACAGCGTGCGCTTCGACGGGCTCTGGGCCTTCGATCTGGGAAGCCGCGCGAGCCCCGTCATGGAGGGGTTCACGCCGCTCGATGCCGGCTGCGCCTACACGCCGGGGCGCGGGTACGGCTGGAAGAACGCCCGCGTCTGGCGCACCTTCGATGCGCTGCAGCCGGATCCGCTCTACCAGGACTTCATCTGCGTGGAGGCGGGCGGGCTGGCCATCGATGTGCCCAACGGGCGCTATCGCGTGGTCGTCAACATGGACTCGCCCTCGGGGTACTGGGGCGAGGTGCAGCGTTACCGGCGGCGGGTTCTGCGCGTCGAAGGGACGGAGCTCGCCGACACCATGGACCTGGAGGCGTTCAGGCGGCGCTACTACCGGTCCTGGGATCGCGACGACCTTCCCGCGGAGAGCGCGTTCGACGCGTATCAGATCCCGTACTTCGCCGAAAAGGACTGCACGGTCGATGTCGGCGACGGGCAGCTCAACATCGAGTT
Organism: Planctomycetes bacterium UBA4800; assembly: GCA_002402755.1. Taxonomy (GTDB): domain Bacteria; phylum Planctomycetota; class UBA8108; order UBA8890; family UBA8898; genus UBA8898. The sequence goes on from DHGK01000062.1 coordinate 937, forward strand.
CGAGGGCGAGAACTGGGCGTGCTGCGTGTCCGCCATCATCGTGTTTCCCGCGGCGCGCGGCGCGCAAGGCGATGCCTTCCTCGANNCTTCACGACCCGTCGGGGCGGAAGCCCGATCCGAGCCCCGAGGAGCGCCGGCGGGGATGCATCGTCTTCGCGCGCGACTGGATGGAGGATGTCTTTGACAACGACATGCCCCGGGAGGGCGAGCGCGCGGAGGCCGTGTCCGCCTGCGCGTTCGCCGGCGAGCTTGAGCCGATTGCGCTGTCCGTGTTCCCGATCGAGGCGCTCGGCACGGTGACGGTGACGGCGGGCGATCTCGCGGGCCCGGACGGCGCGGTCATTCCCTCGGGGGCGATCGACGTGGGGTACGTCCAGCACCGCATCACGCGCGTGACCATGGAGGGGAGCGTCTACACGATCGCGCCGCGGCTCATCGTCCCGCGACGCACCGCGCCCATGCCGCCGGGCGTCACGCGCACGTTCTGGCTCACGGTCAGGGTGCCGTCCGACGCCGCGCCGGGGCGTTACCGGGGCGCGCTCGCCGTTGCCGCCGGCCGCGGCGCAACGTTCGCGGTGCCGCTCGAGGTTCTCGTCCGGCGGGGGACGCTTGACGCCGTCGACATCCCCGTCGGGCCGTGGGGACACACGATCGACCTGCCGTGGGATGGGCCGGAAGCCGCCGCCTGGAATCGCCGCATGGCGGCCGCATCGCTTCGCAAGCTCGGGGAGTACGGGTTCACGACCGCGAGCGGCCTGCCGGTCGTCAGGTACCTGGGATGC
>DHGK01000062.1:1742-3573 GCA_002402755.1 Planctomycetes bacterium UBA4800
ACGGCTTCGAGATGCCGGTCGTGACCTACTGCGCGCTCGAGGGGCTCACCACGTACTACAAGGACGCCGCCGCCATGCAGGCGGCCGGGTTCGCGGACTATCCCGCGTTCATCCGCGCGCTCTTCGGCGCCATCCAGCGGCACGCCGGCGAGGCGGGCTGGCTGCCCGTCTACTGGAACATCGGCGATGAGCCCATCGGCGACGATCTCGTGCGGAGCGCCGAGAACGCGGAGGCCTACCGCGCGGCGTTCCCGCAGGGCCCGCCGTTCTTCACGGCCGCATCGTCCTTCTCGGGCTCGGATGCGAACGACCCGCACTTCCGCCTATCCCGGGCGCTCCACGTCGCCGACTGGAACCTCCACGACGAGGCCTCGGTGAAGCTGCTCCGCGATGCCGGCGGCGCGTGGGCTTTCTACAACGGCGGCAACCGCTGGACCTTCGGGGTCTACATGTACAAGGCCGCCGCGCAGCACGGCATGCGATTCCGCCTCTCCTGGCACTGGAACGCGGCGGCGGGCGATCCTTACTACGCGCTCGACTGCCGCGAGGACGACTATGCGTGGTGCAATTCGAGTCCCGGCGGCGAGCTGATCCCGTCGCTTCATTTCGAGCGGCTGCGCGAGGGGCTCGATGACTACCGCCGTCTCCTGACCCTCGCCCGCCTGGCGCGCGAGAAGGCCGGCACGGAGGCCGCTCGGGACGCCCGCGCGCGCGTGGACGAGATCCTCGGCTCCTTCCGCCTCGGCGACCGAGATGTGAACGACGCGGGGAGGTTCAAGGCCATCCGGACGCAGCTCGACGCGGCGATCGAGCGGCTGCGGTGAGCGCGCCGAGGTCGGATCGAACATCGTCGAATGCGGAAGCGTGAAGGAATCACGCAAGGAGGCGTCATGCGACGACGAGTATTGTCGGATGCGCGTGCGTATCCCGTGAAGCATGCGACTGGAGGCGGCGCGCGCGCGGCGAGCGCCGCGTTGCTTCTCTTCGCCGGTCTGGCGCACGCCGGCGACGCGCCCAATCTCGTCGCCAACGGCTCGTTCGAGCGCGAGGGGCGCGCGCCGGGGACGCCCGAGGCCTGGGCGGCGGCGGGCGGCAGGTCGGTCGAGCAGGCGTTGCTCCTCGACACCGGACCCGACGGCGGGAAGTGCGCGAAGCTCGTCGTGAGCGCGTTCGCGGGCGACACTCCCGACGCGCACGCCATGGTGTGCCAGGTCGGGACGGTCGGCGTGCGGGCGGGGCAGTGGTATTGCCTGCGCTTTCAGGCCAGGGGCGAGGGCATTCGCACCGGTTCGGTCGAGGTCGCGCTGAGCGACATGCGCGGCTGGGAGAACGCGGGCCTCGCCGACGCCTTTCCCGTCACGCGGCAGTGGGAACGCCACGAGATGCGCTTCCGCGCGCGCGCCGATGTGCCGGGAGCGTCGAGCCGCCTCCAGTTCTGGTTCAAGACGACGGGCACGCTGTGGCTCGACGACGTGGTCCTGACCGAAACCGACGCGGGCGAGGAGTGGTTCCCCGCGCTGCCCGCGGAAGGGGCCGGCAATCTCGTTCCGAACAGCAGCTTCGAATGCGGGGCCGCGGGCTGGGGAAGCTACACCTACGGCCTGAAGGGCTGGGGCGGGAACCTGTATCGGCTCGAAGGCGCGATCGACGAGGCCGCCGCGCACCACGGCCGCCACAGCCTCAGGATCGCGCTCGCGCCCGGCACCCTTCCCGTCTTCTTCTTCGATTACTACGAGCCGATCCGCCAGCCCGTGCGGCGGGTCCTCGCCGCCAACCGCGGCTGGTTCCGCGTCGCCGAGGGCGAGACGCTGACGCTCTCGGCGTTCATGCG
>DHGK01000180.1 GCA_002402755.1 Planctomycetes bacterium UBA4800
GCCGCAACCCCTGAATCCCCCCTCCCGTCCCCCCTTTCCGTGAAAGGGGGGAAGCGTGAAAGGGGGGAAGCGTGAAAGGGGGGAAGCGCATGCGCTGGGCTCCGCCCGCACGCCGGCCGCCGAAGCCTTGGCGGAGGCGGCATCTTGACACGGGGCCCACTCTTCACGTGAAATGCCCTCCATGCGCGATGCGTTCCCCTGTGCGATCGTGTGCCCGGCCCCGCGGGCGCTGCCCTTGCCGCCCGAGGTCGATCCTCTCTCCGACACCTTCTCTCTGGCCCACGCCGCAGAGGATGCGCGCCTGCGGGCGCAAGCCGCGCTCCAGCACGCGGAGAACGCGGCCGACGAGGCCGCCCTCGTCGTCCTGCCCGAAGACATCCACGGCATCCGCCACTTCTGGCGCCAGTTGGAGGCGCCGCGCGTGTTCCAGCACATCGCCGAGCCCGTTCCCGGCCCCACCACCAGGACCGCGGCCAAGATCGCGCGCCGCCACCGGGCATACCTCGTGGTCGCGCTGTACGAGAACGACGCGGCGACGATCTACAACACGATGGTCCTCATCGGGCCGCGCGGCAAGCTGCTCGCCCGCTACCGCAAGGTGCACGTCGCCCCCGGCGAGCACTGGATCGCAACCGCCGGCAGCCGTTTCGTCGTGACGAAGACCCACCTCGGGCGCATCGGCCTTGCGTGCGGCGAAGATTACCTGTTTCCGGAGACGCCGTGCGTGCTCGCGCGTCTCGGCGCCGAGATCGTCGTGGTCGCCAGCAAGCGCCCCATCTCGGACGGCACCCTCGGCCTGCGATCGTCCGAGCACGGCTTCGTCACCGTGTTCGCGCAGGCGGGCGGCAGCGCCTTCTTCGACCAGCGCGGCAGGATGCTGGCCCAGAGCGCCGGCATGCGCGACTTCGTCCTCGCGGCGGAGCTCAGGAACGAGGCTCCGTGGCCGGCCGATCGCGACGAGCTGGAAGCGCTCCTCACGGGGGTCGCCGAGCGCCGGCCGCGGCTCTCGGCCTTCAGGCGGCCGGAGGCGTACGAGGCCCTGGTCGCGAAGGAGTGGCCGGAAGCGCCGCTCTCGCGCCGCGAGATCGATGCCGGGCGCTGGAAGGCGTTTCAGGCGCTGGCGGAAAAATGGGCCGGGGGGCCGGCACTGATCCCGGAGTGGGAGCTGTAGGCTGCGGGCTCCGCCCGCAGCCCGGCCGCCGGAGGCGGCCTCAACCCCTGAATCCCCCACGATCGAGAAGACGGCTCGCTCTTGAACCTGACACGCTGGATGCTCCGCCACCCCTTGCAACCCCCCAACCCCCTTCGGGAGAAGGGGGTGGACGGCCTGCGGACTTGTGGGTAACCGTCAGCTTCGGGAGAAGGGGGCGGACGGCCCGCGCTATGTCTCGATATCCCTGATCAGCTCGCCGAGTTCGTCGATCGCGCGCTCGAACGGGTGGAGCGCCGCCTCCAAGCGCCGGGCGAGCAGCGCCCGCGAGAACATGTTGCGCGCCACGCCCTCGCGCAGCTCCGCCATGCCGTCGGCGAGGACTTCGCGCACGCCGTGCAGCCTCTTGCGCAGCGCCTCCGTGCGGATTCTCCGCTGCTGCATCTCCTCGAGCATCGCGCGAATCGCGGCGCGCTCCGCGCCCGCCGTTTCGGCATCCCTGGACGCCGCGTGCGCGTTGACGCTGATGCGCTCCAACCAGGCCAGGACGCGCGCATCGCGCAGCGCAAGCTCATCCCTGAGCTTGTCGATCGCGGCCGGCGCGTCCTCGATCAGCTTCTCCACCGCTCGGGGCAGCTCCTGCCCCAGCCCCTCCACCCGGCGTTCCAGCGCCGCAAGACTCTCGTTCACGCGCGCCAGCGCCTCATCCGATGCGCCGCCCGCCGCGAGCGCGTGCTCGACCTGCCCGAGCCGATCGACGGCATCGCGCATGAACCGCTCGGCGGCGCCGCCCTCGCTCCGCGACGGCCGGCCATGCTCCTTCAACAGCTCCTGAATCCGCTCCACCGCCCCCCTGAGCTCGCTCACGCGCGATTCGATCGTGCTCTCGATCGCCTCGCGAAGCTGCCGCACCGTCAGTGCGCGCTGCTTCAGCCTGTCGACCGAGTCCCTGACGCTCCGGACTCCCGCGGCCAGCTCCGAGCCGCTCCCGTCCTGCGGGGCGGCGGCCGGCGGCTCGGAAGGCGCGGCCGGGCCGGCCGGCGCCGGCCGCCCGGGGTCGGGCATCGCGCCCGGATCCTCGGCGCCGGGAAAATCCGCGGCCGCATCGGGCGGGTCGGGCTCGGCGGCCTCGCGCGGCCGCCGAACCGGCGTGCGTTCGGGACGCTCGTTCGGCCGCTTGCGGCCGAAGGGAAGGAAGTCGAATAATCTCTTGCCCATGGCGACGCACCTTCATCCTCGAGCACACTCCCATTGTAGACGGACGCGCCGCGCGCGACAAGACGGGCGCGCGCGGCGGCGGCGTCTTGACGCGCACGGCCGCGCGGATAGACTCTCTCTTTTACCAGGAGGCTCGATCCGTGAGCACCGTACCGACCCGCCTTTCCCAGCTCGGCGCTCGTTCCGATCCGGGGGATGACTACAGCCCCGTGCCGCCCGGCTACACGCCGGGCAGAACGAAGTACATCGTCATCACGGGCAGCGTCATGAGCGGCCTGGGGAAGGGCATCTTCTCATCGGGCCTGGCCCGGCTGCTCGAGGACTGCGGGCTGCGCACCAACCTCATCAAGATGGACGGCTACTTCAACGAGGATGCCGGGACGCTCAGCCCGTACCGGCACGGCGAGGTGTTCGTGCTTGACGACGGCACCGAGTGCGACATGGACGTCGGCACGTACGAGCGCTTCGTCAACAAGAACTTCTCGAGCCTCAACATCTTCACCAACGGGCGGCTCACGCAGATGGTCCACGAGCTTGAGCGCGGCGGCCGCTTCGCGGGCTCCGACGTGCAGTTCTACCCGCACGTCACGGGCGAGGTGATCCGGTTCGTGCGGGAATCCGCGCTCGCCTACACGGCCGATGTTACGCTCGTCGAGATCGGCGGCACCGTCGGCGATGAGGAGAACCGCGCCTACATCACGGCCATGGGCGACCTGGCCTACCGCGAGGGCGAGCGCAGCGTGTACTTCATCAACCTGGTCTGGATCATCGAGGCCGCGCATCTCAGGGAGCAGAAGAGCAAGGCCGCGCAGCACGGCACCGCGCTCCTCATGCAGATGGGGATCAAGCCCCACATGCTCGTCTGCCGGGCCGAGCACGAGCTCCGGCCCGGCGTTCAGCACAAGCTCGCCGACCGCCTCCGCATGCCGCGCGAGAACGTCATCGATCTGCACAATCTCGAAACGATCTACCACGTGCCGCAGCACCTCCGGCGCCAGAACGTGCACGGGATCGTGCTCGACTACTTCGGCCTGGCCGGCCGCGCGGCCGGCCGCGAGAACCCGGCCTGGGCGAGCTACGTGAAGAGCTTCCTGGCGCCCGAGGGCGAGGTGCGGATCGGCCTGGCGGGCAAGTACATGGGGCCGCGCGACACGTACGCGAGCATCCACAACGCGCTGGAGCATGCGGGCACGCACGCCCGCACGCGGGTGCACGTGGTGGATGTCCCCACCGACGAGATCGAGGACGGCCCCGCCCGCGAGATCGGCGAGCGCGCCGCGGCGCAGCTCCGCGACCTGGACGGCATCCTGGTGCCCGGCGGCTTCGGCNNGCGCGGCGTCGAGGGCAAGATCGCGTGCATCGGGCACGCGCGCGAGCACGGCCTGCCGTTCCTCGGCATCTGCTACGGCTTCCAGGCCGCGATCATCGAGTTCGCGCGGTCGGTGCTGGGACTCGCGCAGGCCCACACGACCGAGATCGTTCCCGAGACCCCCGACGCGGTCATCTGCCTTCTGCCGGAGCAGTACGAGGTCGAGGGCATCGGCGGCACCATGCGCCTGGGGAAACGCCGGGTGGAACTGCTCCGCGGGTCGCTCGCCGCGAGGCTCTACGGCGGCGAGGAGGCCTTCGAGCGCTTCCGCCACAGGTACGAGTTCAACCCGGCCTACCGCGACCGCTTCGGGGAGAAGGGCATGGTGTTCTCGGGCTGGGCGCCGGGCCAGCCCATCATGCAGATCGCGGAGTTGCCCGGGCATCCGTTCTTTCTCGGCGTCCAGTTCCACCCGGAGTTCACGAGCCGCCCGGTGAGCCCGAGTCCCATCTTCAGCGGCTTCGTCAAGGCCTGCATCGAGAACGCGGCGCGCCGCTGACGGGTTCGGTATTCGTCTCCGGGTCGGCGGTCACGGGGCGAAGCTCAGGTCGACGCGCCACACCGTCTGATTGAGCCCCTCGCTGATCGTGTGAAAACCGAGGCCATCCCCGGTGAAGGCGATCGACTCGCCCTGCGCCTCGGAGGCGCTCGGGACCGCGCACGGGACCGCGCCGAAGGCATCGGCGAGGGAACCTCCCGGGGGCCTGAGAAACATGAAGGCGCGCGAGTAGGTCCGGATGAGGATCTTCCGTCCATCCGGTGCGACGTCGCCGCCCGTCGCCAGCATGCTCCCCGGCAGGCTGCTCGTCCCGAACTGGAGGGAGGCGACCTCGACCAGCGTGATCGTCGCGCCGTCGGTCGGGCACGCCGCAAAGAATACGCGGGATCGACCGTCGCTCTCCTTGCTCACGATGTACACGTCCCCCGTCGCCGGGTCGACGAGGAGGGTCTCGGCATCATGCGGCCCGTCGGGATACACGAACTGGAACGAGTCGTAATCCGTCATCGTCACGCTTGCCGGGATGCGGTCCGGATCGATCACCGGTTCCGGAACGCGGTGGACCCGGACCGAAGTGCGCGCCCGCGCGTTATCGCCGATGTCCGCGATGTGGATCGCATACCCGCCCGCGGGGCAGGGCCCCATGGCCATGTCCTCCCAGTCCCGGGCGCTCGCGCCGCTGAGGGTGACGATCGCGAGCAGCTTTCCGTCCTCGGCAATGCCGAAGAAACGGGCCGAGTCGCCCGAGTCGTTGTGGAGCCAGAGGACCGGCTGCGTCCGGCTCCACGCCAGGCCCGAACACTCGTTGATCCCGGCGTCCGCGACGGTGCCGGCCGAGAGCGGCCCGCTGGTCTTCGGGCAACTGAGATCGGTCTCGCTGACGGCGATCGCGATGGTTGCCGTGTCTGCCTCGCCGCCATCATCGACGCAGGTGAGCACGACGGTGTACGTGCCCGCATCCTGGAAGGTGTGCGCGACGGAGAACCCGACGGCCGGCTCGCCGCCATCGCCGAAATCCCATGATGCGATGGCAATGACACCGTCCTCGTCAAACGACTCGCAGGCGTCGAAGATGACGGTGAGCGGTGCGGCGCCGCCCGCGGGATCGGCGATTGCGACCGCGCAGGGCGGATTGTTGTCCCCGACGACGATCGCCGACTTCTTCTCGACGAGTCCTCCCGTCGCATACGTGACGTGGAGCGTCACGATGAACCGCCCGGGGGTCTCGTAGACGTGGAAGGTCTTCTCCCCTGCCGCCGCGGCCGAACCATCGCCGAAATCCCACGCGATGCCGACGGCGCCATCGAGAAGGCGCGCCTCGAACACAACGCCCAGCGGAGCCTGACCGCTCGTCGGAGCGGCGACGATCTGCGTGCCCGAGACGGAATCGCCGCCCGACGAGGAACCGGAGTCGCCGCTCCCGCAGCCGGCCCACAGCAGCAGCAGAAGGCTCATCGCCACGGCCACGACATTCGTTCTGCCCATGACATCCGGTCTCCGGGAATCCAGCGGTGCTCAAGATCCCCGCACTGCAAATCCGGATCCGGCGGGAGGTCGCGCTCCGTGCGTGGAACCGCCGCCGGCCGGGTCGAATTGCGGGTGAGCCGCCCCGTTCTTACCCGGTGCCGCGGGGCCGATCGCATCGAAGACGGCGAGGAACCCAGCCCGGAGACCAAGACCGTCGCGCCGGGGCGTCTGCGCGGGCTGAGACCGCTCGGTTAATGATTGTGGGGACCGCCCTACCCCCGTACAATCGCATGGAGGGACTCCGGGCTGCAGTGTCCGAGACGAGGATACAGAATTACTGCGGATTCACATTAACGACAGGACGGATCATGAGACGAATCGCGGCCTTGTGCATGCTCCTTGGCGGGACCGCGTGGTCGCTGACGATCACGGAAGTCCACTACAATCCGCCCGCCCGCGACGGGGACTGCGAGTTCATCGAGCTCTTCAATGAGAGCTGCACGGTCGCCGATCTGAGCGGATTCAGGTTCTCGCGCGGCATCTCGTACGTCTTCCCGAACGGGACTCACCTTGACCCCGGCCGGTACCTCGTCCTCGCCGCCGATGCGGCCGCGTTCCAGGCGCGCTACGGCTTCGCCCCGGACGGCGTCTACACGGGCCGGCTCGACTCAAGCGGCGAGACCATCACTCTGGAGAACGACGCATGGTCCGTCGATGCGTCCGGCGGCGACCTCCACTCGGGCTGCCGCATGATCAACTTCACGTACAACGATCGCGGCAAGTGGCCGGCGGCCTGCGACGGAACGGGGCACTCGCTCAGTCTGCGCGACCCCTTCCTGGATCCCGACGATGCCGCGAGCTGGACGCCCAGCCCGCTCCTGGGCGGCACGCCGCGCGCCGACAACGGCCTCGGGAGCGGCCAGACGGCGACCTTCGTGGCCCAGGCAAGCACGTGGCGCTATCGCAAGGGCACGTCCGCACCGCCATCGAACTGGAACTCGCGCACCTACGATGACAGCGGGTGGCTGTCCGGCCGGGCGGGATTCGGCTACGGAGACAATGACGACAACACCGTGCTGAGCGACATGCAGAACGGGTACATCTCGGTCTACATCCGCCAGAGCTTCACGGTCGCCGACCCGACCGGCGTCCAGACGCTCACGCTGGGAGCCTGGTACGACGATGGGTTCGTCGCGTACCTGAACGGCACCGAGGTCGCCCGCAGGAACGTCGCCGGGAACCCGCCCGTCTACAACGTTCCCGCCACCGCCTCCCACGAGGCCGGCGCATGGGAGAGCTTCGACATCTCCACGAGCCGGGGCCTCCTCGTTCAGGGCACCAACGTCCTCGCGGTCTGCGGGTTCAACCGGACCATCGACAGCGCCGACTTCTCGCTCGACATGCGGCTCTCGGGCACGATCTCCTCGATCGCGGCCGGCTCGGTCGTCATCAACGAGTGCCTCTACACGGGCTTCGCGCGCCATTTCATCGAGTTCTACAATCTCGGCGACCAGGCGGTCGGCCTCGACGGCTTCCATCTCTCCGATGACGGCAACGTGCTCGACAAGATGCGGATCGCGGACGGCACGTCGGTGCCCGCGCGCGGGTACCTCGTCTTCTACGAGGATCAGCTTCCCTTCCCGCTCATGGTCGACAGCGTCCCCACGGGCACGCCGAACCTGCACATCATCCTCACGGCGCCGGACCTCTCGCGCGTGACGGCCGCGCAGAGCTTCGATGCCGAGATCGAGGAAGGACATTCCCGCGGGCGCCGGCCCGACGGCCGCGAGGGCTGGTGGGAATGCACGACGCCCACGCCCGGCGCCGCGAACCAGGTCGTCGTGGAGACCGACCTCGTCATCAACGAGATCATGTACCATCCCGCCGCGCCCCACGATCCCTACAGCGACGGCGGCGGCGACGCCGACGACCTGGAGTACCTCGAGCTGTACAACCGGGGCGGCGCGCCGATCAGCCTCACGGGCGTCCGCTTCGACCAGGGCATCGAGTTCTCGTTCCAGCCCGGCGCCGCGCTGGCGGCGGGGCAGTACCTGGTGCTCGCCCGCAACCCCGCGCGCTTCAGGGAGATCTACGGCGACATGCCGAACCTGTACGGGCCCTACGCCGGCAGGCTCGCCGACGGCGGCGAGCGCGTGCGGATCGTGGATGCGCTCGGCAACACGGTCGACGAGGTGCGGTACCACGACGGCGGCCGCTGGCCGCGCTGGGCCGACGGCGAGGGCGCGAGCCTGGAACTCGTCGACGCGCGCCAGGACAACGCCCTCTGCACCGCGTGGGAAGCCAGCATCAACCCGGGCGAATGGGTCGAGGTCGTCTACACCGGCGCGCACCGGAGCGTCATCGACAGCCAGATCGGCGAGAACGAGTTCCAGGTGTGTCTCATGACGGCGGGCGAGATGCTGCTGGACGAGATCTTCCTCGGCGACTCGCTCGCGGCGGCCAACAAGATCGCCAACGGCTCGTTCGACGCCTCGACCACCGGCTGGGTGATCCAGGGCACCCACCGCGACAGCGTCCGCACGACCGGCGACGCCGCCGCGGGCGGCGGCGCGCTCAAGGTCATCTCGACCGGCCGCGGCGACAACCGCTGTAACCGCCTCGAGTACAACACGCTGGCGCTCACGCCCGGCGGCACCCACTACGTGCGCTACCACGCCAAGTGGCTGCGCGGCTCGAACATGCTCATGACGCGCACGCACCGGCACGGCGTCGTCAGGACGACGCCGATTCCGATGGCCGCGCGCATCGGCACGCCGGGCGCCCCGAACTCGGTCGCGCGGAGCACCCAGGGGCCGGTGTACGACGACCTCGTACAGTCCCCGGGGATGCCCGCATCCTCCACGCAGGTCGTGATCACCGTCCGGGCGCACGACGCGGACGGCATCCGGTCCCTGAACATCCGGCACCGCGCCGACGGGACCTCCACGTTCGCCTCGGCCCCCATGTACGACGACGGCGCCCACGGCGACGGCCAGGCGGGGGACGGCATCTACGGCGGCACCGTGCCCGCGTACGCGGCCAACACGGTCGTCCAGTTCTACGTCGAGGGCACGGATGATTCCGCCGCCCGCAACCAGACGACGTTCCCGATCGAGGGCGCGGCCGCGCCGTGGGTCTGGATCGTCAAGGACTCGGTCTACACGGGCAGCCGCCACTACTACCACCTTGCCATGAGCGCGGCCGACTACGCCATGCTGTCCGGCAACGCGAGCCGCGGCGAGGCGATGTCCAACTACCTGTGGCCCGCCTCGCTCGTGGCCAACGCCGCGCGCATCCACCACGGCATCGGCATCCGCTACCGGGGCAGCCCCTGGATCCGCCCCAGCAACCCCGAGGCGGGCTACCGCTTTCGCTTCAACCGCGACGACCTCCTCTACGGCATTCACTACGAGATCAACCTGGACCGCAACGACAACGACGGCACGCGGCAGAAGGACCGCACCGCGTCGTACATGATGCGCAAGCTCGGCGCCCCCAATCCGTACGTCAAGCTTCCCTACAACCGCGGCGAGTACATCGCGCTGCGCTTCAACAACTCCGACAAGGGCGGCTACGAGCAGATCCAGAAGATCGACGGCGACTACCTGGAGTACTGGTGGCGCGGCAACGACAAGGGCAACTACTACAAGGTCGACGACTGGTTCGAGTCGTTCAACGACGCGAATCCCGTGAAGATCCTCACCGCGAACCTCACCTACCGCGGCGAGAACAAGGAAACCTACCGCTGGTTCTTCAGCCTGCGGAGCAACGAGCTGCTCGACGACTACTATCCGCTCATCGAGCTGTGCCGCAACCTCCAGCAGTACACCCTCGCCGACCTCGACACGGCCGCGGCCGCGCTCATGGACGTCCCGGAGTGGGCCGGCATCCTCGCGGTCAGGTTCTTCATCGGCGACTGGGACACGCTGGGCTTCGACCGCGGCAAGAACGCGTACCTGTACTTCGCGCCCGGCGAGGGGGCCAAGCTGGTCCCCTGGGACTCCGATCTCACGTTCCAGAGCGGCTACGTCGGCGCCAAGCTCTACCCGGAGGCGGGCGGCGGCGATGCCTACTTCCCCAACATGGCCAAGGTCTTCCAGCGGCCGTGGGCCCGCCGGCTCATGAACCAGAGCTACGCCTACCTCATCGGCGCCGAAGGGCCCGCGAACCGCGCCAACCTGGACTGGATCCTCGATGCCACCGCCGCGCAGGCCGGGCTGGGAAGCCCCATCGAGATCAAGAACTTCGTCGCCAGCCGCGCCACCGTGGTGCGGGGGTACCTCTCGACCGCCGCGTTCCAGATCACCGAGCCGAACGGGGGCGCGGATTTCACGAGCACGACCGCGCCGGTCGTCGTCCGCGGCAAGGCCTCCAGCGAGGTCGACCGCATCATCGTCAACGCGCGCGACGAGACGCCGTACCTGCGGTGGCCGGCGCTCGACACGTGGGAGCTCACGCTGCCCCTGGTGAACGGCTCGGTACGGTACACGTTCACGGCCTACAACCGCGCCGGCAGGCAGATCGGCAGCGATTCGATCGTCATCACGTTCAGCGGTCCGGTCGGGCCGCGGATCCTGGGTTTCCAGCCCGCCCGGGGGCTCACATCGGGCGGCTACGAGATCGCGATCTCGGCCATGGATTTCTTCGAGCCCGTCCAGGTCAGCATCGGCGGCAAGGCGTGCACGTCGTGCCGCGCCGAGGGCGGCCTGGTCAAGGCCGTCGTGCCGCCGGGCGCGGGCTTCGCCGCCGTGACGCTCACGAGCGGCAACGAGCTCTCGGACACGGCCGCGGCACGGTTCTGGTACGTGGCCCCGCCGCCGCCCCTGGGCATCAGCTTCATGCCGACGCACGGCCCGGCTGCGGGCGGGACCGAGGTCGCCATCCTCGGCTCCAACTTCGGCCAGGGGGCGCGGGTCTACTTCGGCGACCGCGAATCGCCGTCCGTGCTCTTCGTGTCGGCGCAGGAGATCCGGGCCGTCACTCCCTCGCCGGCGCCCGGCATCATGCGGGTGCGCGTCAAGATCGTCAGCGCGGAGGGCCTGGCCAGCATCATCTCGTCGCCGTACTTCGAGTACGATCCGGGCCCGGCGCCGATCATCACGGGCGTGTCGCCGGCCGAGGGCTCGACGGGAGGGGGCACCGAGGTCGCCATCACGGGCGGCAACTTCTCGGCCGACCCGGCGGCGATCGCCGTCCGCTTCGACACGGTGCTCGCGCACGTGCTCGATGCGTCCGAGACGCAGCTCAGAGTGCTCACCCCGCCGCATGCCGCGGGCACGGTCGCCGTCGTGGTCGTCAACCCCGACGGCGCCTCCGGCCAGGCAGCCGGCGCCTTCACGTACATCAGCGTGCCGGTGCGGATCGACGCGTTCACCCCCGAGTGCGGGCCCTTCGAGGGCGGCAACGAGGTGCACATCATCGGCGACGGCTTCGTGGCGTCGTCGGTCGTGGTGCTGTTCGGGGTGTCCGTCGCCGACATCGTCTCCTCGACGGCGCGCGAGATCGTCGCGCTCGCCCCCGCCGGCACGGGCAGCGTCGCCATATCGGTCTACAATCCCGACAGCCAGTCCGCGACGGCGCCCTTGCAGTACACCTACACGACCGACTGCCGGCCGGCGATCGACTCGATCGAACCGGCGTTCGGCCCGGAGGAGGGCGGGACCACGGTGACGATCCGCGGCCGGAATCTCTCGCCGCTTCCCGACATAACGCAGGTGATGTTCGGAACCGGCTCGGCCGTGATCATCCCGGGCGGCACGTCGCGCGAGGTCGCGGTGGTGACGCCGCCCGGCACCGGCACGGTCGATCTGCTCTACGTGAACCCCGACTCGAGCTTCGTCATGCTGCCGAACGCCTTCCGCTACGGGGCGGACACGCCCGTCGATGCGCTCTTCCTGCGCGGCGACGCCAACCGCGACGGCACGCGCGACATCGCGGACGCGATCAAGATCCTGGCGTACCTCTTCTCGTCCGACACGCTGAAGTGCCTGGATGCCGCCGACGTCAACGACGACGGGAAGATCGACATCGCCGATGCGATCAGACTGCTCGCCGTGCTCTTCGCAAGCGGCGCGCCCCTCCCGCCGCCGTACACGGCGCCCGGCACGGACCCGACGCCGGATTCGCTGAACTGCGCCGAGTGACGGCGCGGCCGGCCTGCGCGCGGCGCGCGGGGCCCGTGCGCCGCGCTCAGGCCGTCATGAGGCGCAGCAGGCGGTGGTACAGCGCGGGCAGGGTGTCCTGGTGCCGCCCCTCGATGTGAAACCCCTTGCCGCCGAGACTCGCCGGCCGCACGACGATGTTCTTCCACGGCCGGTAGTAGAACTCCGGCCGCACCTCGCTCGTCACGGGCGCCGTGCGGTAGTCCCCGAGCGGGACGATGTCGAAGTTCGCGGTGGTCAAACGGTCCACGGGATACCCGAGATTGCGCGCCACCGCGAGCGCCTTCAGGAACACCTCGGGCCCGGTGACCGCGCTCCCGAAGTTGAGAAACACGCCGCCCGCGAGCATGCTCGCCGTGCGGCAGTAGATCTTGAAGTCGGCGCCGCTCGCCGCGCCGATGGCGGCGAAATCCGCCGCGGGGTGCTGGTGCACGATGTCGGCGCCGATCGCTACGTGGACGGTGAAGGGGACGCCCGCGCGTCGGGCCTGCCAGAGGAGCGACAGCTCCCGGTGCGGGAAGCGGCTCGGGTGCGCATCGATGTACTCGCCGAGCGCGCGCCCGTAGCCCCGCGACGGATCGGGCGCGAGCGCCTCCTGCATCCAGCGCCCCGTCTCCTCCCACATGCCGAAGGTGCCGCGGTCGATCCCCTCGGCCACCGACTCGCTCGTTGCGCCCAGCATCGCGAACTCGAAGTCGTGGATCGCGACCGCCCCGTTGCCGGCGATGTGGGACACCAGGCCGCGGCGCAGGAGGTCGATGACGTACGGCGCCAGGCCCGTCTTGATGACGTGGGCGCCCATCGACCAGAGGAGCAGCGCCCCGGCGCGCGCCGCCGCCGCCGCGCGGCCGGCCAGCTCTTCCAGCTCCGGATGGTCCCACGCGGGCGGAGGCGCGGCGATGTCGGCGAGCGCCGCGGCGGTGACGAGGTTGCGGCGCGCGGCGATGGGGAAGGTCCTGATCGGGCCGAAGTCGAGCGGCGTGCCGAGCGCGCCGCGCTCCTCGCCGGACATCGGCGCCACGGGCCTACTCCTCTTCCTTCTCCTTGTGGTCCGCCTTCGAGCGCTCGACGATCTGCTGCTGGAGGTGCGCCGGCACGACCTCGTAGCGATCGTGCTCGATCTCGAACGTGCCCTCCCCGCCCGTGATCGACTTGAGGTCGGCCGAGTAGTTCTGGATCTCGGCGAGCGGCACCTGCGCCGTGATCACGGCCAGGTTGCCCTCGTTGCCGGTGTTGAGGATGCGGCCGCGCCGGCCGTTCATGTCGCCCATGATCGTGCCCATGTACTGCTGCGGCACGGTGACCTCGAGCTTGACGAGGGGCTCGAGCAGCACGGGATTGGCCATCGCGAAGGCCTTCTTGAACGCCTCGCGGCCGGCAATCTGGAAGGCGATGTCCTTGCTGTCGACCGGGTGCGTCTTGCCGTCGACGAGCGCCACGGCGCAGTCGACGACCGGGTAGCCCGCGAGCACGCCCTCGGCCATCTTGTCGCGCACGCCCTTGTCGACCGACGGGCGGAACGACAGGTCGATGACGCCGCCGAAGATCTTGTCGAGGTACTCGTAGCCGCTGCCGCGCGGCCGGGGCTCAAGATCGATGAACACGCGCGCGAACTGGCCCGCACCGCCGGTCTGCTTCTTGTGCGTGTACTCGACGTACTTCACGGCCTTGGTGACGGTCTCCAGGTACGGAATGCGCGGCGGCTTGGTTTCCAGCTCCACCTTTCGCCGCCGCTTCATGCGCTTGAGCATCGTGTTGATGTGGAAATCCGAGAGGCCGCTGATCACGAGCTCCTTGGTCTGCGCCTCGAAGTGCCAGACGAAGCACGGATCCTCGCAGGCGAGCTCGCGCACGCCGCCGGTCAGGCGCTGCTCGTCGCCGCGGGCCTTGGGCCGCACGGCGAGGGACACCAGCGGCGTCGGCGACCTGGTGACCGGCATCACGACGCCCGCCCCCGCATCCGCGACCGTGTCGCCGGCCATCATGTCCTCGACGCGGCCGACGGCGATGATCCGGCCGGCGCCGGCCCGGTCGATGCTCTTGGTCTCCTTGCCCTGGACGACGAGCACGTTGCCGTACTTGTCGGTCTCGCCGGTGCGCATGTTCGTGAACGAGCCGTTGGTCGCCATCTCGCCCGCGAAGATGCGGATGTAGGACAGCCGGCCCAGGAAATCGTCGGCCCACACCTTGAACACCTGCCCCACCAGGCCGCTCACCGCGTCGAGCGGGATCTCCTCCTCGCCCTTGCGCGCGGTCCGCCCGAGCGCGTTCGGCGGCGGCGCGAGCTCCGCCAGGCCGTCCAGAAGCTCGGCCAGGCCGACGCCCGCGAGCGCCGACACGACGAAGACCGGGATGACCTTCATCTCGCGCACGGCCTTGGCGAACACGCGCGCGAGGTCCTCATCGGACACGCCGCCGTCCTCGAAGTACCTCTCCAGGACCGCGTCATCGGCTTCCACGATGGCCTCGACGAGCGTCTCGCGGGCCTCCTTGACGTGCGGGGGCGCATCGTCCGCCGGCTTCAGGACCGACCAGACCTTCGTGAAGGCGGCCGCCGCGCCGTTCGGGTAGTACAAGGGCAGCGCCCGCGGCCCGAAGGTCTCCTGGATGTCCTTGACGACGCGCTCGAAGTCGCAGTTTTCCGCATCCTGCCGGGTCACCGCGATGACGCGCGGGAGCCCGACCGCGTCCATGGCCTTCCACACGCGCCGGCTCGTGATCTTGACGCTGCTCGCGCAGTCGATGCAGCACACGGCGCACTCGACCGCCCTGAGGACCGGAAGGGTCTGGCCGAGGAAATCCAGCGACCCGGGCGAATCGACGAGCGTGAAATCCAGGCCCCCATGGCTCAGGTTGACCACGGCCGGGAACATGCTCTTGCGCTGTTCCTTCTCCTCGGGCTCGAAGTCGCACACCGTGTTGCCCTCGGCGATCGCGCCGAGCCGGTTGATCAGCTTCTTGTGGTGGAGCAGCGCTTCGATCAGCGTGGTCTTGCCCGAGGTCTCCTGCCCGACGACGGCGATGTTCCTGATCGTGCTTTCGCCCGCAGCCATGCTCCGCTCCTGTCACTCTGGCCCGACGTCCGGCCGGCGCGCACGTACCGGATGCGCCCGGCCGCCCGCCGCCGCAAAAACGAAAGGTCCATACTCCTAGAAAAAAGGGCGGGTGTCAATGCTCCGGACGGCCCGCGCCGGCGCCCGTCCCTCCCCCGCGGGGCGTTGCGCCCGGCGGGCGCCTTCGTATATAACATGCATCGCAGGAAGCGCGAGGACGATCGCGGATGGACGAACGCATCGGCTTCATCGGCGCCGGCGCCATGGCCGAGGCCGTGGCAGGCTGCCTGGTCGCGAGCGGCCGGGCGCCCGCCGCGCTGCTCGCGAGCGACCCGCGGCCCGACCGGCGCGAACGGTTCGCGGCGCTCGGCGCCCTCGTCGCGGCCGACGACGCCGAGCTCGCCGCCAGGGCCGACACGATCGTTCTCGCGGTGCCGCCGCCGGCCGTCGAGCGCGCGCTCGCGGAGATCGCGCGGTCCCTCGCGCCGGGGAAGCTGGTCGTCGCGGCGGCGCCCGGTCTCACGGCGGGCGCCGTGCGGCGTTTCCTGCCGGAGGCGCTGATCGTGCGCGCGGCGCCGGCCGCGCCGTGCCTGGTCGGCAACGGCGTCTCGGTGCTCTGCGCCGACGCCGCCGTCGGGGCGGCCGAGCGCGAGCGCGCCGCGCGCATCTTCGGCGCCTGCGGCGCCGTCGTGTGGGTGCCGGACGAGCGCACGCTCGAGCTCGCGGCCGCGATCGGGGCGGCGGCGTCGGCGTTCTTCTTCCGCGGCGGGGAGGCGCTGACGCACGCGGCGGTCGAGGCCGGCCTGCCCGCCGAGTCCGCGGCGACGCTGGTGCGCCGCATGCTGCTGGGCGCCGCGGCGCTCGCGGCCGCGGGACGCGACGCCGAGGGATCGAACGCCGCCGAGGAGGTCGACTGATGCCGCCGGTGCACTGTATCTGCGCGGGCCACGTGTGTCTGGACATCACGCCGGC
Organism: Planctomycetes bacterium UBA4800; assembly: GCA_002402755.1. GTDB lineage: Bacteria > Planctomycetota > UBA8108 > UBA8890 > UBA8898 > UBA8898. The sequence goes on from DHGK01000180.1 coordinate 15,890, forward strand.
GATCGAGCCCAAGGCCGGCGCCGATCTGCGCGAGCTGCTCATCCCGGGAAGCCTGGTGATCATCGGCGCGCCGAAGCTCTCCTCGGGCGGGCCGGTCTCGAACGTCGGCATCCCGCTCGTCAAGCTCGGCATCCGCACGGCCTTCATGGGCAAGGTCGGCGACGACCTCTTCGGCACGGGGCTGCGCGAGCTGTTCGCGCCGTACGGCGCCGAGCGCTCCATGGCGGTCGTCCCGGGCGAAGTCACCTCCTACACGGTGGTCATCGCGCCGCCCGGCTACGACCGCATCTTCCTGCACAACCCCGGCGCCAACGACACGTACTGCGCCGCCGACGTCGACTTCGACCAGGTCGCCGAGGCCGCGCTCTTCCACCTCGGCTACCCGCCGCTCATGCGCCGCCTGTACGAGGACGGCGGCGATGAGGTCGCGCGGATCTTCTCCCGGGCCAAGAAGGCCGGCGCCACCACCAGCCTGGACCTCGCGTTCCCCGATCCGGCCTCTCCGGCGGGCCGGGCGCCGTGGCGGGACATCCTGGCGAAGACCCTCCCCCACGTCGACATCTTTCTGCCGAGCTGCGAGGAGCTCATGTACATGTTCGACCCGGACACGTTCCGGGCGCTCAGGAAGCGGTCGCCGGACGACCCCGTGCGAGCGTACGACGAGACGCACTTCCGCTTCCTGGCGGCCGAGGCGCTCGCCCTGGGCGCCGGCATCGTGGGGCTCAAGTCCGGCATGCGCGGCATCTACATCGCCACGGCGTCCGAGGAGCGGCTAGACGGATTCGGACGGGCGAAGGCGTCGCGCGAGTTCGCCCGCCGCGAGCTCTGGCAGCCCGCGTACGAGGTCGCGGAGGTGCGATCGGCGACCGGCGCGGGCGACAACGCGATCGCGGGGTTCCTGGCCGGGTTCATCAACGGACTGGGGCCGGCCGACTGCCTGCACGCGGCGGCCATGGCCGGCGCCGACAACGTCAAGGAGCTGGATGCCACCAGCGGCGTGCGCTCGTGGGAGGCGACGATCGCGGACATCCCGCGCCAGACCCCCGTCGATGTCCGCGCGGGCGGCGAGTTCGCGTTCGACGCGCGCCTCGCGCTCTGGCGCGGCTCGCGCGACGGCGCGGGCGTGCGCCGCTGAGTGCGGGGGCCGCATGCTCTTTCACCTGAACCTCGGGAGCAACATCGAGCCGCGGCAGGAGCATCTCCGCGGCGCGCTCGCGCTGATCGAGAAGATCCCCGGGGTCGCGGTCGTCGGGTGCTCGCGCATCTACGCGACGCCGGCCGTGGACATGACCGCGCCCGCCGGACCGTTCCTCAACTGCTGCGCCGCGGTCAGGACATCGCTGCGCGCGGACCGGCTCCTCGCGCGCCTCAAGGAGATCGAGCTCCTGCTGGGCCGGCCGGCCGCGAGCAAGGGCGCGTGCGTCTCGCGCACGATCGACATCGACATCGTGCTGGCCGAGCACCTCGTCGTGGAGAGCCCCGAGCTGGCGATCCCCCACCCGGCGCTCGCGCGCCGTTCGTTCTTCCTCTGGCCGCTCCTGGAGATCTGCCCGGGCGCCGCCGATCCGCGCACCGGGCGGCCGCTGCGGCGCTTCCTGGCGGCGGAGGTCGTCCCGCCGATCCTGGAGACCCTGCCGGCGCCGCTGCCGTGAGGGCTGACGCGGCGGATCACAACCCGCCCCGAACGCGCCGATCCGCGCCCCCATTGGATCCCCGTCCGGCACGCTCGGCGATGGAGCCTCTGATTCACCACAGAGACGCCGAGACCACAGAGAACGGAACGTGAGACGGTTCCCTTCTCTGTGGCCTTCGCACCAGACTCTCTGCACTCGTATTCCTCTCTCGTTCTTCTCCGTGCCCTCTGTGCCTCTGTGGTTTTTTCCGTCGTCGTCCTCGGGTTTCGCGCCGCCGCCGCCGCAGCGCGCGCTACGCGCCCGCGCGCGGCCTGAGCCCCACGAACAGCGCCAGCATGATGCCGCACGCCACCGACACGTTGAGCGACTCGACCGCGTCGCTCCCGGGGATCCTCACCAGCCGATCGCACGCGGCGCGCGCGGCCGGGCTCATGCCGCCGCGCTCGCTCCCCATGATGAGCACCGTGGGCGCAACGTCGGGGACGGCGCCGGTCAGGTCCTTGCCGAAGACATCGGTGCCGACCGCCGTGAACCCCTTGCGCTTGAGGGCGGCCAGGAGCGGCACGATGTCGTCCGCGCGGTAAAGCTGCACGTGCTCCGCGCCGCCCTGCGCGGTCCGCATGACCGCCGGGCTCAGCTTCCGGGGCGATTCCTCGCCGGCCAGGACGACCGCGGAGGCCCCGAAAAACGCGCACGACCTGAGCATCGCGCCGAGGTTGTGAGGGTTGGCCACCGACTCCAGGACGAGCACGAAGGAGTCCGGCCGGCACGGCGCCCGGCCGAGCTCTTCGGCCGGCAAGACGGGCTTCTCGTCCGCGAGGATCACAACGCCCTCGTGGTGCGGCGTTCCCGCCGCCTTGGCAAGCTCGGCCTCCTCGACCGTGCGGTACGGGAGTCGCCGCGCGGCGGCCCAGGACAGCACGTGCCCGAGCAGCTTCTGCTTGTCGGCCGCGATCAGAATCCTGCGGATGTCGTCCGGCCGCCGCTCGAAGAGCGCGAGACACGCGTGCCAGCCGCACACCGCCATGGGACGCGCGTGAGTCATGAACGCCGCTCCTGGTCCTCGGGTGACGCGCCTGCCGCGAAAGCCCCCTGTGCGACAGGCTCCGATCCGGCCGCAATTCTGCCCCAACCGGAGGGATTCCGCCAGCGTGTGCCGGGGGTGCCCGGTAACCGTTCACAGGGCATCCCGAACACGCGAATCTCCGTCTTCAGTACATCACATTCCGGCGTCCTTCGGGGCGCTCTTTCTGATTCACCACAGAGAAGACAGAGGGCACAGAGAACGGAACGTGAGACGTTACGTGGCGCTGTGTCACGTGCGGCGGTCTCCCTTTTCTTCT
>DHGK01000306.1:0-11018 GCA_002402755.1 Planctomycetes bacterium UBA4800
TCGGGCACGAGCGAGAAGACGGCTCACGCCTGAGCCTGGCGCGATGGGTGCTCCGCCACCATGGACAACCCCCCAACCCCCTTCGGGAGAAGGGGGTGGACGGCCGGCGGACTTGTGGGTAAGCGTCAGCCGTGTTTCGATAGGAACAAGAATGCGCAATGAACGCGTGTATCGCGTGTCTCGTCCGACGGGTTCGCCGAATATGTACGCGACCGGGGGCCCGCCGGCGCCCGTAACTTCCCGCGCGGCAGGCTGTTGGGAGGTTCCGCGGGCAGGGGGCGGCGCGAAAAAGTCGGCCGCCCCGCCCGGCAAGAGCTTCCGTTACAGGCGCCTCGGCTGCTATAATAGGTACTATGACCGCCGCGGCGCGGGGGCGCCGCGAGAGGAAATGAAGCCTGGAGGAATGGCGGCGATGAAAAGAGGATTGCGCCTTCTGATTGGTTCCCTGCTTGTCGGCTTGTGTGCGCACGGCGCGAGCGTGCCGGTCGATGACGTGTGGAAGATACTGAAGGGCACTGCGCAACCGCCTGCCGAGTGGCGCGATGCCGACTTCGACGACAGCACATGGCTCGAGGACGAGGCGCCGGTCGGCTACGGCTACCCGACGATCGTCACCACGCTCTCGGACATGCGCTGGAACTACAGCGCGGTGTACTTCCGGATTCCGTTCGAGCTGGAGGACACGTACGCCGTCGAGCGCCTGGTCATGACGATCGACTGGGATGACGGCTTCGTCGCGTACCTCAACGGACAGTACGTCCTGCACAGGAACATGCCGATCAGCATCGACCCGCCGTACGTCGTGCTCGCCTCGCCGCCGCACGCGGCGGGAGTGCCCGAGACCATCGTGCTCGACGCCTTCATTCCCGCGCTGCGCACCGGCGCGAACGTCCTCGCCGTGCAGGTCCACAACGCGAGCAAGAGCGACGAGAAGTTCTTCTTCCGCGCCAAGCTCGACATCACGACGCGGATCGAGCCCTTCGCGTGCGTCACGTCGCCGGTTTGCGCCGACAAGGGCGACGGCAACGTGCTCGTGGGCTGGACTCGCGTCCTGGGAACCGCGCTCGATGCAATCCAGATCCGCGAGGGCGATGAGGTCCTCGTCGAGGTTCCCGGAAACGCCCTGACGGCGCTCGTGACGGGCGCCGCCGCCGGCAATCACAGCTACCGGCTGTTCGGCCTGCGCAGCGGGTTCGACGAAGCCTGCTACGGCGGCACCTGCGAGGTCACGGTCAGCGCCGTCAAGAACTTCACGCGCGGCGACGCGAACATCGACAACAGGCTCACGATCGCCGACCCCATCTTCCTGGCGCGGTACCTCTTCCAGCAGGGGTCCGAGCCGAGCTGCCTCGATGCGTCCGACATCGACGACAACGGCAAGCTCGATCTGGCCGACGTGATCGTGCTGCTCCAGTTCCTGTTCAACAACGGCGCCCATCCGCCGGCCCCGGGCCCGTACGCCTGCGGCGCGGACACCGTGCTCGACGAGCTGCCGATCTGCAACTACCCGTTTTGCCCGTAGAGGCGGAGGGCGGAGAGGCGGCGGAACGGCGGCTATCCCGCCGGCGGACCCAGCTCCTCCTTCAGGAGCGCCGCGATGACGGCCGGATTGGCGCGGCCGCCCGAGAGCCGCATCGCCTGGCCCTGCAGGAACCCCAGCGACTTCGCCGATTTCTTGCCGCCCGCGCGGTAGTCGGCGGCGGCCTTCGCATTGGCGGCGATCGCGTCCTTGACGAACGGCAGGATCGCGGCGCGGTCCGAGAGCTGGAGGAGCCCCATGCGCGCGGCAAGCGCGCGCGGCGGCTCGGGGCTCTTCGCCATCGCCTCGGCGATCTGCTGCGCCGCGGTCGCGCTCACCGTGCCGTCGGCCTGAATCCGCGCGAGCTCGGCCAGCGCGCCCGCGCCGAGGCCGAGGCCCGCGATCGCGACGCCCGCGTCGTTCGCCAGGCGCGTCCAGATGTTGATGAAGTGCTTGGCGAGGGTCTTCGGGCAGGTGCCCGCCGCGACCGCCGCCTCGAAGAGATCGCCCGTCGCGCGGTCCTCGACGATGAGCAGCGCGTCGCCCTCGCCGATGCCCAGCTCCCGCGCCAGGCGCCGGCGCCGCGCCTGCGGCAGCTCGGGCGCCTCGCGCGCGAGCTCGCCGAGCTCCTCGGCGGTCCACTCGTACGGCACGAGATCCGGGTCCGGGAAGTAGCGGTACTCGTGCGCCTCCTCCTTGTGGCGCTGCACGAGCGTCCGGAGCGCCGCATCGTCCCACCCGCGGTTCTCCTTGCCGCATCGCTCGATCGTGTAGGCGGGGTCGGCGAGGTATGCCGCCGCCTGCCGCTCGAACTCGAACGCGACCGCGGCCTCCAGGGCCTTGAAGCTGTTCAGGTTCTTGACCTCGACGATGGGCGTCCGCGCCTCGGCGCCGTCCTTCTCGATGATGCAGTTGATGTTGGGCTCGAAGCGCATGTGGCCCTTCTGCATGTCGGCGTCGGCGACGCCCATATAGCGCACGATCCTCTGGAGCTCGCGCGCGAGCGCTCCGGCCTCCTCGGCGGAGGCGATGTCGGGCTCGGTGACGATCTCAAGAAGCGGCGTCCCGGTGCGGTTGAGGTCGACAAGCGTGACCTCGGGGTCGTCGTGCAGGTTCTTGCCGGCGTCCTCCTCCAGGTGCACGCGCCTGATGCGGACCGTCTTCGCGGTTCCGTCGCCGCGCGGGATCTCGATGGCGCCCTCCAGGCCCACGGGAAGGTCGTACTGGCTGATCTGGTAGTTCTTGGGGAGATCGGGGTACCAGTAGCTCTTCCGGTCCCACTTGGTGCGTGGAAGAACGCGGCACCCGAGCGCCATCGCGGTCTTCACGGCGCATCGCAGGGCCTCGCGGTTCATGACGGGCAGCGTGCCGGGGTGGCCGAGGCACACGGGGCACGTCAGGCTGTTCGGCGGCGCCCCGAACCTGACCTCGCAGCCGCAGAAGAGCTTCGTCGCCGTGCGGAGCTGGACGTGGATCTCCAGGCCGACGACGAGAGTCGCCTTGACTCCGGGCGGCAGGGTCATGCGCCCTCCTCGCCGGCGGGCGGCGTGCGGCGGTGCCAGTCGGTCGCTTGCTGGAACGCGTGGCCGGCCTGGAGGAGCAGCTCTTCGCCGAGCGGCGGCGCCAGGAGCTGGACGCCGAGCGGCAGCCCGCCCGCGAACCCGGCGGGCAGGCTCAGCGCCGGGATGCCCGCCAGGTTGGCGCTCACCGTGAAGACGTCCGAGAGGTACATTGCCAGGGGGTCGGTGATCTTCTCCCCGAGCGCGAAGGGCGCGGTGGGGGAGGCCGGCAGGAGGACGAGGTCGCAGCGCTCGAATACGCGGTCGAACTCCTCCTTGATCAGTCGCCTGACCTTGAGCGCCTTCAGGTAGTAGGCGTCGTAGTAACCGCTCGAAAGGACGTGCGTCCCGAGCATGATCCTGCGCTTGACCTCGGCGCCGAACGCCTCCCGTCGCGACGAGGAGTAGAGGAACACGGTCGCGTTCTCGCCGGGCGGCTCCTTCTCGGCCGTGCGGTGCCCGAAGTGAACGCCGTCGTAGCGCGCGAGGTTGCTCGACGCCTCCGCCGTGGCCACGATGTAGTAGCACGCGACCGCGTACTTGAGCATCGGCATCTCGATGGGGACGATGGTCGCGCCCAGGCCGCGGTACGCGGCGCAGGCCGCATCGACGCTCGCCAGGACGGCGCCCTCGCAGCCTCCCTCGAAGCTCGCCCGCGCGACGCCGATCCTGAGCTCGCGCGGAAGCTCGCCGAGCGCGGCGAGGTAGTTGCGCGGCGGGAGCGGCGCGCTCGTCGAATCGCGCGGATCGTGGCCCTCGACCGCGCTCAGGAGCAGCGCCGCATCGCGCGCGTCGCGCGCCAGCGGGCCGATCTGGTCGAGGCTCGATCCGTAGGCCACCAGGCCGTAGCGCGACACGCGGCCGTACGTAGGCTTGAGACCCGTGACGCCGCAGAACGCGGCCGGCAGCCTGATCGAACCGCCCGTGTCGCTGCCGTAGCCGCCGTGGCAGAGGCGCGCGGCCACCGCGCACGCGGCGCCGCCCGACGAGCCGCCCGGCACGCGCGCCGGATCCCACGGGTTGCGCACGGGGCCGGAGGCGCTCGTCTCGGTCGTGCTTCCCATGGCGAACTCGTCCATGGCGGTCTTGCCGATGATGATGCCATCCTCGGCCAGAATCCGCGCGACGACCGTGGCATTGTAGGGCGCGTGGTAGCCGGCGAGCATGCGCGATCCGCAGGCCGTCGCGCCCGAGGACGTCGCGAAGTTGTCCTTGATCGAGAGCACCACGCCGGCGAGGCGGCCGAGCGCCTCGCCGCGCGCGCGCCGCCGGTCGAGGTCATCGGCGCGCTCGCGCGCGCCCGCGATGTCGGTCGAGGCGTAGGCGTTGAGCCGGCCCTGGAGGCGGTCGATCCGCGCCGCGACGGCATCGACGGCGGCGCGGGCGGTGACGTCGCCGTGCGCGAACGCCGCCGCGAGCTCGAACGCGCTCAGGTCCGCAATGCCGCTCATGCGCCGCCGCCCTCTCCGAGCACCTTGGGGACCCTGAAGAACCCGTTCGTCGCGTCGGGCGCCTCCCTGACTGCCAGGTCGGCGCCGATCGACGGCCGCACCTCGTCGGGCCTGAGCACGTTCTTGAGCGGCAGCACATGCGCGAGCGGCTCGACGTCCGTGGTGTCGAGTTCGTTGAGCGTTTCCATGTACGCGAGGATCGAGCCGAGCTGCGAGGTGAAGCCGGCGATTTCCTCCTCGCTCAGGAGGATGCGGGCGAGGCGCGCCGTGGCCTCGACCTCCGCGCGCGAGATGGGTTCGGCCATGGGGGTCACTCCTTCGGGGCCGGGGGCGCGGCGCCCTGGAGGAGCACCGCGTGCTGCTTGACGAGCGCGTCGATCTCCGCGGCGAGCGCGACCTTCGCCTTCCTGTGCGCGGCGAGGCGCTCCTCGGCTTCGCGCCTGCGCTCCGCATCGTCGGACGCGCGGTCGTCCTCGGCCCACCTGATCTCGTCCTCCAGCTCCGCAAGCTTGGTCCTGGCCTGGAGCACGGCGAGCTCGGCGTCAAGCGCCGCGCGCCGCGCGGCGATCTCGGCGCGCCCCGCCTCGACGCCGTCGATCCTGAGGGCATACTCGCGTTCCGCCAGCGCGTGCGTCTCGACCTTGACCTGCGCCGTGCGGAGCGCGATGCGGCACTTCTGAAGCTCGTTTCTGAGCATCGCGAGGAGGAATCCGCCGCCGCCGCGCCCCTCTTCGTCCTTGATGCGACCTTCGAGGAACGCGATCTCGGTCTCGATGGCCGGGATGTCGCGCCGCGCCTGGATCGTCCTCAGGACCTCCTCCTGGCGGCGGATCGCCAGGTCGAGCGCCGGCGCCGCGCCCTCGCGCGCGAGCGCGAGCCTGAGCTCGGCGAGCTTCGTGCGCTCGGGCGCGAAGGCGCGCAGGAACGCGTGGCCGCGCGCGGCGAAGCCGCGGAAGCTCTCCAGGCGCGCCTCCAGGATCTCGCGCTGGAAATCCCACTCGCCCGCGTACATCGCCACGTACGCGGCGTGAATGCGCCACGCGAGGAGCGAGGCCTCGGCGAGCTTCGTCTGGACCGCCGCGCGCGCCGTCTCGTCGGGCGTGTCGAGCAGCGCATCGAGCTCCTTCGCGCGCGCGGCGTAGGCGGCCTTGTCGGCGTCGATCGCGCGCGCGAGCGGCTCCTGGGCGCGCAGGATCTCCTCCAGGCCGAGGATCGGCGGCGTCCGCGCGAGGCGGTAGGCGAGGAGCTCGCGCTCGGTGACGAGGCGCAAGACCATCGTCCCGCCGCGCTTGTGCGCGGCCAGACGCCCGACCTCGTCGGCGAAGCGCGGATTGAGCTCCAGCGCCGAGACGTGGTCGGCGAGGAACGAGAGCGCGGTCGGGTGGACGAGGAGGCTCGCCACGGCGCTCTGCCTGCCCGTGCCGCCCACGGTGATCTCGACCGAATCGGGGACGCGGGTGCGCGGCGGGTCGCCGGCCGTGATCGTCCTTCCCGCGTAGCTGAAGCCGTGGACGAGCTCGGGAAGGTCCTCGCCCGTCCGCCAGATGAGGTCCTCGGCCGCGGCCTCGAACTCCTCGCCGTCGCGGTCCCACCGCAGGAGCACGAGCACGCGGTCTCCCTGCGTGAGCGTGAAATCCTGCGGGCTCGATGCCTCCCAGGCGGTCTCGGCGCGGCAGCCGATGGACGCGAGCGCGGCCGCAAGCTCGCCGCCCGAGGCCGTGAAGACGATGACCGTCTCGTGCGTCGGCCCGCCCGGGCCGCACGCGAACACCTCGATCGCCTGCGCGGGGTCGATGAAGACGAACGGCAGCGAGACCTCGCGCGCGGCGGGGTCGACCTTGATCTCGGCGGCGGCGGGCGGCGCCGCCGGGGCGCACAGCGCGGCATACAGCGCAACGGACGGCGCGAAGCGGTTCATCGCGCACCTCCGAGGAGCGCAAGCGCGAAGGAGCACGTCCACGTGTCGCCGAGCCCGACGGGATTGCGGACCTCGATGGCGTAGCCGGGCGCCGCGGCGAACGCGCGCGGCACGGCGGCGAGCGCCTTGCGGCCCTTCTCGGAAACCTCGAACGCGGACGCGTTCACCTCGGCCGCCGTGGGGAAGCGGCCGGTCGCGGCGCGGCAGGTCGCGGCCTTGCCGGCGAACCGGAGCGCCGCCTCGACCGGGCCCTCGATGCCGAGCGCGAGCTGGAAGTCCGGCGTGTGGACGAGGAAGCCCTGGCCGGGCCTGACGACGGCCTCGACCATGGCCGCGAGCGATGCGGCGTCCATGCCGGGCGGCGTTGCGCCGGTCTTCCGGCCGTAGTACACGCCGAGCTCGCCCTCGTTCATGCTGAGGATGTCGGCGGTCGCGACGATCGCGAAGTAATCCCGGAGGGCCGCGTCGCTCCACGAGCCCATGCCGCTCAGGTCCAGCAGCACCCGCGCGCCGTGCTCGTGCGCCGCCGCGATGACGCCCGAGAGCAGCGCGAAGTCGTCCCTCGCGGCCGCGCTCCACGTGACGCCGGTCCCGACGAGGATGAGCATGGCGGGCTTCGCAGCCGCGAAGTAGCGCGGGGCCTCGTCCCGCAGGTACGCGCGGAACGCGTCGGACATGCTGCGGACGGGCGGGTTGCCGCCGAAGGACAGGATGACGCGCTTGCCTCCGTGCGGCATGATCAGCGAGACGGCCTCCGAATCGGCGACCGCGCGGGCGTTCTTGAGGGCGGCCGGCGGGAGCTTCTCGGGCACGCGCGCGAGCGTCCGCGGCGACCAGAAGCCGAGGTAGTCGACGGCCGTGGGGGCGATGGGCGGGGCCGGCGCGCGCAGGAGGTTCGTTGCGGTGACGAGCTCGAGGGCGGTGTTGGCGCCGATGTGGACATCGACCGTCGTCCCGGGGTAGGCCTTCAGCCGCTCGATGATGCGCTGGAAGGTCGGCTCGTCGATGCCCGAGCCCTCGCAGGTCAGCTCCTCGTCGAGGCCCCGCGTCAGGCTGTCCATGAGCGGGGCGATGACGGGCCATTCGGCCTTGATGGCCTCCAGATGCGGCCCGAGGCCCATCACCGACACATCCGCGCACATCCCATCGAATCCGACGCACAATCGCTGCATGCTTGGTCCTCCCGGCCGCGCGGCGCGCAGGCTTCAGAACTCCTTGTCGAGCGCGTCCTTGAGCGACGCGACCCCGAGATACTCCTCCACGGGGAACGGCGCGATCGCGTGCACGTCCTTGCCGGCGCGCTCCTTGAAGATCGCGTACAGGAACTCGTTCTCGCCGCGGGAGATCGTGCGGAACCCGGCGTCCATTCCGCGCCGGGCGATCAGGTAGTCGGTGATGCCGAAGAAGACGCCGAGGAGGCGCGACGCCGCCTCGATCCAGAGCTCGGGCCGCGCGTCGCACTTCATGGTGACCTTGGGCGAGGTGTTCGAGAAGCGCAGCATGAGCTTGCGGCCGGCCGAGATCGCCGAGACGCCGTCGTCGATCCAGGTGACCTCCTCCTCCGCGTCGGCGACGAGGCGGAAGAGCTCGTAGGCCGCGTGGCCGAGGTTCTTCTTGAGGAGGGGGTCGTACTCGGTCCTGATCTCGATGTTGTTCTCCCGGTAGGTGTAGCTGTCGCCGATGATGCCCTGCGCCCTGAGCATGTCGAGGTACTCGGGGAGCTGCAGGCAGGGGCGGCTCAGGCGCGCGCCGCGCTGCTGCAGCATACGGACGAAGTAGCACGCGAAATCGATGGCGTCGTCGACCGGCGTGCCGACGTAGCGGCCCTCGTCGTCGCGCTCGGGCTTGAAGCGGAAGAGGTGCAGCGAGAACTCGCCCTGGAACGTCTCCGCCCGGTCGGGGTGGTCCTGGACGTAACGGTCGGCGTCGTCGTACCCGGCGTCCGCGGCCTCCTGCACGAGGTCCAGGTCCATGCCCTTCTTGACCTTGGAGTGGCCGATCGCCTGGCAGATGCTCCTGCCCTTCCAGTGCCTGACGGCCTCGTCGACGATGAGGTTCGTGCGGGCGTCGATCCTGACCGGCGTGCCCGGCTTGCGCGCGATCTGCTCCTCGTAGATCGGCAGCATCATGGTGTCGCCCTTCCACACCTTGCCGTCGATCATGAGGCCGAAGCGGTCGGCGTCCAGGTCGAAGCTCAGGACCGGCACCGACGGGTTGGCGACGCTGAAGTCGTAGGCCTCGGCGTAGTTCCCGCGCTGGTCGAGGCGCGTCGGGTCGGCCAAGCCCTTGGTCGAGTGCGGGTCGTCCTCATCGCGGAAGAAGCGCACGATGGAGGGGAAGATGCGCGCGAGCGTGTCGCGGTACTTGACGGCCGTGCCGCCGCCCAGGTCGATGGCGACCGGGCAGGCGGGATCGAGCTTCCCCTCGTAGCGCTCCAGATACCGCAGGCGCTGGATCTCGAACGCCTCGGTGATGCCGTCGATGATCGCGCCGCGGTCGGCCGGCGAGCGCATGCGGCGGTAGCGGTTCTCCTCGACCCAGTCGAAGATCTCCTTGATGTGGTCGCCGAAGAGCGTCACGCCGCCCAGGAGCAGCTTGATGCCGTTGATGTTGATCTCGACGTGGCTGCGCGTCACCTGGGCGCCGCCGCGGGCGCCAAGGTTCGAGACGGCGTTGTACAGCTCGCCGGAGGGCGCGACGCCGAGCATGACGACGTTGACGCCCGCGGTCGCGAGCCCCTCGGCCAGCGCGCCGGCGCGCGCGCTCGAGTCCGGGCCGTTGTCGCGGCCGATGAGGAAGACGTCGCCGGGCTCCAGGCTGACGGGGCCCTTGTGGGTCTCGAAGCGGATGCTCGCGAGCGCCGCGCCGATCCTGAAGGCGAGCGACAGCGGGAAGTTGACGGGCGGCTGCCCGGGCTTCTGCTGCGCCACGAAGCCGCGGATGTCGTATTCCTTCTGGACCTCGCGGAAGAGCCGGCGCTTCTCCTCGCGCGTCGCCGCGTGCGCGTAGGCCGGGTCGGCGAGAATGTCGGCCGGATCGGTGACGATGTCCCAGGCCGCGCGGGCGTTCTTGGCGCAGCGCGCGCGGATCTTCCCCTTGGCCGCCCGCATGAGGCCGATGATGGTTTCCTGGTGGTCCATGGACGGTGCTCCTGCGCCCGCGGTTCTGAACGTCCTCTCGGAGGAAGCCATTGTAGTTTGCCGCCGCGCGTCCGACAAGGCGGAGCGCGCGAGGCTGGCACGGCCGCGGGGAGGGGGTATGATGCACGCATGGAGAAGCCCCGCCTGCGCCGGATAGAGATCGAGCCCCTCGCCATCAAGGGCAGGCAGTTCTTCCGCTTCAGCGATCCGGGCGGCCTCGCGGACGAGCTTCTCCTTTCTCCGGCCGCGGCGCAGATCGCCGTCGAGTTCTTCGACGGCGAGCACACGATCGAGGACGTCCAGGCCGCGATCATGAAGGCGACCGGCAGCCTGGTTCCGTCGGCGCCGCTCAAGGACTTCGCGGCGAAGCTCGACGAGGCGGGGTTCCTCGATTCGGAGAGCTACGCCGCGAGGATCGAGAAGCGCCGCCGGGACTACGCCGAGGCGCCCGCGCGGCCGGCGCTGCTCGCGGGGAGCGGCTATCCGGCCGAGAAGGAAGGCCTGGCGGCGTTCCTGGACGCGATCTTCGCCGGCGCGCGGGAGCAGGGCGCGTGCGCCGTGCCGGGAACGCGCGCGTTGCTTGCGCCGCACATCGACTTCGCGCGCGGGCACGCGGCGTACGGCTTCGCGTACGAAGCCCTGCGCGACGGCGCGCGGCCCGAAGTCGTCGTGATCCTCGGGACGGGGCACCACGTGACCGAGCAACCGCTCGTCATCACGGACAGGGACTTCGACTCGCCGCTCGGGCCGGTTGCGACCGACCGCGGGCTCGTCGAGCGGCTGTGCGCGGCCTGTGGGCCCGAGCTCATCGCCGACCAGCACGAGCACACGACCGAGCACTCGATCGAGTTCCAGGCGGTGTGTCTGAAGCACGTCCTCGGGGATGGCTTCAGGATCGTGCCGGTTCTCTGCGGCGCGTTTCCGCCGGCCCTGGACGGCGCGCCGCTGCCCGCCGAGGTGCCGGCGATCGCGCGGTTCACCGAGGAGCTCGGCGCGATCGTCGCCGAGCTCGGGCCGCGCTGCCTGGTCGTGGGAGGGGTGGACTTTTCGCACGTCGGGCCGCGTTTCGGCGCCGAGGAGCCCGTCGACACGGCCGAGTGCGCCCGCGTCGAGGCGGCCGACCGCATGCTGCTCGAGCCCGTGGCGGCGGGCGATGCCGACGCGTTCTACGAGCGCCTGCGGAGCATCGAGAACCGCCACAACGTGTGCGGGTATGCCGCGGTGTACACGCTGCTCAAGGCCGTGCCGGGGCTTGCCGGCCGGGTGCTCAGGTACGAGCAGGCGTTCGATCCGATGCAGACCGTGAGCTTCGCCGCCGTCGCGTTCGCGTGAGGCGGGCGGCCGTTCACGGGGTACGCCGAACGCGCTGATCTTCGGCCTCCATGGATTGCACTCCAACGCCCGCTATGGTGCTCTTTCTGATTCACCACA
>DHGK01000306.1:11027-14312 GCA_002402755.1 Planctomycetes bacterium UBA4800
CTCTCCGTGTTCTCCTCTGTGTCCTCTGCGCCTCTGTGGTGTCTTCTTCTCTGTCCGTTCACACGGCAGTGGTCAGAGAGCCGTGAACGGTGAGTGAGGCGGGCGGGGCCTCACTCCTCGGGCGGCGCGTCCCCGAGCACGAACAGCTCCTCGGGAGTCTCGCCGAGACGCAGGAGCCTGCGCTCGGTCAGGAGCAGCACCGCGCCGCCGTGAAACGCGATGTCGACCGCCTTCTCGGGCGGGCGGGCGCCCGCGTGCTTCCAGGCGCCGTCCGCATGGCGGAACACGCCCTCGATCTCGTGCAGGGCGTGCAGGACTCCGGCGGGATCGGTCGCGAGCCTGAGGAGCCGCCCCTCGGGCAGGCCGGTCGGGTCGCCGCTCTTGACGCGGCGAACGAGCGTCGCCTTGTCGCCGGCGACGCTGAAGACGCCGCCGCCGGGCGCGAAGGACAGGCCCCAGAGGACGCCGCCGGCGTCCTCGGCGAGCTCGAGAACCAGGGGGTCGTCGTTCGTGAACGCGAGCTCGCACAGCGGGCGCAGGACTCCCTTGTCGCGCGCGATGATCTTGCGCGCGGCCGTGGCGGCGGCCAGGGTGCCGTCGCGCCGCGCGATCAGCGCCTCGATCTCCTCGCCGACGGGCGTGCCGAGCTGGACCCAGACGCCCTTGGTCGTCGTGCGCGAGGCGGGCTCGAGCTCGATCTTGGTCGCGCGGGTGTCCCAGAAGAGCAGCCGGTCGCCGAAGCTGCCCCAGGTGTAGTCCTTGGTGCAGGTCACGCGCGCGAACGTGGGCGCGGGGAAGGAGAAGCGGTCGGTCCAGTTGCACGGGATCCAGCGCCCCTTCTCCAGGAGGAACACGCCGCCGTTCGTCTCGGCCCAGAGCCGGTCGCCCCAGGGGACGAATCGCAGGAGCGAATGCGGCACCGTGGTCCTGTCGCGGCGCACGCCGCCCGGATCGATGCGATACACGCATTCGGTCGAGCTCACGAAGATCGTGTTGCCACAGGCGCCGGCCGCGAGAAGCTCCTCGCCCGCGGGCGCGGCGGGCGGCGCGGGCTGCTTCTCCGGCGCAGCCGGGGCGGGCTCCTTGGGAGGCACGGCGGGCGCGGGCTCCTTGGGAGGCTCCGCCGGCGCGGTCTTCTTCGGCGGCTCCGCAGGCGCGGGTTCCTTGGGCGCGGGTTGCTTCGGCGGCGCGGTCTTCTTCGGCGGCGCGGGTTTCTTGGCGGGCGTCCCCGGCGCGCTCACCTTGTCGCCCTCGGTCGGGAAGAGCTGCCCCTCGCGGCGCGTGATGCGCCCGATCGCGGTGTGCTCGCCCGCGCGCACGATCTCGCCCTCGGCGATCACGACGCCGTCGCGCAGGACGACGAAGCGTTCCTTCTCGACGATTCCCGCGCTGCTTCCCGCGGAGATGCCGACGAGGTCTCTCTCGGGAATGCTGCGAAGCACTTCCGTGTCGGGCGGTATCACCGCGAACAGCGCGCAGAGCAGCGGAAACACGTGCACGATCTGCCTCCACAATCGGGTGAGCATTCACTATATCGGCATGTTGCGCGCCGGTCCATTATTCATGTTCCGGTAACGGCGGGGGAACGCGCTCCGGGGCGGCGTCAGAGCGTTTCCGCGACCGCCTCGCCGAGCGCCGCGATGCCTTCCCGGAGCGCGTCTTCGGGCGTCGAGAGCGGCGGGCAGATCTTCAGGCACTCCCCTCCGACGCCCACCGGCGCAAACATGAGGAGCCCCTTGCGGAAGCACGCCGTGTTGATCGCGAGCGCGGTCGCGCCGTCGGGCTCCCTCGTCCCGGGCTTCACGACCTGAATGCCGGCCACCATGCCGCGGACCTGCAGGCAGCCCAGAACATCGGGGCGCCGCGCGACGATGGCGGCGAGTCCATCGCGGAGCACGGGCTCCATGCGCGCCGCGTGGCCGATGAGGTCCTCGGCGAGCAGCGCCTTTATGCTCGCGATCGCCGCGGCGACGGGGAGCGGGCTTGCCGAGTGGGTGCTCGTCATCGATCCGGGCGCGTACTGGTCCATGACGTCGGCGCGGCCGATGACGGCGGCCAGCGGCAGCGAGCTCGTGATGCCCTTGCCGAGGCACACGAGGTCGGGCGCGATGCCGTAGTGCTCGAACCCGTAGAACTTTCCGGTGCGGCCGAAGCCCGCCTGCACCTCGTCGAGGATCAGCAGCGCGCCGCGGCGGTCGCACCATGCGCGCAACGCGCGGGCGTACTCCTCCGGCATGAAGTCCGGGCCCACGCCCTGGTAGGTCTCGCTGAGCACGGCGCACACGCGCCCGCCGTCGATGGCCTTGGCGGCGAGCGTCTCATCGAAGAGCGCGAAGCGCGTATCGGGGTTCTTGTAGCCGTCGGGGAAGGGGACCTGGACGAAGCTCGGGTCGGGGCGGGGGATCCACGCCTTGAGCCGCGGCATGCCGCCCGCGAGCTGGACGCCGAGCGTCCGGCCGTGGAATGCGTTCTCGAAGGAGACAAGGACGTTCTTGCCGCGGTCGCGGCCCCAGGTGAAGGCGAGCTTGATCGCGTTCTCGACGGCCTCCGATCCGGTCGAGAGCAGGAAGACCTTCGCAAGCGGCGGCGGCGAGTTGCGGACGAGGAGCTCGCAGAGCTCCGCCCGCAGCCTGTGGGGGAAGACGTAGGAGGCGAGGAGCGGTCGTTCGAGGACCTCGCGCACGGCGGCGATGACGGCGGGGTGGCCGTGGCCGATGTTCGTGATGAGGACGCCCGAGGACCAGTCCAGCCACGCGTTCCCGTACGGATCGAAGACCCGGCAGCCTTCCGCCCGCTCCCACACGACGGGCGGCTGTCCCGCCATGGAGACCGGCTCGGCCGCCTCGAGCGCCTCGAGAATGGGCAGCGACTCGGGGACAGGCAGCGGCGTCCGGATCGTGCGCCATCGCGTCGCGACGGGCGGAACATCGGCGGGGACGAGACTGTACTTGGCCATGGAAGACTCCGCGGGCGGCACGCGCCGCACACGTATTGTAGGACATGGAGCCCCGGCAGAGAAAGGCGCGCTCGCCGCGCTGCGCGGCGCCGGGGACGAACCACCGGCACGTTGATCTCGACCTGCCGTGCTGTTAAGATGAAACAGGTTAGACGAATCCGCGGGAGCGCGCGGGGGACGACCAGATGAGGGAATTCGTGCATCGGCATGCTGCCGTAATCTCGGCGAGTGCCGGCATTGCATGGTTGCTGTCGGGCTGCGGGGCCGGACTTGCGGGGATCGTGGCGGCTCTCGGCGGCGGGGGCGGCGGCGGGGGCGGGGGCGGGGGC
>DHGK01000305.1 GCA_002402755.1 Planctomycetes bacterium UBA4800
TCGGCGACGAGCGGCTCACCAAGCGCGCGTTGAAGCTCGTCGAATGCCTTGCCGCCCAGCCCCAGCATTCGATCCCGCATGCGATGGGGACATGGTCTGACACCAAGGCGGCCTATCGGTTTCTCCGCAACCCGAACGTCACCCCCGTCAGAATACTGGAGCCACACCGTGCCTCGACAAGTGCTCGCATTGCGTCCGAGCGCGTCGTCTTTGCCGTTCAAGACACGACCGAATTGAACTACACCCATCTCCCCGCTACGGAGGGACTGGGCACGATCGGGAGCTCGAAGAAACTGCGGGGCATGCTCGTGCATACCACCATGGCATTCACTCCCGAGCGGGTGCCGTTGGGCGTACTCGCACAACAGACCTGGATACGCCCCCCCGAGGAATTCGGGCTATGTGCATCACACGCGAACGCTGCCGGCAAGACCACCCTCATTGAACGAAGCGATACTGCTGGTCGCGCGCGTGGGAGGCTTCCTCGGACGCAAAGGAGACGGGCGGCCTGGCATGACCGTGTTATGGCGTGGGCTGCAAGGACTGACTTGGATCACCGGTGCCTGGTTGACCTTCGGGCCCGAGGCGCAATTGCCATCCGAGACAGAATCGCCGTAGTCGAACGAGTGTCTCGACACAGGCGGACCTCGACGCCCGCATAACGTCGAGACGTACAGAACGAGCGCACGAGAAGCCGCCACACGCGCCATTGTCCGTTCTCTGGCCCGCAGCCGTCTCCCAGCCTCGCGCCGAGGGCACGTCCCCGAGACTTCAACACCAAGTCCAGGACGGCTCTCGCCTGACTCTCACGTCATCAGTGCTTCGCCACCCCCTGCAACCCCCCAACCCCCTTCGGGAGAAGGGGGCGGCCGTTCTACTGCCCTGGGCCAGCAGACAACTTGTGGGTTAAGCGTCAGTCTACGGAAAGGGGGGCNNGGAGAAGGGGGGAAACGCCGGCCACAGCCGGCGCCTGCAGGGCCACGGGTTCACCGAACATGTACCCGGGAAGGCGCCGCCCGCCGCGGCGCCTCGCGCGTGCGCATTACGAGAAAGGCATTGACTTGGAGACCGCAAACGGGTATTCTCCCCCTTGCGACGCCCGAACCATGGCCGCCGGACGGGGTTGGGGTGCGTCGAGCATGTCAAGGAGGACTCGGAACAATGCAGCGAAACTCGTTTCTCGCGCGAGCGGCAATCGGACTTCTGGCCGCGGTGGTGCTCTGCAGCGGCTGCGCGCAGACGACGCGCTTCAACACGGAACCCGAGGAGGCCGACATCTACGTCAACGGCGTCCCGCTCGGCAAGTCGCCGAAGAACTACCAGTCGCGCTCGGGACTGCCCAAGGTTTACTACGTGAAGGTGGAGAAGCCGGGGTACAAGGCGCTCAAGGATGTCACCATCGAGAGCACGTACCGCGCCGATGAATCCCTCGTGCTGCTGCTGTTCGGCATCATTCCGTATTTCTTCAGCGCCAGGCTCGAAAACGACTACACCTGGGTGCTTATTCCGGAAAACCCGCAGGAGGCGCCGCCGGCGGCACGGTGACGATGCCGGCGCCCGGGCGTCTTCCTCGGCGCAACCCGGCCCCCGGCGGGGCAGGCGGGCGGCATGGCGCGAACGCAGAAAGGCGGATATAATGGGCCTGTCGCAGGAGCCTCCTTGCTCCTTGTTGCGACAGGCTCCGGCAGCCGATACTTCGGTTATGAATTTGCTCGGTTCTCAGTACGCCCTTCTTCCCCGCGGTGAGGCGACGCAGCCCCAACCGATGGCTCAATTGCCAACGCACGATGGTTTTCCGGGGGGGGGGAAACCATCCGTCCCATTCCCATGAGGTTCTCTTCCCATGTCCGAGTATTCCGATCTCGAGTTGGTGTGCAGCGATTGCAACCAGACCTTCGTCTTCTCCGCGGAGGAGCAGGAGCGTTACGCAAGTCGCAATTTCTCCGAGCCGAAGCGCTGCCCTGAGTGCCGCCAGAACCGCAGGACGCAGCACCGTCAGGCGCCGCGTCGCGGCGGCGGCGGCGGCGGCGGCGGGTACGGCGGCGGCGGCCGCGGCGGTCCTCCGCGGCGTCGCGAGCAGGCGCCCCGCAAGATGACGGAGATCACGTGCACGTCGTGCGGCAAGCTGGCGCAGGTTCCGTTCGAGCCGGCGCCCGACAGGCCCGTGTACTGTCAGGACTGTTACCGGTCTCAGCGCGGCACGCACTGAGCCGCCCGCGCGCGGAAACCCGGCGTTGCAGGGCCGGGGCGGCACGGCCGCCCGCCGGCGGCGCCGGGTTTTTCTTCGTTGCGCGCCCCGCGTGCGGCGGTGCCCGTCGCTGCGTGCAGGGACGGCCCCCGGTCTGCGTCCTGGCCGGCGCCGTACGCGCACGTCGAGGAGCGATGCATGCAATTCGTCATGGCGTACATCACGTTCCCGACCGCAGAGGATGCGGAGCGCATCGTCGGGGCGCTGCTTGACGCGCGCATCATCGCCTGCGCCAACCTCGTTCCCATCGAGAGCCGATACCGATGGCGCGGGGCGATCGAGCGCGCCCGCGAGACGGCCGCGATCGTGAAGACGGTTCCCGAGCGCTGGGACGAGCTGTGCGCGGAGGTCGCGCGCCTGCACGGTTACGAGATCCCGTGCATCGTGCGCGTGGATGCCGCGGCGACGGCCGCCTTCGGCGCGTGGCTGTACGAGGAGACGCACCCCTGACACCGCGCGGTGGCATCGACGCCGCGGGCGCTGCTATGACGCGCACGAAGGCTCAGGGGGCGGCTCTTCCGCGCGTCGCTCCTGCAGCCGCGCGTAGCTCGCCATGGCCGCGCGGCGGATGAGGCCGATGCCGATGCCGTGCGCGTCGGCGCAGGCGCGCAGGTCCTCGTACTCCGGCGTGGCGTGCAGCACGACGCCGCCGCGCAATGCCTCTTTGACGCGAACGGATCCCCATGGCGTCGCCACGGCGACGTGGCGGCGGTCAAGGATGCGGCGCGACACGCCGTAGCTGCGGATGCCGAGCGCCGGAAGGTTCCGGAATACTATGTCCTCGAGAGCCGCCTGATCAGCCGCGCGGCAGATGCAGGTGAGCACCTGCGCGGGCCGGCTCTTCTTCATCTGCACGGGCGCGGCGAACGCATCGAGGGCGCCGGCGGCCAGGAGGGCCGAGAGCACGTGGCCGACGTCCTCCCCTCCCGCATTGTCGATGTTCGTCTCGAACACGACCGCGGGCGCATCGACGGCTGCCGGCGCAGTGCCCGCGAGCACGCGGAGGACGTTCGGAAAGGGTGTGGGGCGGTCCGCGCCGGCGCCGTAGCCCGTGCCCGATAGCACGAGCTCGGGGAGAGGTCCGAAGCGCTCGACGAGCGCCATGACGAGCGCGGCGCCGGTGGGCGTCGTGAATTCGAACGGGTGGGGGAGCTGGACGACCGGCGCGCCTCGAACGAGCTCGATCGTGGCGGGAGCGGGAAGCGGCAGGCGGCCGTGCCGGGTCGAGACCGAGCCCGATCCGAGGACCAGGGGCGCGCACGAGAACCGTTCCGCTCCGCAGGCGGCGATGGCGAGCGCCGTTCCGACGATGTCGACGATGGAGTCGACGGCGCCCACCTCGTGAAAGACGACATCCTGCGGCGGCATGCCATGGACGCGCCCTTCCGCGCGGGCGAGAAGGTCGAAGGCGCGCAAGGCGATGTCCTTGGCGCGGGCGGGAAGCGAGGCGGATGCGAGCATTGCCCGGATGTCCGAGAAGCGCCGGCCGTGGAGGTCCTCCGCACGAGAGTCCGGCTCGTGGGGGTGGGCGTGATCGTGGGAATGCGGGTGTGCGTGGTCCTGCAGATGGCGTTCATGCGCGTGATCGTGCGCACCGCCGCCGCGATCGTGCGCGGCCACCTCCACATCGCACCAGGTCGCGCGAAGAGGTCCGCGGCGGACCTCCTCGACGCGCAGGGTCCAGGGTTCGAGCGGCAGCGTCCTGAGCGGCTCCTCGATGTCGCGGCGCGGGACGCCGAGGTCCAGCATGGCGCCGAGCATCATGTTGCCGCTGAGTCCGCTGAAACAATCGAAGTGAAGGTGAGTCGGCACGTTGTCTCCTTGTCCGTGCGGGCGTGCCGGCGCCGCACCCGGCCGGGTGCGGCACGGGCCGCGCGGCTGCACGCCGCGCGCTCATGGGGTCGCGAGCCTTCTGCCGCGCGCGCCGCCTCATAGGGGACGCCGCGCCAAGCACTTACGCCAAGCATACGCACACGCCTGCGGGGCTGTCAACCGTGGCGCACTTGACGGGCAGATGCAGCCTGGTTATAATCGCAACTTCAGACGCGATGCATAATAATCGCCCCTCGTGCATGTCCCGCGCGTGTCGTCCTCGGCACCGCCGTGCGGCAGGCGTCGGAGCGGGTGAGCGAGCATCCACGGTCAGGTCGGCATCCGAGGCCGGTCGCGGAGTTGCCGCGCGTCGGCGGCATAAAAGGAGGAATGAAGCATGGCAATGGGAGCTGTGAGGGCGTGGTTTCTGTGTGCGGCCACAGCGTGCCTGTGTGTCTCCCCGACGGTATGCGGCGCTGAGGATTTTTCCTCCCTGCTCACCCGGGCGATCGCGGCGTTCAAGCAGAAGAAGAGCGCCGAGGCCGTCGCGCTGCTTCGCGAGGCGCAGACCCTCAATCCCGAGGCCAAGGAGGTCGCGGAGCTGCTTGACAAGATCCGGGAGGAGGAGCTGGAGAAGACCCGGAACGTGCGCCGGGAACTTGTCGAGATGCTTGTCAGGAGCAAGGCGGACGGCTCGGCGGAATCGCGCGAGCTGGCGATGGTGGTCCAGCAGGTCCTCAACCTGACGACCGAGCTGGAAAAGACCTTCATCCGCGATCAGGACGAGATCAAGAAGGTGATCGCCGATCTGGTCGCCGTCAAGGACCGTTTCGACGTGTGGGTGGCGGACTTCCAGAAGGCGAAGAACCGCCACGGGTGGTATCTGACCCCGGGCCTCGTGCCGCTCCTCGACCACCAGGAGCCCGGCGAGCGCTTGATGGCGTTCCGCGCGCTCGCGAGCCTCGGCCGCGACGCCGTCATTCCGCTGATCACGGCGATCGACAGTCCCTCGGCCCGCGTGCGGGAGGAGATCGCGGGCATCCTCGCGCGCATCGGGGATCCCCTCGCCCTCTCGAGCCTGAAGTATCTGGCGGAAACGGATCAGGACCCGGTCGTCAAGAACGCCGCGGCGGCGGCCATCGATCGCCTGAAGGGCGAGCGCGATGCGGCGCGTCCCGCATGGCAGATGCTGCTCGACGATGCGGTCACCTTCATTCGCGGCGCGAACGAGCTGCCGCGCCCGCAGTACGGTCCGTACGTGTGGCGCATGGACGCCGGCGCGCTCGTGGGCGAGGAGGTCGCTCCGTTCCAGGTGCGGCGGATGATCGCGGACATGCTGCTGGTGCGCGCGATGCAGGCGGGCGCGAAACCCGAGCCCGCGGCCGCGGCCCTGTTCGTGGGTAACCGCGCCGCGCAGGTCCAGATGTACCAGGAGAATCTTGCCCTCGCCAGGCAGCAGGGCGCGGATGAGGCCCAGGTGACGCTGCTCCAGGGGCAGGCGGCGAGGATCCACGAGCTGGATCAGTCCGTGCGCCTCATGGGGCTCGATGCCATGGCGGTGGCGCTCGTGCGCGCCCTCCAGGACATGGCGGACTTCGGCGGCGCGCCGGCGCCCGTCATCAAGCTGATCGACGAGATCCGCGCGTACAGCCCCGCGGCCGGGGCCAACGCGAAGGTGGCCGCCGCGATGCAGGCGGCCCTGATGGCGCGCGAGCAGCGGGTACGCTTCGAGGCTTCGGTCGCGCTGGCGGCCCTCAATTCGCGCGTCGGGGAGGCGGCGGCCAAGGAGATCGTGACGAACCTCGCGCTTGCCATTGCCCACCCTGGCATCCGCGTTGCGCTGGTCGTCAGCCCCGATGAGGATGTCCGGGCGTACTTCGGCGGGCTCCTGAACGAGGCCGGATTCATGCCGATCGTCGTCGACAGTGCGACGCGGGGGCTGCTGGAGGCCGCGGCGTTTCCGCCCAAGCACGTGATCTTCATCGACCGGAACATCGAGGATCTCTCGGTGCCCTCGGCGATCAACTACATCCGGAAATCCCGCGGCATCACCGGCGTGCCGATCGTCGTCGTATCGCCCGGTCCGAAGGAGGCTGAAAGCCGCGATCTGTACCAGAAGGAGCCGCAGAAGGTATCCGTGGTCGCCGATGACATCGCGGCCGGCGCGCTGCGCGCCGCGGTGCTCGATCCGATCGTGAAGGATGCGCAGGACACGCGCGCGGAGGGCGAGATGTACGCCCGGCGGGCGGCCGAGACCTTGCTCGCGTGGATCGCGGCGCGCGTGCCGCACGACCTTGGCGGCGCGAAGGGAGGCCTGGCGGCCACGGTGGAGGATCCGAACCGGCCCGATGCGGTGCGGATACCCGCGGCGGCATGCCTGGGCGCCATCGGCGACAGGGATGTCCTCAAGGCGCTGGGAGCGGCAGCCAAGGCGGGCGGCCCGGTGCCCGTGCGCGTCGCGTCAATCCGCGCGCTGGGGGAGATCGTGATGCGGCTGGGCCTGGACACGGCTGCCGTGAATGCCGACGTCGCGGATTTCGCCGACACCATCAAGGCGTGCCTCGCCGACGAGGACGCGGGGGTCAGAATCGAGGCCGCGCGCACGCTGGGCAAGACCGCGGCGCCGGCGAAGGTCGTCCTGAGCCTGGATGCGGCGGGCAAGTAGGGGCGTCGGGCGCCCGCGGAACGACACGGCGGGGCCGCGTCGCGGCGCCGAGGGGGCGGGCGCCGGTCGGGTACGTGCCGAATGAGCTTCGTACGACGCCGCAAGGACAGGGACCTGGAACGGCTTGCGTTGCTGGAGCAGCTCTCCGTCCCGGAGAGCGCCCGAGGGGCCGTTCCTGCGCCCGAGGATCCCGGCGGCGGCCGCATAGCGCGCTACGCGCGCTTTCGTCACGTTGCCGCGTTCATCCTGGCGCTGGCGCTGTGTGCGGCGGCCATCGGCGCCGCGTGCGCCGTTCTGGAAGCGGTGATCATGCTGCGCGGCGATGGAGAACGGCTCGCCGCGCTCGTCCGCGTGCTCGCGCGGCTGTTCGCCGCGCTCGCCGCGTACGGCCTGCTGAAGGGCATCGGGGAGGCGCTGCTCCTGCTCGCCGATACCGCCGAACTGGCCAACAGCATGCACGAGCGCTCGACGCGCGCGCGCGCGGATTCGGCGCGATGATGCGCGCCGGCCGCGGGCGCGGCGGCAGACGGGCGCCGCGAATGCCGCACGTCCGCCGCCTCAGTCGGAGAACACGGCATCCAACTGGTCCTTCGCCGACTTGGCGAAATCCGCGCCGATGTGCTCGGAACCGTCGTCGTCGCGCTGGCTGATGTCCTCGAAGAGCTTGTCGAGCTTCTGGCTGGCCTCCTTCGCGTAGAGGCGTACCATGCCGATCGTCGTGCGCTCATCGAAGACGGTCGCCAGGATCGTGCGGTCGCCGACCAGCGTCAGTTGGATGCTGTCGCGCTTTCCCTGGTGGAAGAGCACGGAGAACTCCTCCTCGCCCAGAAGACGCGCCATTTCTCTCGTCGCGGCGTAGCTGCCGGCGACGAGCGCCGAGATCGCCTGCATGTCGAAGTCCTCGGTGTGGCCGGTCTTCGTGACCATGTAGCCTTCCCGGTCGATGAGTATGATGCACTTGGAGTCCGACAAGGTCAGGAACTCCTGCAGGACTTCGTTGATGCGATCGATGTCGTCCTTGTAGAAGACGAGACGCTTCTCGCGAATGTTGTCGCTGTCGTAACTAATGGCTGGCCTCCTTCGTTTCCACCAACGGGACGGCGAACGCCCTCGCGCCGTCGCGGCGCGGGCCGCGCCCCCCTACCCCAAGAGTTTCCCTAACACCCCGGTGTAATACAGCGCGGCCGCCGCGCCTCCAAGCACCACCAACGTCAGCACGATATAGAGCGCCGCACGGCTCCCCGCGGCGGGCCGCTCGCCCTGCGCGACATCCCGCGCGGCCGGCGATGCCGCCGGACGCCCCGATGCATTCTCGCGCCGCGGCGTCACTCTCGGCTTCACGCCCGAGGCCCCCTTCGGCGGCACGCGGCGTTCGACCGGCTTCACGCCCGACGCGACGTGTTCCTTGACGACGGCCGGCTGCTCGGACGCTGCGCGCCCGGCCGGCCGCGAGGGCGCCGAGGGCGTCGAGGGTGCGGCGGCGGCCTCGCCCGCGCGGGCCTTGACGCCGGCAGCCACCGGCTCCTTGGCCAGCATGCGACGCCGCACGACGCTGGACGATTGCTGCCGGTTGAGGTTCTCGAGCACCATGCCGGCGAGCTTCTTGAGCGTCGGAAACACGCCTTCGCCGGTGAGCGCCGAGGCCTCGACGGTCGGGGCGTTCACGGTGTTGAGCGCCCTGTCCAGCTCCTCCACGGTGTGAATGTCCTCCAGGTCGCGCTTGTTGTACTGGATGACGAACGGCGTCGTCTGGAGCGTGAGCCCGTACTCCGCCATGTTCTCCTTGAGGTTCTCGAGGCTCTCGGTGTTCTCCTCGAGCTTGCCCCGGCGCGAGTCGGCCACGAACACGACGCCGTCGACCCCCTGGAGCACGAGCTTGCGCGTGGAGTTGTAGAAGACCTGGCCGGGCACGGTGTACAGTTGGAACTTGGTCTTCATGCCGGCCACGTTGCCGAGATTCAGCGGAAGGAAGTCGAAGAAGAGCGTCCGGTCGCCCTCGGTGGCAATGCTCGTCAACTCGCCGCGGTTGGTGGTCGGCGCCTTCGAGTGAATGACCTCGAGGTTCGTCGTCTTGCCACTCAGGCCGGGGCCGTAGTAGACGATCTTGCAGTTGACCTCCTTGAGCGCGAAGTTGATCTGCACTACTGTGTCCTCCGGTAATCACGCATGTATCGCCGCGTCACCGTGCCGCCGCGGTCTGGCGCTGCACCGTCGATGCGCGCCGGTTCTTGATGCGATGCGCGGCGCTCTGGATCTCGACCATTGTCGCGGCGAGGGCCAGATCGCGCTTCGCGACGACCACGAGATACGCGTTCCCCAGATCGAGGAACACCATCTTGCCGTCCGATGCCGTCAGGACAAGCTCGGACAGGCTTTCACCCGCCGCAATCTGGTTGAACGACCGCTTCACCGTCGTCAGCAGGGCGGACGCCAGCGCCGCGACGACGTCCTCCTCGAGATCCGGTCCGAGCGCGGCCGCGACCATGATGCCGTCCTGGGTCATCACCATGCTGCCGCGGATGCCGGCGGTCCGATTGAGGTCTTGAAGGATTCGCTTCATGCTCCCTGCTCCTCACAGAGGCATTCCTCGATGAATTCGGTGACCTTGCGCTGCACAAGGTCCTGGCGCGCCGTGCGCCCCCCGAGGACGGCCAGCCCACAGGACTCGAGCTCGTACAGGAACACCTGCCAGTCCTTGGACTGCAGGACCGCGCGGCTGAAGTTGCCGATCGACATGCGGCGGGCGTTGATGCGAGCGCCTTCGAGCATGCCGTGGACGGCGGCCTCGATGCGCGCCGCGTCATCGCGCTGCCCCGCGCCGGCGATCATCGCGCCGTGCCGGTCGAGCACGTACGCGCCCTTGACGCCCCGGAGGGCGGCAATCCGTGCGAGCCGGTCGTCCAGCGTCTTTCCGGGCTTCAGCCCGCCGGCAGGCTCCGCGCGCCCGGGCGCGCCGGATGCCGCCGCCATGGCCCGCGCCTCGTGGAGCCTGAAGTAGTCGACCGCGGCGCCCCGCGGGGCATTGGCCTGCGATCGTATCCGCTGCGCGAGATCGGTGACCCTGCTGTCGCCCGGCATGAGCGCCGACAGGCGCTCGATGCACTGGGCCGCCAGGTGCGTCGCGCCCACATGCACGTACAGGCACGCAAGGTAGTACAGGGTCTTGAAGCTCGCGGCGTCGAGCGCGTACGCCTTGCGCAGGTAGGCCTCGGCCTGATGTCCATCGTGCGCCGTTGATGTCTTCAGAAAGCGGCTGTAGTGCACGAGCCCGATGGCGAGGTAATTGCCGCTGCTGTCCGGGTAGCGCGCGGTGCCCTCGCGCGCAATCTCCAGCGCCTCCTCGAAATGTCCGAGGTAGCGGTACAGCTCGCCGAGACGCGCGTAGATCTCGGGGCGCGGGCTCGCGGCCAGCGCCGCGCGGAGCGATCGGATCTCCTCGGAGCTGCGCACGCGCAGCGCCTGATGCTGCAGGTCCCTGAGGCGCTGCGCGTGAGGAAACGCGCGGACCGCCTCCTTGATGAACGCGAGCGCGGCACCGGGGGAGCTCGTGTCCAGCAGCCGGCGATAGAGCCGCTCGGCCACTGCGGTCGACGGTTTCGCCCGCCATGCGTCGCGCAGATACTCGACGGTATCCTTGCGGCGAAACAGATCTCTCAGAAACCGCAGCACTGCGACCTCCCGATGAACCCCGTCGTCGACATCGCGTAGGACGACACCCCTCTCGCGCACAGAAGAGTACGATGGCGGCGGGCGGGCTGTCAAACGGCCGGCCGGCGGCCGCATCGGAGGGCGGGGGGCCGCGATGGAAAGGGACCATCGCGGCGGCGGCGGCGCGGCGACGGTCCGGGAACGCGGCGGCTATGCGTCCGGCGCAAGGTCGAACATCACGACCCCGCGATCCTCGCCGCCGGCGAGCAGATGCGCGGCATCGGGAATCTCGATCGCCCATACGCGGCCCTTGCACGCGAAATTCCACGCGGGCCGTCCCTGGCTGGTGAACGCGAGCACCTCGGCGTCGCACGCCGCGTACACCGCGTCGGTCCCCGGCACGACGATCTGTGCCGTGCGCGGGAGCTTGATTCTCCACGCGACCGCGAAGCTCGGCGCCTTCATCGCGGCGAGGAACGCATCGTCGGTCGCAACGTACAGGAACTCCCCGGTCCCGTGCATCGCCGTGACGGGCGCCCCGAACGTCTCTCTCGCGACGATCTCTCCCTTCGCGAGATCGGCGACGATGTGCACCTCGGGTCCCGCGGCGACGACGGCGCCTTCCTCGCCGTAGGACAGGGGGGGCACCGACAACGGATGGTTGAAGCGCTGCCTGGCGGAGACTTCTCCGGCGGCCAGCGAGCACCGCCAGAGGTTCCCGGACGAGTCGCCGACCAGGATGCGCCGGCCGGGCACCGGGACGGGCGCGGCGATGACCCTGGCGGGCATTCGTCCCTGCCACAGCGGCCCGCAGGGGTCGAGTCGCATGGCGCAGAAGCCGCCGCCGTCCCCGACAACCACGAGCACGCCGTCATCGGTCGGGACGCTCGGGGACACCTTGATGGGGCCGCTCACGGGAAGGACCGAGCGCGCGAGCATCCTGCCATCGCGCGAGATCTGCACGAAGCTGCCCTCGACCGTCACGCAGATGATGCGCCCCTTCCAGATGCGAAGGGCGGCGCTTACCCCGCCGATCTCGCCCAGGTCCAGCTGCCAGAGCGGCCCGCCGGCGCGCAGCCCGACGGCATGCAGCGTGCCGCCCCGGTCGGCTATGAACGTCCGGTCTCCGTGGGTCACGGTCGCGCTCTCGACCGCCGCCCCGCATTCGTAGCGCCAGGTGCCGAGCTTGGCGAGCGCCACGGGGAGGGACCAGCCGATGTCCCCATCGGCGGGGATCTCCGAGAGCTTGCGCGCGAACGGCGCGTAGGATTGCTTCCGCAGGACGAGCTGCGTGCGGCCGTCCGCGGGCCATCGCACGACCATGGGGCTCGTGCCGGCGCGGGCGTTGTCGAGCCACACCTCGGCGCCCGGCGGCGTGGTCTGGATCAGGAGCGGGTAGCGCACCGCCCGGGCCTCGGGAGCCCCGGAGAATTCCTTTCTGAGCTGCCGCCAGTACAGGCACGCGTCGCGCCAGCGCTCGGCCGTCTCGGCATCCCTGGCGTTCCGGGCGAGCGACTTCGCGGCGCCGAGATACGCGTTCAGGCGCGCCGTCATCGCTTCCAACTGGTCGGCGAGCTTCCCGTCGAGCTCGCCGCGCGGAATGGCGTTCACGAGGAGTGCGGCCTCGCCGTGCTGTCCGCGCTGCTCGAGCACCCTGGCGCGCATGAGGCGCGATTCGCTGTCGAAGGTGCGAAACGCGTCCACCTGCCGCCGGTCGCTGGCATCGCGCGACTTCGCCGCTTCGATCTCCTTCAGGAGGTCGATGAACTTGCCGTGCGCGAGGCTCCGGCGATGCCCGGCGGCGGCGGCCGCTGCCGCCGCGCGCGCCTCGTCGAACTTGCGCTCGTCCATCAGCCGATTCGCGTCGCGGTACGCGGCGGCGTACGCGCGGCGGGCTCGAATCTCGTTCACCGCGAGGAAGATCGCCGCGAACCCGGCCAGCGCGATCGCGCACTTCACGGCGAAGTGCTTCAGCGAACGCACCCTGCGCTGCGCCGTGCGGCGCTCCTGCTCGAGCAGCGCCTCGAACGCGCGCGCTTCCTGCGGGTTGATCTTGACGATCTGCTCGTAGGTCTTCCGCAGGTTCTGGAGCGATCCGATCCTGGCGTAGTGGTCGGCGAGCCCGCGCAGCAGGGCGAGCGACGACGCCTCGTCGCCGGCGCGGTAGTGCATGCGCGCAAGCTCATGGCGGAGCGGGAACTCGTCGGGGAATTCGGCGACCAGCTCCTTGACGGCGCCGAGGGCGGCGGGAGGGTTCCGGTGCGTGCGCGCCGCGGCGATCAGGCGGTGCGCGGTCTGGAGCGCATCGCGGAGGCGGCTGTGCTGCTTCTGAACGCGGCTGAGCGCGAGCAGGCTTGCGAGATCCTCGGGATTCTTGGCGAGAATCTTCTCGAGGTACTCCTTGGCCTCGGCGGGATCGTTCCGCATGGCCGCGCTGATCGCGAGCTCGCGCCAGTGCGCGGTGAGCTCGTCGACCTTCTCCTGCCGGTCGAGGATCGCCACGAGGTTCTTGCGCGCCTCGTGGTCCTGGGGGTCCTGCTCGAGCAGGGATCGATAGACGTCCGCGGCCTCGTCGAAGCGGAAGTGCCGGCGGTGCTTCTTCGCGAGCTCGCGCTTGCGGTCGGCATCGAGCGCGGCGAGCACGCCGGCCTCGACGAAGCCGGCGATCGTGCTGAAGATCTGGAACGGCGAGAAGCGCGAGACCGCGATGAGCTCGTGCACGCTGTGCTCGCCATCCAGGAGATGCAGAAGGTCCTCGCCGAGCTCGCGGCATGCCAGGTGCTGCGCGACGTGCTCCGCGAAGGCGCGGGGCTCGCACGGCGCAAAGATCTCGCGGCCGCTCGGGATGACCTGTTCGATGCGCACCCACTCGTCGTCGCGGCGCGCGGCCTCCATGAGGAGCGCCGTGACCTCGAACGTGAGCGACCGGGCCAGTTCCGGGCGGGCGACGAAGTCGCCGCCGGACCCGTCGCTCTCCACGGTGAAGTTGAAATGCGCTTCGCGCTCGCGAAAGACGGCGAGCACCAGCTCGCAGAAGTGGTCCTGGAGGGACTCCGCGATGTGCTCGCCGGTGATCACGCGGCGATCGTAGAGGGCATCGAGGAGGACGACGTCGGGCGGCAGCGTCTTCTGCACGTTGGTGAACTGGGCCTCGGAGAGGACGCGCTGCTTGATCAGCGCGGTGCGGAGAGGCTCCAGGCTTCCGGGCTTGTCGGGAATGACCCTGACGCCGCCCTCGGTGAAGCGGACGCGGCGAACGCCGCCCTTCCAGGTGATCTCCAGGATGCCCTCCTGCCGGCTGAGGCTGAGGGTCTGGAAGATGTTGCTCAAGGGAATCTGCGATGCTTCCCCGCGAAACGCCAATGTCGGTCCCCCGTGTACGGGAAGGCGTTGCCGCCGTGCCCCCGGCGCGCATCCCGCGCAACGACCGCGTGAATGCCGCGCGCATCGACCGGAACCTTCCCGAGAAGTCTACACAATGCATGCGGGGATATCAACCCGACATGGGGGGCGCGGGCCGCGCGAAGGTCCGGTAACGAGTTACGCCGCCGTGCGGGCGAAGGCGACGACGGTCATGTCATCGCGCGGCGGCTCCCTGCACACGAACGAGGACAGCGCCTCGAGGAGGGCCTTGACTGCCCGCGATGGATCGGCGCCGGCGAGGGCGCCGGCGATGCGCGCGCGCCCGAAACGGACGCTGCGCTCGTCCGCGGAATCGCAGATGCCGTCGCTGAGCAGGACGATGCCCTCTCCCGGGCGGAGGGCGAGGCTGCGTTCCTCGATGCACGCGGCGAACTGATCGGGGCGGAGGATCCCGACCGCCGCCCCGCGTGTCATCAGCACCTCGGGAACGGCCGCATGCGGCGACACGCGCAGGGGCGGCTCATGGCCCGCCCGGGCGAACGTGAATTCGCCGGATGCCGCATCCAGAACGCCGTACAGGATGGTGACGAACGCCCCGCGCTGCAGATCGGGGAGCAGGTCCCCGTTCACGCGCGCCAGTACGCTCGCCGGGCCCGCATCGACCATCTCCTTCGCGCGAAGGCGAAGCACCTTCTTCGCGATGCCCATGAGCATTGCCGCGGCGATGCCGTGGCCCGACACATCGCCGACGGCGATGCCCACCCGCGTCGTTCCGAGGGGCACGAAATCGTAGAAATCGCCCCCGATGCGGTCGCACGCCCGCCAGTACGCGCCGAAGCGCCAGCCGGAGAGCGTCGGCAGCGCCTGCGGCATGAACGACGAGATGCGCGCTTCCGCCGTTTCCAGGCCGCGCTCGATTGTCGCCGAGTCGCGAAGCACGCGCGCGAACTGCGTCACGTCGCATGCGGAGGCCGCACGGCGCTTCGGCGCCGGCTGCATTTCCCCGGCGAAGTAGCGTTCCTCGAGGCCGTGGAGGTCGAGGATATCCTTGAGCTGCGCGGGAGGGGCGATGAGCACGAGCCGGAGATCCCGCTTCGCGAGCGCGATGCGCACGCGCTCCAGCATGGGCACGATGAGCGGCGTGATGTTGCGGAGCGCGGCGAAATCGAGCCCGAGCGTTCCGTTCGTGCGGCGGGCGTACTGCTCGATCTGGCCGAGCAGGGCGACGGAGCACAGGCCCTCGGCGCTGAGCACGGTCATGTCGCCGTGGGTGCTGCACGTCAACCTGCCCCCGGAAAACTCGATGGCGGTGCCGGAGACCAATACCGGAACCGAATCGCGGGTTGAAGATTCCATCCCGAACCGTGCCTTTCGCGCCTCGCCGAGGCGTGTCGAACGTCCGTGTCAGAAGTATAGACTGCCGGCGCCGAACGGGCGAATCTGCCGCCCGCGCCGCGGCGGGCCGGGGCGTGCGCGGCGCGCCCGGTTGCGGGCGGCGGGGGCCATGCTATAGTTCTCCGGCTCCTCGCAGCCGTGCGATGCGGGGTCATGGGTCGGCGCCGAGAGGAGTACGGATGGCGGCACGAGGGGAGATTGTCGGCGGTAGGGAGAGTGCGATGATTCGCGGCATCGGCTATGCGGCGTGCGCCGTGGTGTGGTGCACGCTGTGGTGCGGGTGCGGCAGGCAGGAGTCCGCCGCGGCCGCCGCGCAGGAGGCGCCCGCGCGCCGGGCGGCGGCGCCGCCGTCCGGGGGAGAGGCCGCGGCGACCTCGCCGCACGAGCAGCCGGACGGGCGCACGCTTGCGGAATTCGTCGATGACCGCGCCGTCTTCTACGCCGCCGTGC
This sequence comes from Planctomycetes bacterium UBA4800, assembly GCA_002402755.1. Classification (GTDB taxonomy): domain Bacteria; phylum Planctomycetota; class UBA8108; order UBA8890; family UBA8898; genus UBA8898. The sequence continues at coordinate 15,582 of DHGK01000305.1, forward strand.
CCGACCTGGCCTCGCTTGCCGCGCTGCTTGCGGGCTCGCCGCTCCACGCGGTCGCGAAGCACGCGGACTTCGGGAGCGCGATCGAGAATCTGGCCGGCGCCAAGGCCTGGGGTATTCTGGGACACGAGGTGCAGCGGGCATCCCAGGGGCTCATGCGCGGGCAGGCCGAGGTCGCGGTCGTGGTCGCCCCGGATGGCGAGGGAGTCCTCCGCACCGACGTCTACGTGCTCTGGCACGCGCGCGATGATGCCGGGCGGGCCGTGCGGGCGCTCGCGGATTTCGCGGCGGCGCTGCGGGAGAAGGCGCCCGAGCTCATCGTCGGGGAAACGACGCTCGCCGGGGTCGCGGTGCGGACCGCGGCCTTCGGGCGGGGCGGCGCGCGGGCATGGTACTTCGCGCCGTGCGACGGCGAGGTTCGCATCAGCACCGACACGCGGTTCTTCGGGCCCCTCGCGCCCGCCGCCCGCCCCCTGCGGGCGAGCGCGGATTTCACGCGGGCGCGGGCGCGGGTCCGGCACGCGGGCATCGAGCTTGCGTTCGTGTACGCGCACATCGGCAGGATTCTGGGCGCGATGCTCGACACGGCCGGGGGCGAAGGGCCGCGGCGGGACGCCGGCGTCGCCGCCATGGGCGCGGCGGGCATCGCCTCCTACCGGTCCGCGGGCAAGATCCGCGATGTGTGGCACGTCGAGTGGCCCGAAGCCCGGCGGGGGCTCGCGGGGCCGTTCCTGAGGAAGGCGAACGTGCGCGGGGCGCTGGCCGTCGTTCCCGCCGATGTCGGGTTCTTCGGCGTCATGGGGATCGATCTGCTCGACGCATGGACGCGCGCGGGCGCATGCAGCGCGAACGCGCGGCCCAAGGCGTGGGAGGCGCTTGCCGCCGGCGCCGCCGAGCTCTCGGCGTCGGCCGGCGCCGACACCCGCGTCCTGCTGACCGCGTTCGGTCCGGATGTCGTTGCCTACGCGCGCGGCGGCTCGTCGCCGTGCCCGGATACGCTGGTCCTGTCGGTCGAGCAGCGCGAGATCCTGCGCGACGCCGCGCGCAGGATCGAGGAGCGCCTCGGCCGCCCGCTCGTGCGCGAATCCGTCGACGGGAATCCCATCTACGCGGCGCCGGACCCGTTCGAGGCGTACCTGGGGCTGGGTGAACAGCATCTCGTCGTGAGCCAAGACATCGACGCCGTGCGCGACTTCCTGCGCAATCGCCGCAATCGCGCGAATCCGCTCGCGGCGCGGAGCGAGATCAGGGAGATCCTGGAGCACGAGAAGCTCGGCGGCATGCTCTACGTGAACCCGCACCGCGATCATGCGGCGGTCTCGGAGGCGGCGCTCGCCGCGCTGGCGATGGACGAGGATCTTCCGCCGGCGTTGGAGGAGTGCCTGCGCGAGATCGGCCGCGTGCTGCCGCAGAAGCTGGGGCCGATGTGGATGGTGTTCCAGGGGGCGCCCGATGGCATCGCGGGCGAGATCCGTTCGGACTGGGGCGCCGTGCCGATGGCGCTGGGCGGCGGCTCGATCGGCGCGCTGGTCGGGCTTCCCGCCATCGCCCACGCCCGGCAGGGGCGGGGCGAACGGAGAGTTCTCGCGGCGATCACTGCGATCATGGTCGCCCAGGAGGAATTCCGCCTGCGGAACAACCGTTACGCACAGAACCTGTCCGAGCTGAAGGACGGCGGACGGATCGATGCCGAGACCGCGCGGGGCGTGAGCAACGGCTACGTCTTCAAGCTCAGGTCGGGGGGGGAGCGGAACTGGACGTTCGATGCGCGGCCGATGAGCGGCGCCGGGAGGTTCTTTTACTGCGACGAGACCGGGACGATCAGGGCGGAGGCCGGCGTGCCCGCGCACCAGGAATCCCCGGTCGTGAGGGAGTCGCCGTAGGAACGCGGGTCGACGGGCGCGGGCTCACGCATCGCGCGCCAACATCCGATAGTACCGATGAGACGTCGAGAGGGATGGGGACGAGACATGAGCATGGAACGGCACTGTTTTTTCGGGGACATCGTGCGGCTGCGGGGGTTGGCATCGGCCGAACAGGTCCTGACGGCCCTCAATGTGCAGCGCTCCCAGATCGAGAACGGCCTGCGCCGGCGTTTCATCGGCGACGTGATGGTGGACCTCGGCCTGCTCACGAGCCCGCAGCGCAACGAGATCCTCGCGGCGCAGTCGCAGGGCGTGCCCGAGGAGTGCGCCGCGGGCTATCGGTCGTAGCCCGGATCGGCGCGCGCCGCGCGGATGGCACCGGGGGCGCGCGCAGCGCCGCCGCATGACGCCGGCGCGCGGCCTTCGAGCTGCGGCTGCCTCCCCGCGACGACGGGCAGAGCCCCCTCGGGCGGGGCTTCCCGCGGGCGGCGCCGAACGGTACGATTGAGCGTCGCGCCGGAGGACGGCACGCGGGGATCGCCGCATGGCCCCGTCGCAGGCCCCGCCCGGGGCCGGGGAGCGGCGTCCCGCGAGCGGCGTTCCGGCGCGCGTACGACGATCAAGCGCCCGGCAGGTGCGGGCCGTATGCAACCGTACGAATGCGATGTTTTCATCGGCGGCGTCATTCAGGGATCCGAGCGGGGGGACGGCATCGCCGCCCAGGATTACCGGAGGAGGATCCGCGACGTCGTCGAGGCGAGCTGCCCGCGTGCGGCGGTGTACGATCCCGTGGCTCGCCATCCGTCATCGGTCGGATACGACCTGGAGCGGGCGCGGGAGACGTTTCTCGGGCACGTGGGGCTCGTCACCCGCTGCCGCGCGTTCATAGCGTACCTGCCCGAGGCGAGCATGGGCACGGCGGTCGAGATGTGGGAGGCGCACCGCGCCGGCGTCCCCGTGATCGCGATCTCCCCCATGCGCGAGAACTGGGTCATCAACCTTCTGAGCAGCATGCGGTGCGCCGACCTGGCGGCGTTCGAGGCCTGGGTGCGCGGCGGCGGGCTCGCCGCGACGCTCGCGCGGCGCCCCGGCGCCGCCGCGGCCTCGCACGCCTGACGGCGGGCACGGACGGGAAGGGAATGCAACGCACCATCGCGGAGATCAACGAGAAGATCGCGCAGGGCGGCGCGGTCGTCGTGACCGCCGAGGAGATGACGCGCATCGTGCGGGAGCGCGGCGTGCCGCGCGCGGCGCGCGAGGTCGATGTCGTCACGACGGGCACGTTCGGCATGATGTGCTCGTCGGGCGCGTTCCTGAACTTCGGTCACGCGCGGCCTCGGATCAAGATGCAGCGCGTGCTGCTCAACGACGTGCCGGCGTACGGCGGCATTGCCGCGGCCGATGCCTACATCGGCGCCGCGGAGCTGCGCGTCGACGACCCCGGCAATCAGCCCTTCCCCGGCGAGTTCCGGTACGGCGGAGGCCACGTGATCGAGGAGCTCGTGGCCGGCCGGAAGGTGCGCTTCGAGGCGACGTCGTACGGCACGGACTGCTATCCGTCGAAGCATGCGGCGAGCTGGGTGTCGCTCAAGGACATCAACCAGGCGTACCTGTTCAACCCGAGAAACTGTTATCAGAACTACAACGTCGCCGCCAACACCTCGCGCCAGACGAAGTACACGTACCTCGGCATTCTCAAGCCGCGCCTGGGCAACGTGAGCTACTCCGGGGCCGGCGAGCTCTCCCCGCTGATGAACGATCCCATGCTCCGCACGATCGGCATCGGCACGAGGATTCTGCTGGGCGGCGGCGTGGGGTACGTGGCCTGGGAAGGGACGCAGCATGATCCGACCGTGGCGCGCAGCGAGCGCGGAGTCCCGCTGGGAGGCGCGGCCACGCTCGCGCTCGTCGGCGACATGCGGGGAATGCGCCGGGAGTTCGTGCGCGGCGTGAGCATGCTCGGCTACGGTGTGAGCCTCGCCCTCGGCGTGGCCGTGCCGATTCCGATTCTCGACGAGGACATGGCGTTCAGGACGGGCGTGAGCGATGCGGACCTCACGGCGCCCGTCATCGACTACGCGGAGGCGTACCCCGCGCGCAAGCCGGGCGCGCTGGGGCGCGTGTCGTTCGCGGACCTGAAGCGCGGCGAGGTGACGGTCGACGGCCGCGCGATCCCCGCGTCCCCGATCTCCAGCCTCGTCATGGCGCGCGCGATCGCGGAGCTCCTCAAGGAGAGGATCCGCGCCGGCGCGTTCCTGCTGGCGCAGCCGGTCGCGCCGCTGCCGGGCCCCGAGGATGCCCGGCCCCTGCAGCCGCTCCCGGAGCCCGAGCCATGACCGATCCGCGCAACCAGATCCGGAAACGCTTCGTGCTCGTCTTTCCCAACGAGCTGGTCGACAAGCCGATCATGTGCGACCTCGTGCGGGAGTTCGACGTGACCTTCAACATCCTGAACGCCACGATCTCGAGCGAGCGGGAGGGACGCCTGGTGATGGAGCTCACGGGCGCATCCGCGCAGATCAGCGCGGCGGCGGACCACCTCGAGCGACTGGGCGTCGCGGTCGACTCCCTCAACCAGGAAGTGCGGCGCAACGACGACAACTGCATGCACTGCGGGACCTGCGAAGGGTTCTGTCCGTCGGGCGCCCTGTACGTGCAGCGCCCGGAGATGCGCGTCGTGTACGACGAGAGCAAGTGCATTCTCTGCGAGCGATGCCTGACCGGTTGCCCGACGCATGCCATGGAATTCCGCTTTCGATGACCCGTCGTCGTACCGGCGGCGCGTGCGCGCCGATGCACCGGCACGGCGCGTGGTGGTGGGGGAGACCGATCTCTGGATCACGGCGGACTCCGTGCCGATCGACGCGGCCGCCGCGCTGGCGGCGCGCATCCGGGAGGAGATCTCCCTGCTCGGCACGCGGTTTCCGCCGTTTCTCGCGAGCCTGGCGCCGGTCGATGTGCCTCCGGGCATCCGGGTCGCGCCCGCGGCCGAGGCCATGCTGCTCTCCGCGCGCACCGCGGGCGTGGGACCCATGGCCGCCGTCGCCGGGACGATTGCCGAGGAGGTCTGCCGGGAACTCGCCCGCAGCGGGCGGGACGTCATCGTCGAGAACGGCGGCGACGTGTACATCGTGTCGGCGGCGGCGAGAATTGTGGCCATCTATGCCGGCAAATCGCCGTTCTCCATGCGGCTCGGAATACGCCTCGCCGCCGCGCAGCTCCCGTGCGCGGTGTGCACGTCCTCCGGGAGGATCGGCCCGTCGCTCAGCTTCGGGCGCGCCGACGCGGCCGTCGTGGTGAGCCGCTCGGGCGCGCTCGCCGACGCCGCCGCGACGGCGCTCGGCAACCGCATCCAAGGCGCGGGCGACGTGGCGGCCGCGGCGCAATGGGCCGCGGCGCTCCCCGGCGTCATCGGCGCCGTCGCCGTTGCCGGGGATGCGATGGCCGTTCAGGGGGCGCTGGAGCTGGTGGAATTGGAGGCCTGAGGCGGGAGGCTGGAGGCGTGAGGGTCAAGACAGACGAAAGAATCCCTGTGTGGGGCGGCTTCGCCGCCCCTATAAGGTGCTTTCGTC
>DHGK01000308.1 GCA_002402755.1 Planctomycetes bacterium UBA4800
TGCTCGACGAGATCGACAAGATCGGGGCGAGCTACCATGGCGATCCGGCCTCCGCGCTGCTCGAGGTGCTCGACCCCGAGCAGAACAAGGACTTCCTCGACCACTACCTCGATGTCCGCTTCGACCTCTCGAACGCCTTCTTCATCTGCACGGCGAACCAGACGGACACGATCCCGCGGCCGCTGCTCGACCGCATGGAGATGATCAAGCTCTCGGGCTACATCGCGGAGGAGAAGTTCCAGATCGCACGGCGGCATCTCATCCCCAAGCAGCTTCAGGCCCACGGGCTGACGGCGACGCAGTGCGTGATCGGGGCCCCGGCGCTCCGCGCGATCATCGACGGCTGGGCGCGCGAGCCCGGCGTCCGCGGCATCGAGCAGCAGGTGAAGAAGCTCATGCGCAAGGCGGCCGCGCGCATCGTCAGGAAGAAGGGCGCCGGCCTCACGGTCGTGCCGCGCGACCTGCCGGGCCTCCTCGGCAGGCCGGCGTTCACGGACGAGGCGCTCAGGGCCGCTCCCCGGGCCGGCGTCGTCACCGGCCTGGCGTGGACGAGCCTCGGCGGCGACGTCCTTCACGTCGAGGCGACGCGCGTCAGGACCGACAAGGACACCTTCAAGCAGACGGGTCAGCTCGGCAGCGTCATGGTCGAGTCCTCGGAGATCGCCTACACCTACATCCGGTCGTACGTCGATGCCGATCCGGCCCTGCGCGACTTCTTCCTCAAGGGCTCGATCCACCTCCACGTGCCCGCGGGCGCGACGCCGAAGGACGGACCGTCGGCGGGCATCACCATGGCCGCGGCGCTGTACTCGCTCGCCACCGGCACCCCGCCCCGCAAGGCGTTCGCGATGACGGGAGAGCTGACCCTCACCGGCCGCGTCATGCCGGTCGGCGGCATCAAGGAGAAGACGATCGCGGCCAAGCGCTATCGCATCGCCGACCTCATCTTCCCGGAGGAGAACCGCAAGGATTTCAAGGAACTGCCCGCCCACGTGCGGCGGGGCCTGCGGCCGCACTACGTCGGATCGTTCGCGGAGGCCGCGGCGATCGTCTTCCCGGCCCGCGCGCGGGCCCGGCGCGCCGCGCCGCCCGCGCACACACGACGTGCGGCGCCGCTCACGCGGCGAGGTGCCGGACGAGGATCTGCGTCCCGATCGCGATGAGGACGATGCCGCCGGCGCGCTGAACCCAGACGCCGAGGAGCTTTCCGACGCGCCGGCCGAGCTTCATACCGCAGAGCGTGAACGCCGCGGCAACCAGGCCGATGACGGCCGCCGGAAGGACGATCGTCGTCTCGAGAAGCCCCAGGCTGAAGCCGACGGCCAGGGCGTCGATGCTGGTCGCGACGGCGAGCGCGACGAGCACGAGTCCGCGGGTCGGATCGCCGCGTGCGGCGCCGGCCTGATCCTCGGCCGGCTTGAGCAGCATCTTCCCGCCGATGACGAGGAGCACGCCGAACGCGATCCAGTGGTCGAAGCTCTGCACGAACGCGGCCGCCGCGGAGCCCGCCAGCCAGCCGAGGACCGGCATCAGGGCCTGGAACAGTCCGAAGTGGAAGCTCAGGCGGAAGTAGTGGCGGGCGGTGAGACGCGGCAGCACCGACCCGGCGACGACCGCGACCGCGAACGCGTCGAGCGCGAGGCCCGCGGCGATGCCGAGGATCGTCACGATTTCCATCGCGTCTCCCCCGCCGCGCGCGTCTCACGCATCGGCGCCGGGCCCGAACTCGCGCACCGGCGCGGCGCCCGGCGGCGGCGCCGGGTCGCATCTCCCCGCCAGGAACTGCTCGCACAGGAGCTGGAGCGAGACGGCGAAGGCGAGCGCCATGTTGTCGATCTCGCCTGCCGTCCCACCCTTCCGGCCGCAGCGGGCCGTGAGGCGCGCAACGCGCGCGGCGTCCAGCACGCCGAACGACGCGATCGCGTCCGCGCCGAGTGTGCGCTCGAGCAACGCCGACTGCGGGTCGGCAAAGAAGCTCTTCCCGATCGGCGCGCGGTAGGGCTGCTTGGGGCGGCGCACGATGGCCTCGGGAAGCTCGTCCCCGAAGGCCTGCTTGAGCAGATACTTCTCGGTGAGCCCGTAGAGCTTCAGCTCGGGCCTGAGCCGCGCGCTCATCTCCATCACGCGGTAATCGAGGAACGGGAACCGTCCCTCGATGCTGTTGGCCATCCCCATGCGGTCGCCCTGCGACGAGAGGAGGTACGGCGACAGGAAGGTCTCGATCTCCAGGAGCTGCGCCTTGTGGAGGAGCGGCCAGTCGTGGAAACCCGCCGGGAGCCCGGCGACGTACTCCTCGATCGGATCGTAGCCCTGCAGCGCGGCGCGCATGTCGGCCGACAGGAACTCGCCGATGCGCGCCGTGTTGCGCCACCGGATGTAGTGCGAGTACCACGGGAGGGTCGTCTGCTCCAGGCCCTGGACGAAGACCATCTTCCACGCGGCGCGCCCGCCCGTGCTCTGCGCCGAGAGCCACGGGTAGATGCGCGCGAAGAGCTGCGCCCTGAGGCGGCTCCGGGGGTTGCGCGCCCAGAAGGCGCGGATCGCGGCCTCCTTGTAGATGTCGTAGCCGCCGAGCATCTCGTCCGCGCCCTCGCCGGTCAGGACGACCTTGTACCCGTGCTCCCTGACCAGGCGCGACAGCACCATGAACGGCGCGGGAGCGGTCCGGAGGAGCGGCTTCTCCGCGAACCATACGACCCTGGGGAAGCTCTCGGCGATGCCCTTGTTCGTGCAGAAGGTCTCGTGGTGGTCGGTGCCCAGGTGGGCGACCATCGCGCGCTGAAAGCCGCTCTCATCGAAGCTCGCCTCCTCGAAGCTCACCGAGAAGGTCTTGAGCGGCGTGTCGGAGAAACGCTTGATGATCGCCGTGATCGTCGAGGAATCCAGCCCGCCGCTCAGGTACGCGCCGACGGGCACATCGGCCCGCAGGCGGATGCGGCTGGCATCGACGAGCAGCGAATGGAATTCCTCCCTGATCTCGCCGAGCGGCCGGCGGTCGACTCCATCCTTGTCCGCGAACGGCATGCGCCAGAACGTCTTCTTCGCGATCGTGCCGCGCGCGGCGCTGTAGAGAAGATGGGTCCCCGGCTCCAGCTCGCGCACCTCCTTGAACGGCGTCCGCGGCGGGAGCGGCGACCAGAACGTGACCGTCTGCGCGAGCGCCTGCGGATCGAGGCTCAGCGAGAGCTCCGGCACCTCGAGAAAGGCCTTCATCTCCGAGGCGAAGAGCAGCGCCCCGCGGTGCATCAGCCAGAAGAGCGGCCGGATGCCCGCCCGGTCGCGCGCCAGGAACAGCTCCTCGCGCCGGCGATCCCAGATCGCGAGGCCGAACTGGCCGTTCAGGCGATGCACGCAGTCCGGGCCGTACTGCTCGTAGGCGTGGAGGATCACCTCCGTGTCCGAGTGCGTGTAGAAGGAGTGGCCGCGCGCCAGGAGCTCCTCCCTCAGCTCGACGAAGTTGAAGACCTCGCCGTTGTAGACGATCCAGCGCGACCGGTCCTCGTTGTGGATGGGCTGGGTGCCGGTCGCAAGGTCGATGATGCTCAGGCGCGCGTGGCCGAGCGCGGCGCGCTCGTCCGCATAGGTGCCGAACTCATCGGGGCCGCGGTGCGCCAGGCGGAACGCCATGCGCGCCGCGAGCTCGCGTTGTGGCGCGCCGCGCTCGGGCGCGACGATGCCGCAGATTCCACACATGCGCTCGCTCCTGGAACGATCTCCGCGCGCCGGCGCCGCGCACGTGAGCTGCGCGGGCCCGGCGGCCGTGCCGTGAACGTCCGATAGTAGCATATCGGCGGGCCGCCGGCGCGCCCGCCGCCGTCTTGAGCCCGCGCCGCCGGCGCGATACGCTTGATGCCCATGAATCCCTTCGAGATCTATCTCCTGCGGCCTCCCGGCGGCGGCGCCCCGCCCGATGCGATTCTCGATGTGCTGCTCCGCGACGGCCGCGTCGCCCTCGCGGCCGGCGACCCCTCGCGCGCGCACTATCGGAACCCCGACACCGGCGTCTTCTTCAGCCTCCTGCTCGCCTCCGAGGTCACGGAAGCGTGGGAAGCGCGCCTGGCGGCCGCCCGCCGCGCCGAGGACGAGTACGCCCCGCCGCCTCCCGAGGAGGCGCCGGAGGAGGAGGCGAACGGCGGACGCGGCGAGGAAGAGGACGATGACCCCGAGGCGGAGGAGGGCGGCGAGGCGCAGTTCGATGTCGAGCAGGCGCCCGCCATCATCACGGTGCCGCTGCTGGTCATGGAGTTCTTCATGCGCGAGGCGCTCGCGTTCGCGGAATCCGCGGCGCGGGCCGCCGACCTGCTCGTCGACCTGCACGCCGAGGCCGAGGAAGGCACGGCGGCGCCGTCGAGCGCGGCCATCGCCTCGGCGTGGCTCAAGGCCCGCGGCGACGCCGTCGCGGAACTGGCGGAGAAAGGCGATGGCGCCTTCGATCTCCAGGTGCACGCGCACCACAGCGTGCGCGTCCAGCTCTGCGCGTGGAGCCCCGCGAAGGCCGCCGCGTGGTGGAACTACGGCTCGATGTGCCGCTCGCTCGCCGAGGAGCTGGGACCGCACGGCATCGTCGTGCCCGCGCTCAAGGCCGTCCGCCACGAGGGGACGGTGAAGACTCTCTGCGAATGGCGGCCGGGAACGCCCTGCGTGCTGCCGCGGACGGACCTCGTGCTCGTCCGCCGGGAACGGGAGCAGAAGGGGCTCTTCCGCGCGCGCAAGGTCATCGAGGAGGGGCTCGTCCCGAACGAGCAGCTCTGGAAGATCCTCGCCGCGCACAGCGAGCGGCGCACGGAGCCCGCCGAGCTGCTCGTCCACCGCTCGACGCCGCCCCAGGTCGCCGCCCGCCTCGACGCCATGGCGCTTGAGCCCATCGAGCACGCCCGCAACGCGCTACTCCTGGGCGTCGTCGACTGCGAGATCGGGAAGGGCGCATAGGCGGGCGCGGGATCCCGTCAGTACGCCCCGAACTCCTGGATCGCATCGAACATCGCCAGCACGTTCCGGAGCGGCGTCTCCTCCAGGATCGTGTCGTGGCTCGCGCCCGCGATGTAGCCGCCGCCCGGTTTCATGATTCCCAGCACCTCGCGCGTCGCCGCACGCACGGAATCCGGCGTGCCGTTGATGAGCACGTGGTGCGAATCGATCGCGCCGTTGAACACGATCTTCGCGCCGAACTCGCGCTTGAGCGCGCGCAGGTCCATGCCCGCGCACGCGGGCTGAATGGCGTGAAGCCCGTCCAGCCCGGCCTCGATCATGAGCGGAATGAGCGGCGCGAAGCCGCCGCAGCAGTGCATCATGACCTTCAGGCCGTAGCGGTGCCCGAGGTCGGCGAGCCTCCGGAGGTGCGGCAGCAGAAAGCGCGCGAAGAGGTCGGGCCCGAGCAGCGGCCCGCCGCGGCTGCCGAAGTCGTTCCCGATGAAGAAGATGTCGATGACGTCGCCGGCCGCATCGAAGACCCGCTCGCTCACGGCCGCGTAGTAGCCGACGAGCGCGCCGAAGAGGCGGTCGACCGTCTCGGGCGCGTCGTACATGAGGAGGAGCAGCCGCTCCATGCCGAGGAGATCGATGGCGTCGTGCCAGAACGGCGACCAGTCCCCCCCGAGGATCGCGAACTCATCGTGCCAGTGCGCCGCCTCGCCGCGCAGGGCCGAGACGTCCATCCACGCGGGGTCCGGCCACGCGTAGGCATCGATGTCCGTGCACGTCTCGGCGTGCGCGAGCGGGTGGCTCGCCGCCTGGCCGTACCCGAGGCCGCGGCGCTCGACGCCGAACACCGTGCAGGAGACCATGCCCGGCGACTGCGGCAGCGGGGGCCCCGCGTAGCGCGCGACGACCCGCCTGAAGTCATCCGCGAATCTGCGCCGCAGCCCCTCGTCGTCGAGGCCGAGCGCGGCCTTGGCCCCGGCCCAGAACTCGACCGAGGCGCCGCACCAGGCCGGCACCCGGTCGCCCTCGCGGTGGGCGAAGGCGGCCGCGACGCGTTCCCTACTCGTCAGTCGCAATGGAAGACCTCCTCCATGTCCGCCCACCACTCTCCTATCGGCACGCGGTCGGCCTCGCGGCCATCGAGCACCGCGCGCACGCGCGCCGTCTTCTCCTCGGCCTTGCCCATGGCGCCTCCTCACCCCCCCGCCGTATTTCCCGCATTTCCCGGGTACGCTATGAGGCTCTTCTGGGTGGGGACGTAGAGGACCCCGTCGGCCGCGTTCGGCGTCGCGAGGTGGGTCGGGAAACGGATCTTGGAGAGCACCTCTTTCGCGCTCCCCGCCCTGAGGACCCAGAGGACGCCCGCCTCCGAGCTCGCGTACACCTTGCCGTCGGCGACGAAGGTCGAAGCGGTCCACGCGCCCGCCCCCAGCTCGTGCAGCCAGTGCCGCACGCCGGTCTCGGCGTCGAAGCAATGCAGGCCGCCGCTCCCGTCGGCGATGTAGAGAAGACCGCCGGCGATGGAAGGCGTCGCCAGGCTGCGATCGACGAGCCCCGAGCCCCACACCTCCGCGCCCGTCGCGGCATCGATGCACGAGAGCCGCCCCTGCCCCTCGCCGTGCAGGGGGCTCTGGCCGATCGCCACGTAGACGCGATTCTTGTAGCAGACGGGCGTGCCGATGATCTCGCTCGGTCCATCGGGACTCTTCTTGCTGTCCCGCGAATACGGCACGGGCACGCCGCGGCGCATGCGATACTCCGGCGGATTGCAGTCGAACGACCATGCCTTCTTCAAGGTCTGCACCTCGGCGGCCGCCGCCGTCACGGGTTCGAAGGCGTACAGGACGCCGTCGCCCCCGCCGAAGAAGATCAGCGTGCGCCCCCCGACCGTGCCGGCGGCCGGCGAGGACCAGTGGCCGTGCAGCATGCGCCTGCCGATGCGCTCGCCGTCCGCGGCGACGAGCTTCCCGGTGCGCTTGTCGAGCACGATCAGGCTAGGAGAGTCCGGCCGCGCGACCTTGTCGTGCCGGTCGTCGATGCCGTTCGACGTGCAGGCGTAGAGAAAGTCGCCTGCAAGGAGCAGCGTGCTCCCGCACACGTCGTGCGGCACCGCATCGACCTCCTTGATCAGGTTGTAGATCCAGATGATGTCGCCGTCCGAGGGACCGAGCGGGAAGCCGTCGCCGATGCCCATGTACGCGAGCTCGTCCGTGAACGGCCCGTCGTTGCCGTTGCGCTGGCCCTCGCGGTCGCAGCACATGATCTCGCCGCGGTTCCCCACGACGTAGACCCGCTCGCCGTCGACCAGCGGGCACGAGCAGATGCCGCAGCTCCACTGGTCGAAGTGGTACGGCGGCGTCAGCCCCTCCATGTAGCGCGGGCTCGCGAGATGCCAGATCAGGGCGCCGCTCGCCCGGTCGAGGCAGCGCAGGGCGCCGCCGTTCGCCGGCTTGTACCCCGGCCGCACGAAGCCGGCGTCATTGCTCGCAACGTAGATTCGCCCGCCGTCGATGGCGGGAATGGAGTACTGGCGGGTGCCGGCGCGCACCTCCCAGAGCGGGGAGAGGCCGTTCAGATCCGCGGGAAGATCCGCGGCGCCGGAGACCATGTTCGAATCGGGAAGCCCGCCCCAGCGGCAGGCCAGATCGCCGGGGGGCGCGCTCTCCTGCGCTTCCCCGAGGAGGAACGCCAAGAACGAGGCCGCGAGCGCAGATGCCATGAATCACCTCCCGGCGCGGCAAGGCCGCCCCGCGCGGCGTGCGCAGGAAGGGCCCACGCCGCAGGCCTCGATCCGCCGGCGGCGATGATAGCCCATGCCGGCGCGGGACGGCAATCCGGCCCGCGTCCTCCGGAAACGGAGAGACCCGCCGGACGGCCTTCTACGGAAGGTCCGCGGCGGTGTAGGTCGGGCACTGCGAGACGGGCAGCTTCTCCCAGAACACCGTGGTCATGGCGTAGCTGGGCGCGGCGCCGATGAGCCCGGCCGGAATGTCGTTCTTGCGCAGGGGCACCTGGTAGATCGAGGGCACCTGGGTCCCCATGTCGAAGAAGCTCGACACGAACGCGCCCGCCACCGAGGTCTGCCCCTTGGAGGTGATCTTGTTCTCGGCGTAGAAGAGCCCCGCGACCTTGGTCCACGCGCCGTCGAAGGTGATCTGGCCGGGCGTCATGATGCCGATGATGTTGGTCGAGGGAAACGAGTCGGCGGCCGCGGGGTAGAGGTTGCTGTTCAGCTTGACATCCCCGGTCACGACGATCGTGCCCCTGCCCTTGTACGTGATCGTGTCCGAGGTTCCGGGGGAGCCCATGCCCAGATCGCCCTCGATGTACACGATGCCGTTGATCGTCATCTCTCCGCCGGACACGCTGATGCTTCCCTTGCCGGCCGGATCCGTGTAGGTGAAGCTCGAGGTCGGCTTGATGTTCTTCAGGGCCGTGAGCATGCTGAACTGGTTGATGACGAACGCCTGCGACTTGACGTACTCGAGGTACGTCGGGTAGCCCTCGTACGAATCGTACAGGCTCGGGAACCGGGCTATGTCCCCGAAGTCGTAGGACGTGTCCATGCCGTTGTCCGAGTTCACGCTCGCCGTGGCCGAATTGATGATGATGCCGTCGTTGGTGTAGACGCCGTCCATCGACTCCTTCAGCGTGTTGAAGGGGTTGTCGGCCTCGCCGATCAGGCCTCCGCCGTCCATCACGACCGTGCCGTTCCGGACGCGAAACTCGCTGCCGAGGCTCTCGACCAGCTTCCCGTCGACCAGGACCTTGGGCAGCGGCGCGACGGCGTTGTCGAGCTCGACCGGCATGCCGGTGTGCGTGTTGATGACGGCGGCCGAGCCGCCCAGGTTCAGGGCCACATCGGTCGACGCGAGATTGTCGCCGAGGATATGGACCGAGCCCGCGATCTTCATCTGACCGGTGATCAGCACGCCGCCGCCGCCCGCCCCCGCGTAGATGGCGTTCTTCCAGACGGAAAGATCGTGGGCGCGCACATAGCTCTGGATTGCGGCGCGCCGCGCGCTCGCGTTGCCCGTGACCCGTATCCAGATCTCGCCGGTGCGGCCGGCCTCGCTTTTCAGCTCGACCGCGTACGTGCCCGGGCCGAGCGAGTTGCCGGTGTACGGCAGCATGGTGTAGCTGTCGGCCGTGACGACGCAGGGGATGCCGTTGATCGCGCCGTCGGTCCAGCTCCCGAAGTCGGGATCGTTCACGAGATCCAGGCGCAGGTCGCAGATTGCGCGCTCCAGGCCCGCCTCGGCCAGCGCCAGCGCCCGGGACGCATCGCGCTCGCGCTCGGCGGCGCGCACCTCGCTGACCGTGAACATGTACAACGCCGCGCCGATCATGATGAACACCATCACGATGACGCACGACATGACCAGCACTCCGCCGCGCCGGCGTCTCGCGCTGCTCCATCGCATGTCGGTTACCCCGTACCCGGAACATCCCGCGCGCATTCCCGCGCGCGGCGACGTTCCTCGCCCTTGCCGTGTCCGGTGTTTCGTCTCCGTGCACTCAACGCCCGCCGCCCGCTCCTTCGCCGCGCTGCCGCGCCGAGGGGGCCGCCCGCGGCGGGCGCATCAGTTCCGCAACCTGATCTTCATGGACGATTCCTCGTCCAGACACTCCTCGCTGGGCCTGTCCGCATCGTCCCGGACGCCGAGCGCGAACTCGAGCAGCGACGGCATCGCCGGCGACCGCCTGACGCGGAACGAGGTCGTGTTGGTGGCCACGACCTTCTGGACGCCGCTTTCGGTCCGCACGAGCTGCCGGTTGCTCGGCCCGCCCAGGGCGTACGTGATCACATCGTTCGACCAGACCGGATTCCCGTTGAGGACGCCCGTCGCCTTCCTGAAGCTGATCGTCGTGTACCAGGCGTTGTCGGCCGGACAGCCCGCGATCGTCGTCGCGCCGCACTGCATGAAGTCCTCGTGCATGTAGATGGCCGCCTTGCGCAACTGCTGCTGCAGCATCGTGCGGCCCTCGGTCACTTCCCAGGACCGAACGCCCACCTGCCATGCCGCGCACAGCGCCCCGAGCACCAGGAACATCAGCGCGCAGACGATGGCCATCTCCAGCAGCGAGAATCCCGCCTGCCCGCCCTTGCCGCACGATGTGCACCGCATGCGCATGCCCTCCTATCGCCGGGTGACGAGGGTCACCAGCGACGCCGGCGAGCTGATCCGGCCGTTGCCGTCGCCGTCTTCCCCGCCGTCCAGCAGGCCGTTCAGGTTCCGGTCCTCGCCGACCACGTACCTGCCGCGCTCCTGCCAGTTGACGACCACCTCGACCTGCAGGAGGTCGGGGGCGACCTCGTTGACGTAGATGATGCCGAGGCCCCCGACCCGCGTCGGCGTGAACGACCTGGACGCCTGGCCGGCCAGGGGGCCGAACGTCGTCATGATGTCGCCGTACGGCGTCGCCCTGATCTCCTCGACCTTGGCGAAGGCCTCCTGCATGGACGAGGTCAGGTTCCCCGAGTTCTCGCTCTGCCACATGCAGTACGTGAAGAGCTGGATGCTGCCGAGCACGGCGATCAAGGTGGTTCCCACCGTGATCACGAGTTCGACGAGCGTGAAGCCGGATGAGGATCCGCGACGCCATCGCAACGGCGGCAACATCGATTCCATGTGCGCTGCGGTTTTCATGACAGGCACCTCTTCCCCGCGGCCGCGCCTCGCAAGGGCTCCGCGTGCCGCGGCCATCAGGGTCTCCCGGCCCCCCTCGCGCACAGAATACTCCCCCGGAAACACTGGAATTCTACGATGCCGGGCAAGTTACGTCCAATCGCCGGATATGAAAGGCAAAATGCCACGGCGCCGGAGGAGCCTCCCGCCCGCCGCGGGACGTACAGGGTCAGAATGCCACGATGCCGGGCATTTTGGGCTGCGTCCCACCGCGGCCGACCGCAAGCTCGGGCTGCCTCCCTCTCCCGAGCCTGACGCTTACCCACATTCGGGCACGAGCGAGAAGACGGCTCCCGCCTGAACCTGACACGCTGGATGCTTCGCCACCTGCTGCAACCCCCCGGCCCCCTTCGGGAGAAGGGGGCGGACGACCAGCGGACTTGTGGGTACGCGTCAGCTCCCGAGCCGGAGGAGTGACGGCGCGGGTCCCGCCGGAGGCTCCTACAGCCATCGCGCGATCAGCGACCGGACGAACGCCAGGGCGTCGATCAAGGCCGCGTAGTCGCCCCTCTTCGGCTCTCCAAGGCTCACGGGCAGGACGACCGGACGAGCGCTGCGCGCCTGACGATCCTGCGCGTCGCGTTCGGCCTTTCGCTTCTCGTGGAGGAGCTGGCCGCCCGCCTTGCGCCATTCCATGAGGCGCCGCAGCTCGCCGCTGTCGAGCCACACGCCGTGCCGCGCGCACCTGTCGATGATCACGCCGCTCCGGACTCCGAAGGCGGACCGGTGCATCAGCTCCCCGCACACGGGACACGCCCGATAGCACACCTCGTCGCGCGGCGGCGCCTCGGCGGCGAGCGTCTTGATCCGCTCGTAGTCGATCGTGTAGGCGTGCTTCACGGTCGCCGCGAGAAGCGCCTCGATCTCGTTCGGGTCGAAGAAGAGCCCGTTGCAGGACTCGCACTGCTCGATGAGGAACTTCCCGTCGGCGCGCACATCGATGGTCCGCAGGGCGGCGGCGCAGCTCGGGCACGTGCGCGGCGACTCGGGCGCCTTCACCGTGTACTCGTGGACGCCCCGGAGGTCGACCTCGTTCCGCGCGCCGCAGTACACGCAGACGGTCGATCCGCTCGGCAGCGGGCCGGCGCAGGTCCTGCAATTCGCCATCGGGCACCTCCCTCGCATGATTATAATCGGCGAGGCGCGCCCGCCGCCACCGGGTTTCCCCGCCCGGCGGCGCCGTGCGCGTGCTCGTCACGAGCGATGCGGCTCGCGTACATCGCCGGAGGCGGGAGACGCCGGGGCGGCATCCCCGTCGAGGAGCCGCCCGCAGTACCACAGCATCCGCGGCAGGTGGAACGGCCCCTTCCACATGTTCCCCTTGAGGCGCACCGAGACGCGGCCGTCGCGGTGGAGCGCCGTCAGGAAGCCGCCGTGCTCGCGGTCGATCGCGTGCCGCAGCCAGAACGAAAGCACATCGCCGACCAGCGTCCGCCGGTACAAGACGGCGAGCGCCGCGCGACCCGTCAGCGCACGATCGTCACGGCGGCGACGACCGGCGAGGGCGGCGTGCCGAGATCGCGAATGACGACCGCCTCGATGGGCTTGGGCTCGAGGGCGAGGACGAGCACGTTCAGGTGCCAGCGGGAGCCTTGCAGCACGGCGGCGACATCGGTCGCGTGCGGCGCGCCGAGCCAGTCGTCGGCCGTCCGGCCCGGGATCCAGGGAAGCACGCTCCGCGAGCCGTCGGCGTAACGGACGACGCACTCGGCGACGGCGCCCCACTCCCCCACGCCGGGATCGCCCGGCGCCCAGCCGGTCACGCCGCCGAGAACGGCGAGGTACTTCCCCTGCACGCCGCCCGCCGGGATCTCCGCCTCGACCGGAAGATCCTTGCACGCCTGGGCGCCGGCGAGAACGACAATGCCCTTGCCGCCGTTCTTCGCGGGGTCGACCGTCCGGAACGGAATCCCGCCCGCTTTCAGGTCGCCGGCGGCGAGCCCGGTGAACGCGGGTGCGGGGCTCACCCGGAACGGCCCGTCGAAGGGATTGGTGGTGGCGACCTTCGAGAGGTCGAGCGTGAGGCAGTCCTGCTCGGAGGACAGGGCCGGGGGCGCCGGAAGGACTCCCGGAATCGGACGCATGAGATCCGGCGCGGCGGCCTCGTAGGCCGCAACGGCGGCTGCGAACGTGACGGGCTTGCCCGGGGGCTGCCGCTCGACCGAGATCCGGACGGGCTCTCCTTGCCCCTCGAAGTCCGCGCCGAGCCGGACAACGCGATCGTGGGATGCAACCGGCCGTCCCCTGTGCGAGGCCCCGCGCGCGACGAGCGCGGGAGGCAGATGGAGCTCGATCCTCGCCCCCGATCGACCGGGAGCACGGCGAAGGTGGAGCGCCAGCTCATCCGCGGCGGCTTCCACACGGAACGAGACGGTCCCGTACCGCGTCGGCGCGCCCGAGATTCCCACGTTCTTGCCCGCATCGAGCCAGTGATCCGGCACCGCCGAGAGAAGGTGGAGAATCCCGCCGTTCGCGTCCTCGTCCTCGCGGACGAGCATGTTCCGGAGCGTCGTCACGTAGAGCGCCGCCGCCCAGAGGTGGGGAACCGTGCCGCCCCAGGCCTCGCGCTTCCGCCAGTAGACTCCCTCGGGGAAGCCGTGGGTCGAGGTCGTGTGCAGGAGGAACGCGTACAGGCCGTCGACGGCCTCGGCCTGCTCGCCCCTCGCAAGGTGGGTGTTCGTCACGAACTGGCTCATGTACGGATGGATCGCGCCCGTACCGGGCGTCCACTGGATCGTCCCCTCGACGAAGCCCTTGGGGCCGGCCTCGGCCCCGAACTCGGTCCGGACGTGGCGCAGCGTCGCTCCGACGAGCGGGTGCTGCGGGGGAAGCAGCGGCGTCGGGAAGACGACCTCGAGGTTTCCCCAGTGCGTGCCGTCCTTCTCGTAGCTCGGCGGGATGAAGCCGAGCCCCGTCCGCTCCAGGGCTTTCAGGATCGAAGCTCGATAGTCCTCGAACTCCTGCTCGAATTCCCGCGCCTCGGCCTCCTCGCCGAGCATCCGCGCCGCCGCGGCGACGCAGCCGATGCCTCGAAGGTTCCACCAGTCGTAGCCCACGATGTGGTTCTTGCCCGCCCAGAGGTTCTCGCCGTCGGCCAGCGCCGCGGGAAGCACGCCGAAGAACGGCGAGCTTGTGTCGTTCTCGCCGCGCCGGGCCTGCATGACCCATCGCGCGGCGGCCCGGATGCGGGGGTACGCACGCCGAAGCCATTCGATGTCGCCCGACAGCCCGGCGAGCTCGACGGGCGCCCACATTCCGTATCCGTTCGCATCGAGCTGCCCCCGCTGGCTGACGAGCTGTCCGTCGGGCTTGGCGAACCCGAGGAGATGGTCGATGCTCTCCCGGGCCTCGTCGATGTAGCCC
Source organism: Planctomycetes bacterium UBA4800 (assembly GCA_002402755.1). Classification (GTDB taxonomy): domain Bacteria; phylum Planctomycetota; class UBA8108; order UBA8890; family UBA8898; genus UBA8898. Next base: position 13,974 of record DHGK01000308.1, read on the forward strand.
GCGTGCGCGAGCGAGAGCGCCTGGTAGGCGCCGTCGCGCAGGTAGATCCGGTCGTAGAACCCCTCGCCGGCGCGAACCTCGCCCCGGTCGCGGCCGATGAACTGGTAGACGAGAGAGGCGAGATACGTCTCGCGCACCTTGTCCTCGGGAACGGCGAGCGCCGCCCCCCGTCCGATGAGCCCCTCCCAGAAGGCGGCCGTCGCCGCCATGCGCGCGTCGAGCTCCTGCGCCGCCTGCCGGAGGTCCGAGGCCGCGGCGCCTCCGGCGAGAAAGGGGAAGGCGAGGTCGAAGCGGACATCCTCGCGGCCGGCGAGGGCCGCCCGCAGGACGAGCCGGCTCCCCTCGACCTCGGCGCTCCCCCGCGCGGGCATGCGCACGCTGCCGGCGAGCGCATCCCCGCAATAAAGGAGCGCGACGTCCTCCGCCCCGGGACGGAGCGCGAGCGGCCCTTCGGGCCGGCGCTCGAAGCCGGCGACGCCCTCGACCGTGTCGTCCGTCGCGCCCGCGAGGGTCACCCTGACCATCGTGAGGAAGTCGTCCCCCTGCGGCCGGTCGAAGGCGGCGCGGGTGCATTCGACCGGACATGCGAACGCCTCGAACGCGATCCTGACCGCGCCGTTCACGACGAGCTCGCGCTTCACGACGGGAAGCCACCCCTTGAGGAGCACGGCCTTGATGCCGGGACGAAGCGGCGCCAGGGCGGAGCCGACATCGATGCAGCTCGTCGAGATGCCGGGGCCAAGCGGCGCCAGGGCGGGGCCGACGAGCGGCCGCATGACCGCGCCGCCGCCCAGCAGAAGCTCGCCCCGCGGCGTGATGCGCGTCCCCGACGGGTGATCCTTGAGCCCGACGACCGTGAAGGGATTGACGAAGTACTCGAAGGGATCGCGGACGTTCGCGGCG
>DHGK01000342.1 GCA_002402755.1 Planctomycetes bacterium UBA4800
AGCCGGCTTCGGATCCTGGATTTCGGGCTGGCGCACATGGAGGGGCAGGAGAGCCTGACGCACACGGGGGATTTTCTGGGGACGCCGGTCTACATGAGCCCCGAGCAGGCGATGGCGAAGCGGATCCCGGTCGACCACCGCACGGATATCTATTCGCTCGGAGCGACGCTCTACGAGGTCTTGTGCGTGCGGCCGCCGTTTCAGGGGAAGGATGTGGCGGACACGCTGAGCCAGATCATGCTGAAGGAGCCGCGGCAGTTGCGGGATCTGGACCCGCGCGTGCCGCGGGACCTGGAGACGATCGTCCTGAAGTGCCTGCAGAAGGATCCGGGCGACCGCTACGGCACGGCGGAGGCTCTGGCGCAGGACCTGCGTCGTTTCGTGCGCGGCGAGCCGATCGAGGCACGCCCGCAGTCGGCGTACGAGCGCCTGACGCACAGCGCCTGGCGGCACAAGGGGCGCCTGGCCGTGGCAGCCGTGACGCTCCTGTGCGTCGTGACCGCGTCGTTGCTGGGAGTGAGCTACGCGCGGCAGCTCCGGGCGCAGAAGGAGGCGCGCTACGCGGAGCTCGTGAGGGACGCGGTGCTGAAGCGGGAGCTGGGCAGGCTCACGCGGGAGGGAGGGGGGCAGACGGAAACTGATCCGTTCGAGTCCATGTACGACATCAAGGACTCGCGGGCGGTGCTTGGCATGGATCTTCTCAGCGACGCCCGCAAGTTGCTCGATGAAGCGATTGCGCTTCTTCCGCAGCGGACAGAGGGGTATTACCACCGTGCGGCGACATGGCTCTTGCTTGAGCGGCAAGATCAAGCCGTGCTGGACCTTGCCGCATGCCTCCGGCGCGACCCGAAATTCGCGGCGGCACGCGGTTTGCTTTCGGCGCTCCCCGACGTTGTCGTTCCGGGCAGCGTCACGGAGGCAATAGGCGAGGGCGAGCACGATGCCGCTGCGCGCATGTGGCGTGCAGCCTACACGGCGAAGCGGGAATCACGCTGGCAGGATGCGGCGAAGGCTTACGGGGCTCTCCTTGAGCGCGAGAGGCCGGGCCAAGAGACCTTTCCGGGCGCTTCGATCGAGACGCGTCTCGGGCGCGCCCTTGCCTGCCTGGTGAGCGACGCGTATCTGGATGCGTATGCCGACCTCTCGGCTGCACGAGCGCTGTGGCCGGCTGCCATCGAGCCCGAGTTGCTGCTCGGGAAGGTCCTGCTGCAGATGAACGAACCGGAGCGTGCGGGGAACGTATTCGAGCGCTTGTCTGCTCGACCGTTGTCCAACCGTGATGACGTTCTTGCGGCAATCTGCACGCTCTGGCGTCTGGCCCAGAAGCCGGAGGAAGCCATCGCGTGGGCTGATCGCATCAACCAGATCGATCGGAGGGAAAGGACCAGGGCAGCCAGTCTTCTCGAGATGCGGCGTTTCGATGATGCCCTTGAGTCGTATGTGAAGGCTGTGAAGGCAGCTCCCGGCGAACCGTCGAATTTCGGTTTCATGGCGATCTGGACGGTGTTCCAGGGGCCGAAGTGGCGAACCGACATGGAGCGGCTTTGCCTTGCGACTGTGGCGGAGCACCCCGCTCTGGCCGGGGCGTATGCGGTGCTTGGGGCTATCTACGATTGTCGGGGTGCGGAAGAAGATGCGTGCGCCATGTTCGAGAAAGCGCGTCGCTTGGATCCCGCTGACAACGACATCAAGTTCTGGTATGCCGCCTTCATCGGTGTACGCGGCCGGTACGACGAGGCGATACGATTGTGTGAGGAGGTGTACGCGGCACGCGGTACAAATGCGCCCCTTTTCGAGATGGCCATGATGTACGTTGGGAAGCGGGATTACCCGAGGGCGGTCGAAGTGTCGCGCGAATTATGTCGCCGAGACCAGGCGCTGTGGGCGAAAGCACGGCTGGCCCTGTGCCTGGCGCACCTTGGCGACCGGGAGGAGACTCTTGCGTTGTGTGACGAGATCCTGGTTGCGGAAACGGCAGATCACCATGCCCTAGAGGAGTCGGGCCGCGCCCTCAGCCTGCTCGGAGAGATGGAGAAGGCCGTGTCTTGCTTCAAGAAGGCTACAAAGCTGGCGCCGAGCATTCCCTATACATGGCCTTTGCTTGCTTCGGCACATGTGTCGCAGAGCCGTTTCGAGGAAGCGGTGCGCGAGTACGAGCAGGCCGTCGCCCTTGACCCGGCCGCGGACCCCGGCTGGTACGTGAGCCTCAAAGACCTCTATTCTCGTCTGGGCCGCATGGACGATGCCATGGAGGCTTGCCGCAGAGGCGTACGCTTTCGTCCCGACCACAAGACGCTCTGGGAAGCCTTGTACGGCATGCTGCTCGCGAGGAACCGTCAGGAGGAGGCACGCTGCGCGGCCCTGAGCTTCACGGCGGCCGTACCGAAGGACGGGCGTGGGCACGTCGGGGTTATCAGACTCGGTCAGTTTCTGGACAATCACGATGCGCCGGCGCCGGAATGGGATCGTGCCCTGGCGCGGTTGGAGGAGATTCGAGCGGAGCAGGCGGAGAATGCGCCGTTTCTGCATGCGCTGGCTTTGTGCTATATGCACGCGCAACGCGGCGGCGATCTGGCGAAGGCCCGCACGGCCATTGAAAGTGCGGACCGTCTGACATCCCATCGCAATGCCCACGTGATTGCCACGATTGCGGAGGTTCTTTTGCGGGAGGGCAACGCAGCGGAGGCCGCGGCCACGATCGAGGAAGCTCTCGCCCTCAGGGAGGGAGACCCCTTCATGCATCGGCGACATGTGAAGTACGCGCGAGCGCTCTTGCCCGGGTTCATCTCCTTTGCGTCGATTGACGCCGTGCTCGGGGAGCGAGATCCTGCGGGCGACCCGGAGCTTCTCGCAGGTTTCAGGACCCGAGGGGATGACCCGAGACACGCGCACTTGCTGCGCTACCTCGAGGGACGGGTTCTCCAGAGGGCGGGCATGTACGTGGAGGCGGCGGTTGCATTCACCGGCCTGCGCTCCGACGGCGAGCGAACGCCGCGCATTGCCTCCGCAATGGCGGAATGCCTGCGCGACGCCGGGCGTGCGGCTGATGCAGACGCCGTGCTCAGGGACGCGTTACGCGACGAGGCCCACGACGACCGGACGTGTTGGAACCTGTGGTTCGGTATCGGGCTGAATGACCTCGGGAGATCGCCTGCCGATCTCGCGGCCGATGTGCCGGCGCTCGAATCCGGGGATGGCTCGGCCTCCGGTTACGGTGCGGACATGCGCTGGCTGCTCGATGCGTTCGCGAACGGCGCCATTCGCATCGATTGCGGGGGCGAGAAGGACCTCGTAGTCGATGGCGTCGCCTGGGGGAAGGATCGGTTCTTCGTGGGCGGCCGCTTAGGCAACGGAAACACGGGCTATGCGATAGCCAAGGGCCTGCCGGCAATCTACGAGGGTGAGCGCTGGTTTCCTCACCAGGAAGGCGGATGGTATCGAATTCCGCTCCCGCCCGGAGAGTACAGGGTCGCGCTGCACTTCATAGAGTTGTGCTGTGTACGTTCCTTCGATGTGCGCATCGAAGGCGAACACGTGCTCTCCGGGTATGCGTCCCAAGCCGAAGTCGGGTACGGCACGCCCGATGTGAAGTCGTTTGATGTGCTGGTCGAGGACGGCACGCTGGATGTGGACTTCACATCGACGCTCGAGAACGCCCATATCACGGGGATAGAGATCATCCCGGCCGCGTCCCCGCGCTGACCGCCCCGATTCCGGCGGGATTTCGCGTTAGATTCTGCCTGAAACCGCGCTTGTGATGATGAAGCCTTCACGTGCTGCGTCTGCGGCGTGTTTGAGCCGGCGGCGCGGCAGGCAAGGCGGTCGCGTGGTCGGGGGCCGGCCTTCCGTTGAGGACCGGTTCGGGCACTGGAGTGAATCCGCCGTTGGAAAGGAGCAGCGTCATGAGACTTCCCTTCTTGTTCCCCGTGCTTGCCCTTGTGCTTGGGCTCAATGTCGTGTCGGCGCTCCCGTTGCAGTTCGTCGAGAACGAAGGCCAGTGGGACGCGGGCATCTCGTTTGCGGCGTATCGCCTGGGGGCGGTCGCGAGTCTCGGCCGCGAGGGCATCGAGTTCGCCGGAGCCTGCCGCGCGGACGAGAAGCTTGGCCGCCTGATGCTCCGTTTCGACGGGACGGCCGGGGTCCTTCCGTGCGGCGAGGAACCGCGGCAGACATCGTACCACTTCGTCACGGGCACGCAGGATGGCATTCGGCGCCTTGCGCCCCGTGGATATGAGAGCATTCTGTACGAAGACCTGTACCCGGGAATCTCCTTGCGCGTGCGCGCCGCCGCCCCAGGGGAGGCCGGCGTGCTCGCATACGATGTGCTCGTGGCGGCCGGGGCTGCGATCGACACATTCTGCATGCGTTGCGAAGGAATCGAGAGCCTCGATGTCCTACCCGACGGGAGCCTCATGTTGACGGCGGGCGACCTCACGGTTCGTCAGGCGGCGCCGGTGGCCTGGCAGGACGCTCCTTCCGGCGGACGGCGCTTCGTCGCCGCTCGCTTCCGCATCGTCGACGACCATCGCGTCGGGTTCGAGGTCGACGCCTGGGATCCCACGCTTCCCGGCGTCATCGACCCTGCGGTTCAGTTCGGGACGCACCTCGGTGGAACGGCCGAGGAATACGCTTTCAATGTGCTCGTTGACGATGTCGGGAACTTCGTGGTCGTGGGCTTCGGGCAGAGCCTCAGTCCCGTGGCCGGGAGGTACGATGCCTTTGTCGCGGTGCTCGATCCGTGGCTCATGAGCCTCCTGTCGTTGACGATTCTCGCGGGTGCAGGCGATGACCGCGCCATGGTGATCGAATCCCTCGGCGGAGGAATCGTCGTCGTGGGCGGTTGGACGGCATCGAACGACTTTCCGATCGTCGGGGGGGCTCCCGACACGCGCTTCGGCGGATCCGGGGAGGGCTTCGTGACGGTCCTGGAGCCGATGCAAGGCACGATCATGTTCTCCAGCTATGTCGGAGGAGCGGGAGACGATTGCGTGACGTCGGTCGCCGTCGATGCCGAAGGCCGCGTGCTGGTTGCGGGGCACACATTCTCGCCGGATCCCGGGACATGGTTCGATCCCCCTGCGGCCTCCGGTTTCATGATGACGCGCGCCGGCGAGAGCGATTCTTTTCTCTGCCGGCTGGACGTCCGGCAGATAGGCCAGGCCGCTGTGCCCGTCGACTACTTCACGCTTGTAGGCGGCGCAGGCCGCGAGAGTTGGGGTGGCGAGTACTTCGACACCTCGCGCATCGAGCTTCGCAGAAACTCCCCGAAGATCGCATTGCTGCCGGATGGGACGGTGGCGATGATGGGCATCACGGTCTCGTCGAACTTTCCGACGACGGCGACTGCCTATCAGCCGAGCTTGGGCGGGACTGAAGACATCTTTCTCGCGCGAATCCGGCCGGACGCCACGCTTCCTGCGGGGGAACAGCTTCCCTATGCGACGTACCTCGGAGGCAACAGCACCGATTGCCCCCTGGGCATCAGCGTCGATTCCACGGGCGATGTGTGGCTCACCGGGTACACATGGTCGACGTCCTACCCGGTGACCGCGAACGCTCTCCAGCCCAGACTTGTGAGCGAGGACGATGTGTTCGTCACGCGTCTGCGACCGGACCCGGGGCTGCCGCGTGTGGAACAGCTCGCGTACTCGACCTACTTCGGCGGATCAGCCTACGAGTGGGGACACGACATCGAAGTCGGCGGCGACGGTTCGGTAACGGTCGTCGGCCACTCGGACTCCTTGAACCTCCCCCTGTCCGAGCCTGGCAGCTCGACGGGGCTGATTCTGAGCCTCAGGCCCGTCGACGGCGGGTCCGGAACGGACATGGAGCTCGGCTATGCCGCCCGCGTCGGTTCGGGTTTCACGCTCTTGACGGGCGTCCGTGCCATGCCGGCGGGAAAGTACGCGCTCGTCGGNNGGTACAGCGCTTTCACCTTTCCCGGCTTACCCGCCGATGCGTATCAGCCGATCTGCGCGGGGAACTACGATGCCCTTGTCCTGGTCGCTGCCACCACCCGGCCCATTGCACGCTTCACCGCGAGTCCCGTGCTTGGCGGGGTCCCCCTCGAAGTCTCAGTGGACGCTTCCGCGTCGGAGGGTTACGAGGGCGCGCAGCTCACGGGCTATCATTGGGATTTCGGTGACGGGTCGACCGCCGAGGGCGTGCAGATGGTGCATACGTACACGGCTCCGGGACGGTACGTGATCACGCTGAGGGTGACGACGGACGTCGGAACCCAGGACTCGACGCACTCGAACGTGTCAGTCTGGTGCGGTCCTTGCGAAGACATGGCTCCGTGGCAGGCTGCGGACATTGGATCTCCGCTCTTCCCGGGAAGCTCCTGGAAGGATCGCGAGGGCATTTCCGTGTGCGCGGGCGGGCGCACGAACATCAGCACGAGGGATGAGTTCCACTACGTGCACCAGGAGATGCACGCCGATTTCAGCGCGGTTGTCAAGGTGGAGGAGCCGCTGAGCTGGATCCTCGGGAGCGCGGCTCGGCTTGATGGCGCGGGGCAGCATGCAGCCGGACGCACCGTTTGCGGCGCTCCTTGTTCAGAGGTACTCGACCGAAACAAGGCTCATGTTCCGTTTCCGAACCGAAGGGGTGCTCTCCGCCCGGGCTCACGGCGTGCCGACATTGCCCCTGTGGCTCAAGATCGAGCGGCGTGGGCAGGAGATCCTGGCTTCGTCCTCGCCGGAGGGCGACGTCTGGACGGAGGTCGATCGGCAGGTGATCGCATTCGGATCGGGCGGACCCGTTCTTGGGGGCCTCGCCGCCTGCGGGAACGATACGGGGGATCCTCTGAAGAGCTTCGCGCCGCTGCGTGCGCATGTCACCGGACTCGCGGTAGCGCTCGCGGAGACATTCCGCCGCGGCGATGCCAATGCCGACGCCAAGGTCGACATCGCCGACGCGATCTCCGTTCTCGCGTATCTCTTCGGCGCGGCGGGGGACCCCTCGAAGGCGAAGGTGGCGCAGTGCCTCGACGCCGCCGATGCGAACGACGATGGCAAGACCGATATCGCCGACGCGGTCAAGATCCTCGGGCATCTCTTCGCGAGTGAAGGCCCGTTGCCCGCGCCGTTCGGAGAGTGCGGGGTCGACTCATCGCAGGACCAGATCGAGTGCGCCGAGTTCGTGCCGTGCGGGGCGCCGTAGCGGGTGCTTCCCTTCCGGAGACAGTCACCAATTTCTGCGGAAATTGGTGACTGTCCCCGGACACACCCGCGCGGGCGTATTCCACGGCCGTGGAAAATGGCAACGATTGCCATATTCCACGGCCGTGGAATTTCTCGACGACCCCTCCTTACGCAATGCCGTCGCACGCGCGGCGGCGACCGCCGCTGCGCGCGAGAACTTCTCGACCGGGACCGCCATGCGCTGTCCCCGGACACACCCGCGCGGGCGGATTCCACGGCCGTGGAAAATGGCAACGATTGCCGTATTCCACGGCCGTGGAATCTCCCGCCGGGCCGTCCTCGCGCGGCGCCGTCTCAGCCCTCGTCGTCGTCCTGGCAATCCTCCCAGGCGCGCTGCGCGCGCACATCGTCGAGCAGGAAGCGCGCGCCCTGGTTGCCCGTGGGGTTGAGCCGGAGCATCCGCTCGAAGATCCGTTCGGCCTCCTGGAAGCGGCGCAGGCGCCCAAAAGCCCCCTTCGACTGCAACCGGCCGTCAATCGCCGCGGCGACGTCCTCGGAGCCGGGAATCCTCCGGGTGGTTGCACGCGAGCCGTCTTGCGCATAGAATCAGATTCATGGCTTCGAAATCAGATAAGTTCAAGCAGAAGCGGATCTCGGCCACGGAGGCAAGTCGAGCATTCTCGCGGCTTCTCGACAAGGTGGAGCGCGGAGACCGATTCGTCGTGCAGCGACGGGGCCGCGACGTGTGCGTGATTGCCCCGGCGCCCGTCGAGGGGCGCACGGCTGCCCAGTGCGTCGCGGTGCTGCGGGGGCGTACGCCGGTGCTTCTTGACGGTCGATTCGGGAAGGACCTGCTCGATCTCATACGCGATGAACGTGTGGAGGAGCCGCCCTCGTGGGATTCCTGATCGATTCGACCGTGTTCATATTCGCCGAGAAGAACCGGCTGCCGCCCGACCGCTTGGTCGCCGCGATCGGCGAGCGGTTCGGCGACGTCGAACTGGCGCTGTCGGTCATGAGCGCCGGCGAGCTGCTGCACGGGTGCTGGCGCGCCGACACACCCGCACGGCGCGCACGCCGAGACGATTTCGTCGAAGCCGTGCTGGGCGCCGTCCCGGTCTTGCCGGTCACGCTGTCGATCATGCGTCTCTGTGCCGGAATCGATGCTCGGCTGAGCCCTAAGGGAGAGAAGCTGCCGGTATCTGACCTCGTGATCGGATGCACCGCGCTCGCCGGGGGCCACGGCGTCGTCACCGGTAATCCGCGGCACTTCGACCGTATCCCGGGGCTCGTGGTCAAGCGTTTCCCCTGATATCGGCGCCTGCCGCCTGAACGGGGTGCTTCCGGGGACAGTACTTCCGACGCTCCGCATCCTCTTCTACACCGCGTACTGCCTGAGCTCCGCGAGCAGCTTCAGGGCCTCGATCGGGGGCAGGGCGTCCAGGTCGAGCTTCGCCAGCTTCTTCAGGAACTCCTCGCGCCGGTCCGTGAAGAGGTCGAGCTGGACGTACTTCTTGGACGAGCCCTTCGGCGGGGCGAAGGAGGGCGTGTCGTTCGGGCTCACCGCCTGGCGCTCGAGGTTGGCGAGGATCTCCCGCGCGCGATCGAGCACATCGCGGGGCAGGGCTGCCAGGCGCGCCACCTGCAGGCCGTAGGACTTGTCGGTCGCGCCGTCGACGATCTTCCTGAGAAAGACGATTTCGTCGCGGTACTCCTTGACCACCACGTTGAGATTGCGGATTCCGGGGTGCAGGAGCGCGAGCTCCGTGAGCTCGTGGTAGTGCGTCGCAAAGAACGTGCGCGCCTTGATCCGCTCGTAGATGTGCTCGGTCACCGCCCAGGCAATGCTCATGCCGTCGAAGGTGCTCGTCCCGCGGCCGACCTCGTCCAGGATGATGAGGCTGCGCTCGGTCGCCGAGTTGAGAATGCTCGCCGTCTCGATCATCTCGACCATGAAGGTGCTCCGGCCGTGGAAGATATCGTCCGCCGCGCCCACGCGCGCGAAGATCTGGTCGACAAGCCCGATCTCCGCCGACCTGGCCGGCACGAAGCACCCCGCCTGCGCCAGCAGGACGAGCAGCGCCGCCTGGCGAATGTACGTCGACTTGCCGGCCATGTTGGGCCCCGTGATGATCGCGACCGGAGCATCGGCCTCCATGCGCACGTCGTTCGGGACGAAGACCGTGTCCGCGAGCGCCTGCTCGATCACCGGGTGCCGGCTCTCCGCGACGCGCAGCACCTTCTCCTCCGTCAGGACCGGCCGCACGTAGCCGTGCAGCGCCGCCATGTGCGCAAACGTCCCCAGGACGTCGAGCTCGGCGATCGCGCGCGCCGCCTCCTGAATGCGCGGGATCTCCGCCGCGACCCTCTCCCTGAGCGCGACGAAGAGCGCGTACTCCAGGTCCACGATCCGGTCCTGCGCGCTCAGGACCTTGCTCTCGTAGCCCTTGAGCTCCGGCGTCGTGTAGCGCTCGCAGTTCTTGAGCGTCTGCGTGCGCACGAAGTCGGCGGGCACGCGCTCGGCCTGCGCGCGCGTCACCTCCAGGTAGTAGCCGAAGACGCGCTGGAAGCCGACCTTGAGGTTCCCGATGCCCGTGCGCTCGATCTGGCGGCGCTGGAAATCGGCGAGCCACGTGCCGCCCTCCCTGGTGAGCGCGCGGAGCTCGTCCAGCTCGGGCGAGACGCCGTCCTTGATGAGGCCGCCCTCGCGGGTGGCAAGCGGCGGCTCGTCGACAAGGACGCGCGCGATCTCCCCGCACAGGTCGGAGAAGTCGCCGAGCGCCTCGCGCAACTGCCCGACCCGCGGCGCCGCGACCGCGTCCAGCGCCTCCGCGAGCTCCGGAATACGGCCGAGCGACCTCCCGATCGCGGCCAGGTCGCGGCCGTGCGCCGAGCCGAGCGCCACGCGCCCCGCGAGGCGCTCAAGATCGCTCACCTCGCGAAGCTGCTCCCTGAGCGCGCGGCACGCGTCGCGCTGCGCAAGGAGATCCCCGACCGCATCGAGCCGCGCGTTGATGGCCTCGATATCGGCGAGCGGCGACAGCACCCACGCCCTGAGAAGCCGCGCGCCCATGGCGGTCGCGGTGGCATCGAGGTGCGCGACGAGCGTGCCCTCCCGGCCTCCGTGCGCATTGCGCACGAGCTCGAGCGCATTGCGCGTGCGCTCGTTCATCCTCAGGAACCGGCCCGCGTGGTGGACGCGCATCGACGTTATGTGCTTGAGCTCGTGCCGCTGCGTCTCGTAGAGGTAGCGAAGGAGCGCCCCCGCCGCCTCGACCGCGGGCCCGGCGCGCTCGAGGCCGAAGCCTTCAAGCGACGTCGCGCCGAAATGTTCCTTCACCTGCCGCTCGGCCGCCTCGGCGCCGAAGTTCCAGTCGGGCGACGGCGTCACCGCGCAGCGGCGCGCCTTCAGCACGCCGAGGAGCGGCAGCGCGCCCTCGCGCCAGAGCTGCTCCGGCACGAGGCACTCGGCCGGTCCGATGCGGTCGATCTCGGCCGCGACGGCGGCCTCATCGCGGCTCTCGTGGACCAGGAACTCGCCCGTCGAGAGATCGACCCAGGCGATGCCGGTCTCGTGCCGCCGCGGCGAGACCGCGAGGAGATAGAGCTGGCTGCGCTCGTCCAGGCAGTCCTCGTCGGTCAGCGTGCCCGGCGTGACGATTCTCACGACGTCGCGGTCGACCAGGCCCTTCGCGTCCGCGGGGTCCTGGAGCTGCTCGCAGATCGCGACGCGCTTGCCGGCGCCGAGGAGGCGGCCCAGGTAGTGCTTGACGCTTCTGACCGGGACGCCGGCCATGGGGATCGCATCCGGCCCCTTGTTGCGGCTCGTGAGCGCGATTCCCAGGATGCGCGCCGCCTCCCTGGCGTCGTCGTGGAACATCTCGTAGAAGTCGCCCATGCGGAAGAAGAGCAGCTCGCCCGGGTGGCGCTTCTTCGCGCTCCAGTACTGCTGCATCATGGGCGTGTCGTCGGCCTTCTTCATCGTGCTCAGACCTGGGACCAGACCTCGCGGCCGTCGGGGCCGGCGAGCAGCACCATGATAGCACCGGACGCGCCGAGTGGGGGGCTCTCGACGGGAAGCGCCGTTTTCCCGCCCGCCGCCGCGCACCACCCGGGCCGGAAGACTCCGTCCGGCGCCGCCGGGCCCGCGGCCCAGAAATCGAGCGCCTCGCCGGCCGGGCCGGTCCGCCGGAGCGTGCCGGCCGGCGTCCGCGCCACGGCGCCGTCCGCGCACGCGCGCGGCGCGGCCCCGGCGGGCCGCATCACTGCGAACGGCGCCGCGGGCGACGCCGTCGCCAGGCGCTTGCGGGTGAAGTTGAGCGCCACCGGGCTCAAGTCGGCGCCGATGAAGCGCCGCCCGCCCGCCGCCGCGGCGGCCAGCGTCGTCCCGGCCCCGCAGAAGAAGTCCGCGACGAGCCCGCCCGGCGGGCACAGGCTCTCGATCAGGACGTCGAGGAGCTTGCGCGGCTTCTGCGTCGGGTAGCCCGTGCGCTCGGGCGCCGTGGCCGCCATGGTCGGAATGTCGGCCAGGACGTCGTTGCGCCACTTGCCCTGCGGGTACGTCTTGCCGTAGTAGATCGTGCCGTCGCCGCGCCGGCGCTTGATCAGCGCGTAGCGCCTGCCCTCCTCGTCGATCTTGTTGTAGCGCGACATGGACTCGTCGCGGTAGGCCTCGCACCCCTGCGACCAGAAGTAGTCGCCGCCCTTGGCGTACCACCAGAGGGTGTCGTGGGAATGCTGGAAGGCGCGGCGGATGCGCGTCCCGCGGAACCCCTTGAACCAGACAAGCTCATTCACGAGCCGGTCCGGCCCGAAGATCCGGTCCAGGAGCAGCCGCACGTGGCTCGCGGCGCGCCAGTCGATGTGGATGACGAAGCTGCCCGAGGGCGCCAGAAGGTCGCGCATCCGGGCGATCCGGGGCTCCAGGAACTCGATGTAGCCGTCGATCCCCCCCTCGAAGCGGTCGGTGTAGGCGTCCGGGCAGTCGAGCTCCTGGCGGCCGCCCTCGTCGGCCGCAATTCTGAGGACGCGGTACTGGTTGCCGGTGCAGAAGGGGGGGTCGATGTAGATGAAATCGATGGCGCCCGCCGGCCCCCCGGCCAGCGCCTCGAGGACGGCGAGATTGTCGCCCTGGTAGACCCGTCCGGCGGGCTCCTGCCCGGCGGCGGCGCCGTACAGCTCGGTCGCGGCGAAGGCGCAGGCGGCCACTCACTCCTCCCGTGCACAAAAGCAGTTGTCGTTTCTCCAGGTTTTAGTATAATGGGAGTTCTTTTTCAACCGATTCCTGATTGTCAGCCGACTCGTCGGCTTCCGGGAGGTCACGACACAATGGCGGTTAAGCTACGCCTGAAGCGCATGGGACGCAAGAACCGGCCGTTCTACCGGCTCGCCGTCATGGACGGCCGGAAGCCGCGGGGCGGCGCGACCCTGGAGATCATCGGACACTACGACCCGATCCTCAAGGACGCCGGGAAGGCCACCGTGGTCGACAAGGAGCGCGCCGAGTACTGGCTGAAGATGGGCGCGCAGCCCTCCTTCACCGTGCGTAGCATCCTGCGCAAGCACGAGGTGGCGTTTCCGGTCAAGAGCAGGCGCACGCGCCGGAAGTCCTCTCCGAAGGAAGAGAAGAAGTAGGCGCGGCGCGGGGGAGGACGTGCGCTGTGGCAGGGCTGAGGATCGACACCCTCACTCTGTTCCCCGGGATCTTCCAGGGGTTCGTGCAGGAGAGCATCCTGAAGCGGGCGATCGACCGCGGACTCCTCGATCTGCGCTTCGTCGACTGGCGCGAGCACGCCGTCAACCGGCACGGGTCGGTGGACGACGCGCCGTACGGCGGCGGGCCCGGCATGGTGCTGCGCCCGGGGCCGGTGTTCGATGCGGTCGAGGCCATCGGCGCCGCGGAGCCGCGCGAGGGCCTGCGGCGGATCATGCTGACTCCGCAGGGCGCGCCCCTGACCCAGGCGTTCCTGTGCGGGCTCGCGCGGGCCGAGCGCATCGTGCTCCTGTGCGGGCGGTACGAGGGTTTCGACGAGCGCATACGGATCGGCCTCGGCTTTGAAGAAGTATCGATCGGCGACTACGTGATAAACGGCGGCGAGGTGGCGGCCATGGTGGTGATCGAAGGAGTGCTGAGGCTCCTGCCCGGCGCCTTGGGCGACCCCCGGGCGGCGGCGGAGGACTCCTTCATGTGCGGGGGGCTCGAGCACCCGCACTACACCCGGCCGCCGGTGTTCCGAGGCATGGCAGTGCCGGAAGTTCTTCTCTCGGGCGACCACGGCAAGGTCGCGCAATGGCGCGCCGAACAGGCGGCCGCGCGCACCAGGGACCGCCGGTCCGATCTCTTGGCACAACTGCGCGAGACGCGCGACGGAGGCACACAGTGACGAAGCTACTCATCAGCGACCTTGAGAAGGAACTCGTCCGCACGAAGAAGTTCGACTTCAACGTGGGCGACGTGGTCGACATCCACTACATGATCCGCGAGGGCGACAAGGAGCGCGTCCAGATCTTCAGCGGCACCGTCATCGCCCGCAAGCGCGGCGCCGTGAGGGAGGCCCTCACGGTCCGGCGCATCGTGTCGGGCGAGGGCGTCGAACGCGTGTTCCCCGTGAACTCGCCGCGCCTGGTCGACATCCGCGTGAAGCGCCGCGGCCGCGTGCGCAGGGCCAAGCTGTACTACCTGCGCGACCGGGTCGGCAAGGCCACGAAGGTCAAGGAACGCCGCGCCGGGACGAAGGCCGCCGCCGCCGCGCCGCAGCCCGAGACCAGGGCCGACCTCCTCCACGCCGAGGAGTAGCGCCGGCCGCGCCGCCGCCCGCCCATGCCCCGGTCGCGCCTCCCGTGGGCCGCCCGCGCTTGGCTGTGGCTGCGCGCGCTTCGCGCGCCCGATCTGGGCCGCGCGGGCGAGCTGGCCGCCGCCGCGTTCCTGCGGTCGCGCGGGCTGCACCTGGTCGCGCGCAACTGGCGCGGCCGCCGCGGCGAGCTCGATATCGTCGCGGTGGCTCCTCCCGGCACGCTCGTCTTCGTCGAGGTCAAGACGAGCCTCGCCCATCCCGACCTGGCCTGGGACCGCGTCGATGCCGCCAAGGAGGCGCACCTGAAAGACGCGGCCGATGCGTACCTCGCCGCATTCTCCCTCCCCGGGGACACCCCGCAGCGCTTCGACATCGTGGTCGTCGCCGGGGACCCGCGGCGGCTTCTCCGGCCCCTGGAGTTTGTCTGGGCCGAGAACGTCATCGCGTGGTGATTCCCGCGGGGCGGGGGGCATTCCCGCGCGGTGCGTATTCGGCGAAC
>DHGK01000344.1:0-2169 GCA_002402755.1 Planctomycetes bacterium UBA4800
CCGCGGCCGTCGCGCGCGCGAACGAGCGCGCCTTGAGCGCGCGGCCGCCCGCCGACACCGCATACGCTCCCCGCGCAAGCCCGGACACGACGGCCATGCCGTCCGCATCCGTGCGCGCGCGCACCGTCAGAGCGCCCTGCGCAAGCACCACCGCCGTGCCCGCAAGCGGCGCGCCCGAGCGCGCGTCGATCGTCCACACCGTCACGCGGCCCGCATGGGTGCCGCCGCTCAGGCCGGGCCTCGGCAGGCTCGCCCCGAGCACGGTCTCCTCGGTCACCTCGCCGGTCGCGGGGTCGACCGTGACGAGCCCGACCAAGCCGTGCGCCGCAGTATAGGCCTGGATGCCGATCACGGCGCGCGGGCTTCCTCCAGGAATGTCGCGATCGTAGACCGGGTACTCGTTGGGAAGCCCCAGGCTCGATCCCTCGAGGTGCAGCGCCTGCGCGGGTTCCGCGGGATCGAGCACGTAGAGAAGCTGCGCCGCGTGATCCGCGCCGAGCACGCGCACCGTGCCCTGGGCCACCAGCATGGGCGGCGTGGTTCCCTGCTCCGTCGCCCCCGAGCCGTGGAATCTGAACGTGTAGTCCACGGCGTCGATGATCAGGCCGCTCCTGCCGCGGCGCGGGAACGTGATGGGGGGCTCGTACACGCCTTCCTCGTTGCCGAGGAACCTGATGGAGCTCTTCGTGAGCGTGAACTCGACGAGCGGCCGCAGCGCGAGCTCGCCCGGTCCCGGATACGCGGTGCGCCGCACGGGATCCTCGGACAGCGTGACCGAGCTCTGGACGACGCTCTCCGCCCCGCCGGGCCGGCGGACGTTGAACACGCTGAGACGGTCCGCGGGCGAGGTGATGGCCGTCCCCGCGACATCATCGCCGCCGCCGCCCCCGCCGCCGCCGCACCCGGCCAGCAGGAGCAGCGCGGCGAGCATCGACAACGAGGCGCTGCGAGACGCGAATTCGGAAAGTCGCATCGCATTTTCTCCTTGCACATTCCCCCCGGTTACCACCCGCGGTTTTTCCATTGTAAGAGATCTTTCTCCGTGTTTCAACGATCAAAGCTTCCGCCGGCCCGGCTGCAAAAACGTATCTTCGCGCCGTTCCGGCACTTGCCGCGGCTCCCCCGACGGCGCATCCTTGACCGCATGACCATCCGCCTCATCGCCGGCGATTTCGACGAAACGCTCAGCGAGCGGCTCGGCGTCGTGCTGCCCGAGGTGCTCGCCGCGATTCGCGCCCACGTCGCCCGCGGCGGCGCGTTCCTGCTCGCGTCGGGGCGAATCACCGCCTCGATCGAGAAGATCGCCGCCGCATGGGACGTTCCGTGCCACCTCGCCGCGGCCAACGGCGCGGTGATCGAGTCGTGGCCGGAGCGGCGGCGCCTGCGCGCGCTCGAACTCGCGCCGGACCTCGTGCGCCGGGCGCTCGCGCTGGGCGAGGGCCGGGGCGAGGCGCACCTCTTCTTCGACGAGTGCTTCCATGCCCGCTCGTCTCCCGAGGTGGAGCGCTACAGCCGGCTTCTCGGCGTTCCGTTCGCGCACGCCGAGGATCTCGCCGCGCGGGCGGCGCCGGGAGCGCGCGCCGTGATCTGGCGCTGCGACGAGCGCGAGACGCCGCACCTCAGGGCGGCCCTCGCGGACGCCCTCGACGGCGAGGCCTTCGTGACCGCGTCGCACGCCCGCCTCGTGGACTGCAACCCCGCGGGTGCGGGCAAGGACCGCGCCCTGGCCTGCGTCCAAGAAGCGCTCGGCATCGCGCCCGAGGAGACGCTCGGCCTCGGGGACTCGCCGAACGACCTCGGGCTCTTCGCGCACGCGGCCCATCGCGGCGCCCCGGCCAACGCCCACCCCGCGCTCAAGGCGCGGGCGACGTTCGTGGCGGCCGAGCCGTACGGCCGCGGCGCGCTCGCCTGCCTGGCCCGCTACGGGGTCGTGTAGGAGCCCCCCCACCGCATCCGGGGAAGACGGAAGGACGATGCACCGAAGGCACCAAGACACGAAGCATCAGCGGTGAACCACCGCGCGATTGGGATGCCGCGAAGTCTCTTCGTGCCTTCGTGTCTTCGTGGCTATTTCGTCTTCCATTCGCGCGGCCGCCCTCCGCGTCCGGGAAAGACAGACGGACGATGCCACTAAGGGCCCGCGCAACAATAACTTTTCGTTTTGGGCCC
>DHGK01000344.1:2266-4007 GCA_002402755.1 Planctomycetes bacterium UBA4800
AAAATGGGAAGTTATTGTTGCGCGGGCCCTAAGCTCCTATGCTTGATGAGAGACATGAAGACACCAAGGGCCGGCGGTGAACCACCACGCGCTCGGGATGTCGCGAGTGCCCGGCGAAGGCGGGACAAATCCCGCACACTGTGTCAAGACTCTTGACGCCGCCCCCCGAGCCGGTTTTCGCGATTTCCTGCTAACTCTTTTCTCGGCAACAACTTCCGGATCGGGCACGGACTTTGCACTCTCATCTGGCAAGGAGGTCGCCATGAACAACCTCGACGCGGTACTCGTTTCGACGCTCGACCGATTGCAGGCCGCGGGCGTCAGCAGGCTGGAGCTTCTCCGCGCAAGCGGAGTTCGATCGCTCCTCAGGGCCGAATTGCGCCGGTGCCTGAGGGCGGACGACGCGGTCGAGCCCGAGCTCCTCGACTCGCTGACCGGCGACTCGCTGCGCGAGTTCAAGGCGCTGCTCCAGGAGCACCTCGCGGGCGGCCGCGGCGTGGCGGGCGTCATTCCCGAGCGGACATTCGCGTGCTCCTCGGAGTGCGCGCCGTACGGTGACGGAGTTTTCGTGATCCACGACGAGCACGCGCCGCCGGGCGGGAGCGACGGCCGCCGCTAGCCGGAATGTGCACGCCGCGATCATGGAGGAACGACCCATGACTCGATCAACAGCACCCCTTCGCGTGAGCATCGACCTCGGCTCCTCCGCCACACGCATGTGCTTCGGCGATGCCGGCGCCCACGAGGTGCGGTGCCACAGCACCGTCTTCGCGCCGGCGGGCGCTCCCGATGCGTTCGTCCTCGGCGAAGAGGTCTTCCGGCGCCGCCTCGCGCCCATCGAGCCGCTGCCGGCCGGACTCCTCTCGGAACAGGAGTGCGCGATCTTCCTGCGGCTTCTCCGCGCCATCGCCGGCAGCGAGGAGCGCCAGGCGTGGGCCGTGCTCAGCACGCCGTCGTCGGGCAGCGCCGATGCGCCCGAGCATCTCGCCCGCATCGCAGGCCGCGCCTTCGACCGCGCGCTCGTCGTGCCGGGGCTCACGCTCGCGGGCATCGCCCTGAAGGATATCCTGACGCCGGCCAGGGGCTTCACCCTGATCGGCATCGGTCACGCGAGCATCCAGGTCGCCCTCGTCGAGCAATCGATGCACGAGCCGCGCGAGATCGTGCACATCTCGGGCGGCACCGCGTCGCTGGACGAGCATCTCAGGGAGGAGCTCCGCGCGCTCGTCCCGGACCTCAGCATCAGCGACCGCATGCTCGGGAGCATGCGCCGCAAGTACGCGAGCTTCGCGCCCTCGCGGGGCGCCTGCCTGGTCCAGGTCATCCAGAAGAACCATCGCCGGATCGTCGACATCGGCCAGGCCATGGCGCGCAGCACGGCTCCCCTCGTCGACAACCTCGTGGCCGCGATCCTCCACGTGCTCAACGGGACGCGCGACGCCGCGGCCGCATACGGCGCCGACATCGTCCTGACGGGCGGCGGGGCGCTGATCCCCGGCATCGCGGATGCCCTGCTCGGCGCGCTCGCGGCGCACGAGCTGCCGGTCGAGAACGTGATCGTCCCCGACAACGCCGGCGAACTCGTCATGCGCGGAGGATTCAAGGTGGCGCTCATGCTGACGCCGGAGCACTGGGACGTGCTGGTCTGAGCCGCGCGCCGGCGGCATTTCTGATTCACCACAGAGAAAACAGAGGCCACAGAGGACGAAACGTGAGACGTTAGGGGCCGCGCAACAATAAC
>DHGK01000344.1:4111-7359 GCA_002402755.1 Planctomycetes bacterium UBA4800
AGTTATTGTTGCGCGGCCCCTTACGTGGCTCCGTGTCAAGTGCCGTGGTCCCTCTCTCCGTATTCTTCTCTGTGCCCTCTGTGGCTCTGTGGTTCCTGCTCTTTCTTAGTCTTCCAGCTCTGACGTGACGCTTGTGCACTCAGACGGGAACGGAGAGCCCCCCGTGAACGGTTACCCTTCGCGCCTTCGCGGCCGATTCGTCCCCGCGCCTTGGCGCTACTTCGGCCGGTACCTGTTCGTGATCGGCATGCGCCGGTCGCGCCCGAACGCCCGCGGCGTGATCTTGATCCCGGGCGCGCCCTGGCGGCGCTTGTACTCGCTGCCGTCGACGAGGCGGATCGCCTTCGCGGCCGCCGCCGGGTCGAAGCCCTCGGCAACGATCGCCTCCAGCGCCATGTCCTTCTCGACATAGCGCTCCAGGATCGGGTCGAGGATCTCGTACGGGGGCAGGCTGTCGGAGTCCTTCTGGTTCGGCCGCAGCTCCGCGCTCGGCGGTCGGTCGATGATCGACCGGGGGATCGCCTCGGCGCCGCCGCGCGCGTTGCGCCAGTCCGCCAGCTCGTAGACCAACGTCTTGGGTACGTCCTTGATCACCGCGAATCCGCCCGCCATGTCGCCGTACAGGGTGCAGTAGCCGGTCGCAAGCTCGCTCTTGTTGCCCGTCGTCAGGACGAGCCAGCCGAACTTGTTGGAGAACGCCATGATGATGACGCCCCGGATGCGCGCCTGAAGATTCTCCTCGGCAGTGTCCGGGCCGCGTCCCTGCCAGAACGGGGCGAGCCGGCCCGCGAGGGCCTCGTACATCTCTCGGATCGGCACGGTGTGGAGCTCGATGCCCAGGCGCCGCGCCAGCTCCCCGGCATCGCCGAGCGTCTCGGCCGAGGAGTACTGCGACGGCATGGTCACGCCGACGACGCGCGCGGGCCCCAGGGCGTCGGCGGCGACGGCCGCGACGAGCGCGGAATCGATGCCGCCGCTCAGCGCCACGACGGCGCGGGAGAAGCCGTTCTTGTCCACGTAGTCCCGAAGCCCGAGGACGAGCGCGCGGTACACCTCCTCGGCATCCGGAAGCTGCGGCGCGACGCGCGCGGCCGCCGCGTGCGCCGGCGCATCGCCGGTCGAAAGCTCGATCGCCGCGTGTTCGCAGGCGGGCGGCAGCGGCGGCTCCCCTGGGGCTGCGAGGCGCGGCACCGCCGCGCAGAGGATCTCCTCCTCGAACTGCGCCGCGCGGGCGACCAGGCGGCCCCGGGCATCGAGCACCATGCTCCCGCCGTCGAAGACGAGCTCGTCCTGCCCCCCCACGAGATTGCAGTACGCGACCTGCGTGCCCAGGAACCCGCCCATCCGGCGCAGGATCGCCTCCCGCTCGGCCGCCTTGCCGCGGTGGTACGGCGACGCCGAGAGATTGACGAGGAGATCCAGCCCGGCGTGCGCGAGCGGCGCCGAGGCGCACTCCCCCGCCGCCCACGAGTCCTCGCAGATGTGGACGCCGACCCGGAAGCCGCCGAGTGCGAACACCAGCGCGCGGTCGCCGGGCGCGAAGACGCGCTTCTCGTCGAAGACGCCGTAGTTGGGAAGCAGCATCTTGCGGTACACGGCCGCGCGCCCGCCGTTCGCGAATACGTACGCGGCGTTGAAGGCGGCCTCCGGGCCCGCGCACGGGCTCCCGACGATCGTCGCCGCGTCGCGGGGCAGGAGCGCGGCGAGCGCCTCCAGCGTCTCCTCACAGGCGCGCAGGAAGTGCCGCTTGAGTACGAGATCCTCGGGCGGATAGCCCGAGAGCGCCAGCTCGGGGAACACGATGAGCGCCGCGCCGCGGCGCGCGGCCTCGGCGGCGGCGGCGGCGATCTTCGCGGCGTTCGCCTCCAGATCGCCCACCGTGACGTTGATCTGCGCGAGGGCGACGACAAGCTCATCCATGCGGGAGAATGTAGCACGACCGAGCGGGAACGGAAAGGCTCGGCGCGGCGCCGGTACGCTACCGGTTGGGCGCCCAGAGGTAGTAGAACCCCGGCTCGTGCGCGCCGAACGCCTCGCCCAGGTCGACGTTGAAGATGTTCGTCACGGGCGCCTGCGGGGCCTGGCTGTACATGTTGTTCTTGTACTCGCCGCCGCGCCGGTAGGTGACGAGCGCCGCATCGTCCAGCCCCGCCATCTGCCGGGCCTCCGCGATCGACTCGTCGAGGTACGCCACCCTGTCGATGAGCCCGCCCTCGGCCGCCCGGCCGGCGGTGACGATGCGGCCGTCGGCGAGCGGAAGCAGCCTCTCGCGCGTGAGGCCGGGCCGCGCCGCGAGCACGATGTCGAGGAACCTGCCGTAGTACTCGTCGATCATGCTCTGCATGACCTTGCGCTCGTCATCGGTGAGCGCCCGCCACAGGCCGCCCATGTCCTTCTTGTCGGCGGACTTGATGACCTGGGTCTCGACGCCGATCTTGCCGGCGAGCTTCTCGAGGTTCAGGAAGAGCGCGATGACGCCGATGCTCCCCACGGCCGCGCCGGGCGCCGCGTGGATCCGGTCCGCGCCGCACGCCACGTAGTACCCGCCCGAGGCCCCGAGGTTCGTGATGCAGGCCACGACGGGCTTCCCGGTCTCCTTCCTGAACCGGAGCACCTCGCGGTGCAGCATGTCGCACCACGCCACGTACCCGCCGGGGCTGTCGATCCTCAGGACGACGGCCTTCACGTCGTCGTCGCCGGCGGCGCGGCCGAGCGCCTCCCTCATGTCGGACACCGGGTCGGGGCCGGGGCCGCCGGAGAGGAGCCCCGAGGACCCGTAGCGCTTCGAGATCACCCCGTGCAGATCGATGAGCGCGATCTTGGCATCGGTCCACCAGCTCTTGGCGGGCGTGAGAACCGTCTCCTCGTACGGCGTCTTGCCCGTCGTGAGATCGAGGTTCACGAACACCAGACAGCCGTTCGCCGCCGCACAGATCGTTCCGCCGATAAGGAGCGCGCACACTCGCCGCATTGCCGTTCCTCCCGTGATGCTCGGTGCCTGGTTATACTTCGGCCGCCCGCCGCTCCGCGCAGTACGTACATATTCGGCGAACCCGTCGGCCGAGACACGCGATACACGCGTTCATTGCGCACTCTTGGTCTTATCGACGCGCGGGGGCGGGGAGGAAAGTTTTCTCCGCGGCAACCGCTCGGCGTCCCTGCTCACCCTGCGTACGTCGAAACGTGCAATGAACACGTCCGTTGCGCAGTCGCGGCCCTGCCGGCGCCATGGAGGCGGGGACCGGAGG
>DHGK01000344.1:7385-17878 GCA_002402755.1 Planctomycetes bacterium UBA4800
AAACGCCGGCTACGGCCGGCGCCCGGGGGGCCATGGGTTCACCGAATGTGCACCGCATTATAGCGTCCGCCGCGCCCGGCGGCAGGGTTCCTCCTCACGCCTCCGCGCCCGCGATCACCGCCTCGAAGTCGCGCGGGTCGAAGAACCGCGCCGCCGCGGCGTTCACCGCCGCCCGCGGCGCCGCCTTGACGGCGCGGATGCACGCGCCCGCGTGCGTTACCGGAAGGCCGCGCGCCGCCAGGTCGGCGAGCAGATCGGCGCGCCCCGCCGCCGTCTCGGCGTGCTCGATCAGCCCCGCGACGATCGCCGCCTTCGCCAGATCGATCTCGCGCGCGCTCGCCCCGCCTGCGCACAGCCGCCGCAGCACGGCCGCGATCTCGCGCCGCGCGGCGGCGGCGCGGCGGGGATCGACGCCCGCGTGAATCGCCACGTGGCGCGCGCCGGCCAGGCTCTCGACATGCGAGGTCGCGTAGTACGCCAGGCCGCGCTCGGTTCTGAGCCGCGCGCCGAGGCGGCCCATGAGCACGATGCGGCCGAGCACGTGCTCGGCAATGTGGATCGCCGGGACGGCCGGATCGTCGCCCGGCGGCAGCAGCCTCCCGAAGGCGACATCGGCCTGCGGCTTCCCCGGCAGCACGGCGCGCCGGACGCGCGGCGCGCGGGCGCGTACGGCAGGCAGCGGCCCCTGCGGCGCCGCCCCGCGCCAGCCGCGCGCCGCACGCTCGACCATGCGCGCGAGCGCGGACGCCTCGCACGCGCCGCACGCGACCAGCGTGCTTCCCTCGGGACGCCACGTCCTCTCCCTGAAGGCGCGCAGCGCGGCCCGATCGAGCGCGAAGCCCGCGTCGGGGCCGAGCGCGTGGGCCGCGTACGGGTGGCCGCGATAGAGCGCCTCGACGAGCCGCCGCCCGGCGACCGCGGCCGGGTCTTCCAGCGCGCTTGCGCGCTCGTGCGCCATCCGCCGGTGTTCCTCGGCAACCTCGCCGGCGGGCATGAGCGGCTCGCGCGCGAGCGAGAAGAGGACCGGCACGAGGATGGGCAGGGCATCGCCCGGCGCCGACAGCACGATGCAGGCCGCATCCTTGCCCGCGCCGGCCGCGATCCAGGCTCCCGTCCGGTCGAGCGTGTTCCACAGCCGCCGCTTCCCGTAGCGCGCGCTGCCGGCAAGGACGGACCGCGCCGCGAGTTCGGCCAGCCCCTCGCCCCCTCCCTGGTGCGCGCAGCCGGCGGGCATAAGCAGGCGCAGCGACGCCGTGCGCGCTCGCGGCATCGCGGCAACGACAATGCGCAGCCCGCAGGAGGCCTCGATCGTCTCGGCGTTCAGGTCGAAGTCCGGGAGGCGCGCCGCACGCACGGCGGGAAGCCGCGGCCGCGACCGCACGGGGGGCGGCGGCGCCGGCGCGGGCGGCATGCGCACCCACGCGGGCACGGGGCGCGGCGCCGGCTGCGGCACGAACCGGCCGATCACGGCATCGTCCTCCGTGCAGTAGCGCGCGGCCGCCGCGCGCACGTCCTCGACGCCCGCGCACAGCACCGCGCGCCTCAGTCCGCGCCACATGCCCGCCCGGCCGATCGACGCGAAGTACCCGAGGTTGTCGGCGACCTGCTCGATCGACTCCTCCTCCTCGGCGAACGCCGCGGCGAATTCCGCCTTGACGCATGCAAGCTCGCCCGCGCCCGGTCCCCGGCGCGCGAGCGTGCGCAGCGTGCGCGCGAGCGCCCGTTCGGCGCGGTCGAAGTCCTTCGCGCGGTGGAGCGCCGCAACGATCGTCAGGAGATAGGGATCGCGCGCCGGCGAGAAGACGCACTTGACGCGCGCCGCGATGCCGGGCTCGACGAGCGCCCGGTACAGGCGCGACGAGCGCCGCGTCGACCCGTACGATCCGTGGCCGAACCCGATGACGTCGCCGCCCGCGAGCACGCCGCGGAGCGCGAGGACGCCCGCCAGATCGCGCGCCCCGGCGCCCGGCGCGTGATACGCGACGGCGAGGTACGGCACCTCGCCCACGTCGCGCACGGTGACGCGGCGCTGTCCCCGCGGCGGCTCCTCGGCGGTGCGGCGCCGCGGGGGCGGCGCGCCGCCCGGGAGGCGGCCGAAGCGGCGGCGGATCCTCGCGATGAGATCGGGCCACTCGAAATCCCCGGCGACGACGAGGACGGCGTTGCGCGGCACGAAGCGCCGCGCGTGGAATTCGCGCAGCGCCTCGGCCGTCATGGTCCTGAGATCTCCCGCCATGCCGATCGTCGGCCAGCGGTACCCGTGCGCCGTGAAGGCGGCGAGCTGCACCTCGTCGCAGAGCAGCGTCTCGGGATCGTTGCGGCCGCCCTCGTGCTCCGCGATGATCACGCCGCGCTCGGCCTCGATGCCGCCCGCGTCGTACCGCATGGCGTGCATGCGCTCGGCCTCGACCCTGAGCGCGTCATCCAGCCCCGCGCTCAGGACGATGCTGTAGTGCGCCGTGGTGTCGAGCCAGGTGTAGCCGTTCGTGTGCCCGCCCCAGGCCGCGAGCACGGCATCGATGTCGCCCTCGCCGGGGAACGCGCGGCTCTTCTTGAAGTTCATGTGCTCGCAGAAGTGGCTCGCGCCGGTCAGCCCCTGGACCTCGTCGCCCGAACCGGTGCCGAACACGCTCCAGACCGTGACGAGCGGAACGCCGCGGCGCTCCTCGGCAATGACGCGCAGGCCGTTGGCAAGCGTGCACTCGCGGTACATTTCGCGGACACCTCCCGAGAACCACGAGACGACGGTAGCGCGCGGCCTCCCGCGGCGCAAGCGCGCGCCGGGGGCGACACCGGGCGAGCATCACACCGCCGGCGGCGGCCCGGACCGCGCCGGCGTGTTGCGCGCGTACGCGAGAAGCTCGCCGAGAAGGCCCGTCACGAAGAGCTGGATGCCCGCAACCGCGAGGCCGAGCGCAAGCTCCATCAGGAAGTAGCGGCGCATGCCCGCGATCGCGCTCAGCTTGACGGCGATGCCGAGCGCGAGCCCCGCGAAGGCGGTCAGGCCGCCCGCCGCCCCGAAGAAGTGGAGCGGCCGCGCGTGGTAGCGCGCCAGGAAGAAGAGCGGAAAGTGGCGCAGGACGACCAGGAACCGCGCCCGCCGCGGCATCTCGACGCCCGCGTTCACGCACCTGACGGCGGCTCCCTGCCCCGCGAACCAGGCCTCCAGCTCCCCGCCCGACCGCGGCGTTCCCGGGAAATCGACAAGCAGGGCGCCGCGCGCCGCCCAGGCAGCCCCGGATGCGCCGGTCACCGCCTGCACCGGTCCCGCGCGCACGCGCGCCGCGATCTCCGGGATGTCCCCGAGGCCCTCGGGCGCGATGACGAGCGCCGTGCCCGACGCGCCGGCGGCGTCCGTCACCTCGAAAGGCCCGACATTGGCCATGCGCAATGCACCCTCGATCTCCGAACGGCGCGCGGCCGCCGCGGTGTCCGCACCGCGCGCCGCGAATGCGCCGGCGGGCACGACGGCGAGCGCGGCCGCATCGCGCGGCCGGCCGCGCGGCCGGCCGCGCCAGATGCTCAGGATCAGCTCGCCGAGAAGACCCGCCGCCACGATCTGGACGCCCGCCAGAAACGCGAGGATCCCGGCCAGGAAGCGCGGCATGTGCGCGTACGCGCCCGCTTCCGAGAGGAACAGCATTCCCGCGCAGAGGAGAAGCCCCGCGAGCGCCAGCGGCGCGCCCGTCATGGCGAAGGCGGGGAAGATCCGGCTGCGCCGGCGCGCGAGCAGGGCGACGGTCAGGAGGTCGAAGCCGAAGCGCCACACCCGCTCGATGCCGTAGCGGCTGCGCCCGAATTGCCGCGGCCGGTGATGCACCGGGATCTCGGCCACGCGGAACCCGAGGTCGTGCGCGAGGAACGTCGCGAAGCGATGCAGGTCGCCGTACATGCCGAGCGCGTCGATGACGGCGCGGCGGTAGGCCTTGAATCCGCAGTTGTGGTCGTGCAGATGCGGCCCGAGCACGAACGACCCGACCGCGTTGAAGACGCGCGAGGCCGCCCGCCGGCGCCAGGGGTCGCGGCGCTCGCGCTTCCATCCGCACACCAGATCGTGGCCGCCGTGGAGCGCCGCCAGGAACCGCGGAATATCCTCCGGGTCGTCCTGGAGGTCGGCATCGAGCGTGATGACGACCTCCGCCGCGGTCGCCGCGAAGCCGGCCGCGAGCGCCGCCGCCTTGCCCCGCCGGCAGGGAAGCGTCACGGCGCGGATGCGCCCGTCCTCGGCCGCGAGGGCCGAGAGCACCGCCGGGGTCTCGTCGGTGCTCCCGTCATCGACGACGATGATCTCCCAGGCACGGGCGCAGCGCGGGAGCACGGCAACGAGCTCCTGCGCCAGCGCGCGCAGCGACGGCGCCTCGTTGTGCGCCGGAATCACCACGCCGATGTCCACGTCCGCCATGCGCGGCTCCCATCGTTCCGATGCCGCGCGCCCGCGGGGCTCTGCCGCCGCCCCCGCCGGCGCGCGCGCCTCCAATACCACCATCTTCGGAAGGAAAAGGGAAGCTCCGCGCGTTTCGGCCCCCGTGCGACCGCCGGGGGTTTGACATTTCCCGCCTTCCGAAGGTAAGATAAGGCCCGCCATTAGGGGGGTCACGGGACCCAGGCTGCAACAGGAGGATGACATGGCCAGACCAGTCACGTTGTTTACCGGACAGTGGGCCGACCTGCCCCTCGAGAAGCTCTGCGAGAAGGCCGCCGCGTGGGGCTTCGACGGCCTTGAGCTTGCGTGCTGGGGCGATCACTTCGAGATCGACAAGGCGCTTGCCGAGCCCGATTACTGCGACAAGAAGCGGGCGCTGCTCGAGAAGTACCGCCTGCGGGTCTTCGCCGTGTCGAACCATCTCGCCGGCCAGCTCGTGTGCGATGTCCTGGACAAGCGCCACGAGATGTTCGCGCCCCCGCAGACGCACGGGAAGTTCGATGCCATGCGCGCGTGGGCCATCGAGGCCATGAAGAACGCCGCCCGGGCCGCGCAGAAGCTCGGCGTGTCGGTGGTGAACGGCTTCACGGGGTCATCGATCTGGGGCTACATCTACTCGTTTCCGCCGGTCTCCCCCGACATGATCAAGGCCGGGTTCGACGACTTCGCCGAGAAGTGGAACCCGATCCTGGATGTGTTCGGCGAGTGCGGCGTCAAGTTCGCGCTCGAGGTCCACCCCACCGAGATCGCGTTCGACGCCATCACGGCGGCGCGTGCGCTCGACGCCGTCGGCCGCCGTCCCGAGTTCGGCTTCAACTTCGATCCCAGCCACCTCCAGTGGCAGGGCTGCGACACCGCGGCGTTCATCCGCGAGTTCCCGGACCGCATCTACCACGTGCACATGAAGGATGCGGCCGTCAGGATGAACGGCAAGGGCGGCATCCTCGGCTCGCACCTCGATTTCGGCACGCCCGGCCGCGCCTGGGAATTCCGCAGCCTCGGGCACGGCGACGTGGACTTCGAGGAGATCGTTCGCGCGCTCAACGAGATCGGCTACCAGGGCCCGCTCTCGGTCGAGTGGGAAGACAGCGGCATGGATCGCGAGCACGGCGCCGCCGAGTCCGCCGAGTTCGTGAAGAATGTGGATTTCAAGCCCTCCGAGAGGGCGTTCGACTCGGCGTTCGACAGGGACAAGAGATGAGTGAGGTGCGCAATGAGTAACGGACAGCTCCCGGACTACATCACGAAGGCGGTGCCGAATCCGCCGACGAACCGTACCGCATGGTACAAGAGCACGGCGCCGACGTACGCCGGCATCATGCTATGGTTCGTGTTCTGGCAGGATGTGCCATCGGGCGGCTCGGCCTTGCCGGGCGGCACGCTGGCCGCGGGGCTGGGAACCGCCCTGCTCGGCCTGGTCGCCGCCGCGCTCATCTGCCATTTCCTCTTCTACCTCGTTCCCGGCCTGCTGGGCATGAAGACGGGGCTGCCGCTCTACATCGTCGGCACCTCGACGTACGGCGCCAAGGGCGGCTTCGTCATGCCCGGCTTCCTGATGGGAGTGCTTCAGTTCGGCTGGCTGGGCGTCAACACGTACTTCTCGTCGCTCGCCGTCAACGCCCTGTTCGGCGGGAATCCCACCGTCGCCAAGATCATCATGGTCGTGTGGGCGATCGTCGCGGCGTTCGTGGGTCTGAAGGGCATCCAGTACGTGGCCAAGGTCGCCACGTTCCTGCCGGCGATTCCGTTCGTCATCCTGATCATCATGTTCTTCACGACCGCGGGCGGCCTGGGCGATTTCGATGCCGGCAAGCTCGTCGATGCGGCAAAGGCATCGAACCCCGCCGGCACGGCCGCCCCGCTGGCGGCATTCGGCGTCTTCGCGCTGATGCTGACGTACATCGTGGGTTTCTTCGCGACGGCCGGCGCCGCCGGCGCCGACTTCGGCATGAACAATCCCGATGCCAAGCACGTGAGCCGGGGCGGCTTGGTCGGCATCGCCGGCGCCACGATCTTCGCGGGCGGGCTCTCGCTCCTCGTCGCGGCCGGCGCGTTCGGCTTGACCGGCAAGCCCGGCCTCCAGACGGCATCGACCGGCTTCATGGCCGCGATCACATCCGACGGCGCGGCCAAGTGGATGGCGATCCTGCTCGCCGTGGCGGCCTTCCCGCCCGCGTGCTTCTCGTCCTTCATCGCCGCCAACAGCTTCAAGACGACGCTTCCCAACGTGAACCCCTTCGTGTCGGTGGGCATCGGCACCGCCGTGAGCATCGTGCTCGCCGTGACGGGCTGGGCCGGCGATGTCATCATCGTCTTCAAGGTCATCGGCGCGTCCTTCGGGCCGATCTGCGGCGCGATGATGGTCGATTACCTGCTCTCCGGGAAGCAGTGGTCCGGCCCGCGCGCCGGCTTCAACCCGGCCGGCTGGATCTCGTGGGCGGGCGGCTTCGCGCTCGGCCTGCTCGATATCTTCGGCGTCATCGCGGTCCCGGCGGCGCCCGTGGTCGCCTTCGTGATCGGCGCTGTCCTGTACTTCGTGCTCGCGAAAGCCGGCGTCCAGTCCGCGGTCATCCCCATGCCCGCGGCCGCACCGAAGAACTGATCCTCGCCGCAATCGCGGAACGCATCGAGGGCCGCCTCCCCGGAGGCGGCCCTCGGCGTTTCCGCGCCCGGCTCGCCGTCTCCGGATTGCGGGACTTCTGCCGGTTCAGTGCCGGAGTCTCGCGCAGAGAGCGCGGAGAGCCTTGGGACGACGTGCGCGCCGATCGCCAGGCCGTGTCTTTCGGCGGCGGTCCATCCCCTCGTCCTCCGCGATCTCTGCGGTCTCTGCGAGAGACTCCGTCCGTAGAAACGACCCCCGCCAGGGGACTTCTCACGAGACCGGGGCCGAGATCACGATACAGCGCCATCGCCGCTGCCGGCGTCAACGCGCCGATTCCATTCTCTCGCGGGTGCCGCCCGCCTCTCCCTCCGCGCCTCCGCCCCTCCGCGTTCTCTGCGAGGATCTTACGTTCTCCCCCGCCGGCCCGCTCCTTTACTCTTCCGCCCCCAACCCGTACAATCCGGCGCATGGCCGAAACGTCGGAATTCCGCACCACGCTTGAGAACTTCACGGGTCCGCTCGACCTGCTCCTGTATCTCATCCGCAAGGACGAGATCGACATCCTCGACATCCCCATCGCCCAGGTCCTCGAGCAGTACGAGCAGTTCGTCCGGTTCCTCGCCGACATCGATGTCAACCTCGCCGCCGACTACCTCGTCATGGCGACGACGCTCATGGAGATCAAGTCGCGCATGCTGCTCCCGCAGACCTCGGACGCATCCGACGAGGAGGAGCTCGATGACCCGCGCGCCGAGCTCGTCAAGCAGCTCCTGGAGTACCGCACCTACAAGGAGCGCGCGCTCGATCTGGCCGCGAAGCTCGAGGAGCAGGCGCGCCGCTACAAACGCACGTCGACGGACCTGCCCTTCCCGCTCGACCACGTGGAGCTCGGCCGGCTCTCCCTGTGGGACGTCGTGACCGCCTTCATGCGCATCCAGAAGGCGATCGCGGCGAACCGGCCGGCCGAGGTCGTGTACACCGAACGGCCCCTCAGCTTCTACATGGACTCGATTCAGAGCGTGTTCACCGCCGCGGGCTGCCGCACGGTGCCGTTCGAGGATGTGTTCCTGCACGCCGGCACGGTCGACCGCTACACGCTGGTCGGAACCTTCCTGGCGATTCTCGAGCTCGTGAAGCTCGGCGCGCTCGCGCTCGACCGCGACGACGCGACCGGCGCCATCGTCGTCATCCTCAGGGTCTCGTCGCTTTCGGACTGCATGCAGAGCCTCGCCACGCACGCGAACATCGGCGAGGAGCTGCCCGAGGCTGCGAGCCTGGATGGCGCGGAGGAGGCCTCCGTCCCCGAGCCCGCGCTCGATCCCGAGACCGAGGCGGCGCTCGCCGAGCTCGACCCCGATGCGCCCGAGGACGGCGAGGCTCCGCCGGAGCCCGAGCCGTCCGCAGGCCCCGAGCGCGCCGCCGAGGCGGTCGCAGGCGAGGAGCCATGCGCATAGTCTTCGCCGCCGCCGGAGCGTTCGCGCTCGAACCCTTCAGAAGACTGCACGCACTCGGCAGCGATCTCGCCATGGTCATCACGCGCCCCGACCGGCCCAGGGGCCGCGGCCGCCGCGTCGGCGCCACGCCCATCGCCGAGGAAGCGCAACGCGTCGGCTTCCCCGTCGCCAAGGTCGCGAAGATCGCCGCGCTCTCCGACACGCTCAAGTACCTGCAGGTCGATCTCCTGCTCGTCGCCGACTTCGGCGAGCTGATCCCCGAATCGGTGCTCGCGATCCCGCGCATCGGGCCCTTCAACCTGCACGCGTCGCTCCTGCCCCGCTGGCGCGGCGCGGCTCCCTGCCCGCGCACGATTCTCGCCGGCGATGCCGCGAGCGGGGTGACGCTTTTCCGGATGACCAAGGGCATGGACGCGGGGCCGATCCTCTCGCAGCGCGAGGCGCCCGTCCTCGCGGACGACACGAGCGAGACGCTCGAGGCGCGGCTCTCGCGCGAGGCGGCCGCCCTCCTCTCGGAAGCGCTTCCGCGGCTCGAGGCGGGCGACATCGCGCTGCGCGAACAGGATGCGGGGTCGGTCACGTTCGCGCCCAAGCTGGCCAAGCAGGACGGCGCCGTTCCGTGGCGTCTCGACGCCGCGGCGGTCCTTCGCCACGTGCGCGCGATGCAGCCCTGGCCGCGCGCCTACGCGTTTCTCCGGAGCCCCGGCCGCCCGCCGCTCCGGGTCAACGTGATCGAGGCCGCCGCGGTCGACGCGCCCGCGGCGCCGCCCGGCACCATTCTCGCCGTACGCGAGGACTGCTTCGATGTCGCGTGCGCCGCGGGAGCCGTGCGCGTGCGCCGGCTCCAGGCCGCCGGGAAGCGCGTCATGACCTGCGCCGAGTTCCTGCGCGGGAACCGCGTGGCCGCGGGAGACATCATGACATCTGGCGATGAGGAGCCGTCACCGCCGCTGGAGGCGTGAGCTCTGCCCGTGGAGGAACCGCCGCTCGCTGTCGCTGAGCGCGGTCAGACCGCGGGCCTTGATCTTCGCGAGCAGCTCGTCCAGGACGCGCGCCTCGCGCGCCCGGCGCGTGTGCTCGCGCTCCTGCCTGCGCTTGCCGAGCCAGTGCCAGCACCGCGCGAAGAACCGCCGGCGCCGGTAGCCCCCGCCGAAGAACGACCCGATCCGGACCCGTACGCCCTCCTCCTCATCATCCACGGCCACGCTGGCGCAGCCGTAGAGCGTCGCCGCGAGGATGCCCGCGCCCGCGAGCGCGGGGAACAGCTCGCCCATCACGCCGCCGAACGCGATGAACCCCGCGCCGAACGTCGCGCCGGCGAGCAGCGTCGCCAGCGTGGCCTTTCCGTAGCCCAGGTAGCGCCAGAGGATCGTTTGCCAGATCCGGCCGCCGTCGGTCACGAACACGGGCAGGAGATTGGCGACGAGGAGCAACTGGTTGGTCGCGAGCAGGACCTCGAGGCCGCTTCCCGCCGGATCGGGGAGCATGGGCGGCACGCGCGTCATGAACATCCAGGGGAGGAACACGACGTAGACGATGAGGTGCGCGAGCGGGCCGGCGACCGCCACGCAGCACTGCGCGAGCGGTTTGAGCGGGATCTCGAACGCGCTCAGGCCGCCGAGCGGCCAGAGCAGGGCCTCACGCGCATAGCCGCCCACGAGCCGCAGCGCGAGAAGGTGCGCGACCTCGTGGACCAGGACGAGCACGAACGCGCACACGGACAGAAGGACGCTCCACGTGACGGAGCCGCGGCTCGCAACAAGGCCGAGCGCGAACACCAGGAAGAACGACACGTGCAGTCTGAGCGGCACGCCCCCCACGCTGCCGAGGGGGAGCGCCAATGAACGCAGAACATCGCGCCATTGCGCCATTGGTCCTCACCGATGCGCGGCGGCGCTCCGCGGCGCCGCTCCGATACGCACAATTGTACCGATCCGGCGGCGGCGGAGCCAGGCATGCTCGCGCGCGGGCCGCCGCGCCTGTAACGATCGCCGTAACCGTTCACGGTTTTCTC
>DHGK01000343.1:0-12293 GCA_002402755.1 Planctomycetes bacterium UBA4800
AAAAGAAACCACAGAGTCACCGAGAGCACAGAGAAGAACACGGAGAGAGACCGCCGCACTTGACACGGAGCCTCGTAACGTCTCACGTTCCGTTCTCTGTGCCCTCTCTCTTCTCTGTGGTGAATCAGAAAGAGCACCACGAAGGACGCCGGAATGTGATGTGCTGAAGGTGGAGATCGCGTGTTCGGGATGTCCTGTGAACGGTTACGGCTCTAGGCTGTAGGCTTGAGATAGACGAAGGGACCTTTGAGGGCGGCTTCGCCGCCCTTGTTGGGGGATTCCATCTATCCTCCCGCCTCCCGCCTCCCGTTCACCGCGCCTTCTCCGCCGGGAGCATTGCCACGGTGTCGTCGAGCAAGTAGACGAGGCGGCCGCCGTAGCGCCACTGGTCGATGGCGTATCCTTCCTGCGGAATGCGGCGGACATCGTCGGGGAATCCCCAGGCGCTCACGGCTTCCCGGCGCGTCATGCCGATGGAGAGGATTCCGCGCTTGGCGTCGGTCTCGTAGGCCTCGTCGGTACGCGAGCGCAGGATTTCCTGGCTCCGCTTCAGGCGGCCGAGGTACGCCGCGGCATCCTTGATGGCGGATTCCTCGGGCAGGCGCCAGTCGCCGCCGGCGCCGACGAGGCCCTGCGTCGCGAGGAAATCATCGCGCGTGTACCAGGCGTCGCGCCATTGAATGCAGCCCAGCGAGCGCAGGAACTCGCCGCCGGCCTCCCACGAGGGGTCGCGGGCGAGCGCGGCGCTCACCTCCTCGATCGCCCACTTCGTGTCGCCGAGCCGCGCGACCATGTCCTTGACCCACGCCAGATGCGCGGCCGCATCGCCGGCCGGCGTTTCCTGTTTCTTGACAAGGAATCCCTTGCGCAGGATCGCCCTGCCGGCGTCGGCGAGCTCGGCATCATCGAACGCGGCCGCTCCGGCCATGGCGCGGGCCCCCAGGTCGAGGAGCGCGGCGCTCGGCCCCTGCAGCGCATCGCCGCGCCGCGCGTAGGCCTGCGCCTCGGTCTCCGTCTTCTCCAGGGACTCCACGGCGATCGTGTCCTTGCCGGTGAAGCGTCCCCTGACGATCAGGCGGTCGACGCCCGCGCGCAGGTCGAAGAGCGGTCTGGTGTACTCCTGCGACGCGAGCGCAAAGGTGAGCGCGGAGCCGCGGAGCTTGAGATTGAGGTCGAGGAACTCCTGGTAGCGGCCGATGACCTCGACCTCGCCCTCGCGGGCCGTCAGCTCCTCGACGGGCACGGGGTCCGCCGCGAGCAGAGCAACAAGCGCGATCACGTGCATTCGTCGGTCCTCGCGTTCGACGTCACGGCAGGATCTCCATGACGAAGATATCTCCCTTGATGGTCGCGAAGAAGATGCGTTCCCTGAGCGTGAACGGCGCGGCCTCGACCGGCGCCGGTCCGGCGTAGGACCAGGTCACCGCCGCCTTGTCCAGGTCGAAGGCGATGCACGCGCCGGCATCGTTGCCGAAGAAGAGCGTGCGGCCGACGGCCGTCATCAGCCCGATGGGCCCGCCGCCGGTCGTCCCCACCGCCCTGGCCGCGCCATCGAGGCCGAATAGGTGCACCTCGCCGTTGTCCAGCGGCACGCAGAGCTCCCTGTCCGTCGCGAGCGGGCGGGAGGAGACGCCGCTCGGGAGCTTGTGCCGCCAGAGGACGGCGCCCGTGGCGGCGTCGATGCCGTACAGCCATCCCTGCGCGGTGGCGACGACCGCGGTGGCGCCGAGCGCCACCGGACTTGCGACGATGTCGGCGTCGAGCGCCCGGCGCCACGCCACCGCGAGCTTCGCCGGATCGAGCCCGTAGCACAGGTCGCAGCTGGTGCCGACAACGAGCTTTCCGGCGATCAGCACCGGCCCGCTCGCGATGCGCCCGTCGAGCGCGACCTGCGCCGTCGTCGTGCCGCCGCGCACTCCGAGCACGCGCCCGTTGGTCGTCGCGGCGTAGATCGTGCCGTTCGGGCCGCGGGCGGGCAGGAGATACGCCGCGCCGGGAAGGCGCGCGCGCCACACCGCTTCCCCCGTCTCCGGATCGAGACACGACAGCTCGCCCTCCGCGTTGCCGGCCACCAGATGCCGATCGTGCGCCGCGATCCACGAGGGCGGGTCGCCGTAGCGTCCCATCGCGCGCCGCCACTTGATGGCGGGACCCGAGGGATCCAGTCGATACAGGCCGCCGTCGCGCGCCGAGAAGATGGCGTCGCCGCCCTGGATGAGCGCCTGGCCGTGCACGGGCCCGCCGTGGGAGATCTTCGCGAGCGGCGCCCATTGCAGCCGCACGCGGGCCTCGTACGTCGTGTCCTTGGCGAGCGACCACGCCGCGTCGCGGCATCCGGCGCGCTTGAGCACGAGCTTGAAGGTCCTTCCCGGACGGTAGCGCAGCAGGAGCGGCGTGCTGCCCAGCCGATCGAGCATGCTCTTCTTCCCAAACTCGGTGTCCTCGTCGCCCTTCCAGACGTAGACGTCCGCGCCGGCCGGGATGCTCGTCACCCGGAGCGGCAGCGTCGCGTTGCGCGCCAGCGGGGAGTGCGGGAACTCGACGATGAGCCGATGCAGGCGTTCGTACGCGCCGGCCAGGTCGCCCGCCTCCTCGCACCTGACGCCCTCGGCGTGCAGGCGGGCCGGCTCCTCGGTCAGGCGCGCGATGCGTTCGCGCTCGGCCGCGCGCTCCTCGGCGACGCGGGCATCGTAGCTGGTCCGCATGTTGCGCAGATGCGTGAGGCGCTGCTCCGCCTCATCGTTCCACGAACTCCAGCCGTAGGTGGCGAAGAACCCCTGGTAGAGCTCCTCGGCCTGCTGAAAGGAGTTGTTGCGGAGCAGCTCGTATTCCTTGTTGGCGATCCACGCGAAGGCGACGCGCGCCTTGCGTTCGTAGATGAAGGGGATGATGACCGCCAAGGCGGCGGCGGCGGCGATGGACACGGTGACGATTTTCCGGCGGGAGCGGGTGCGTTCCTCGGCGACCAGCTCGGTGGAGATCTTGTTGATGCGGGCCCGTATCTCCTGCCGGGACGGGTCGGCGTCCATCATCCAGCGGAGGATCTTGACCAGCTCGGTCCAGTTCTTCTGGCTCGTCAGGAGCGCGGCGAGGAACTCCATGTGCGGCATCGCCGCCTTGGCATCCCCGATCGAGCGCCAGCGGGAAACGATGGCGAGGCGGAGGTCGGGGTCATCGGGCACGCGCTCGTTGACCTGCAGGAGCACCTCGCGCGCCGCGCGCGGGTCGTTCTGGCGCTTGAGGAGGTCGGTCAGGTCGAGCGCGCGGTTGAGGGCGTCGATGGTCTGGTTGAGCGCGATGGCGGTGTCGACCGCGGCGTGCAGCGCCTGCTTGTCCGTCGGGCGCAGGCTCAGGAGCTCGTGCGCGATCTTCTGCTGATCGGCGGGCGCGAGCGGCAGCATCTCGTTCAGCCCCTCGCGCAGGATCTCGCAGGCGGCCTTGTCGTCCTCGAGCTCGTGCAGCGTGCGCGACGTCCGGATCCGCAGCGCGACGTCCGCGGGCTGCTGCTGGAGCGCGTACGCGAGGTAGCGCGCCTTCTCGCGGTCGGCGGACTCGTCGGCGAGCTTGAGCAGCTCCTCGACCGAGAGCGGCCGGATGAAGCCGGCCGTGATGAGGTTGAAGATCGTCCGCGCGCACGGGAAGCGGCCGATGGTCGTGCGCTGGTACAGGTCGCCGACCGGCGTGCGGCCGTCGATGAGCGCGTATACCTCGCGTTCCTCGCCGTCCAACAGCTCCGGCTGGACGCCCGTGGGCGCGAAGATCTCGTTGCCCGTGCGGATGTGCGTCTGGATGATGGGCCATTCGTCGAGCCGCTTCAGGCCTTCCAGGATGAGGGGCTGCGGATCGATCGAGAGGTTGATCGAGCGCAGCGCGCCGCGCGCCTCCGGCGGCGGCTCCGCATCGACCTTGAACTCGAACTCGGCCTCCTTGACGAGGAAGAGATCGTGGATCTCCTCCCTGAGCTGCGCCTGCAGCGTGGCCGCGATGTCGTCGTTCGTGACCAGACCCCGCCCGATGAGCGTCTCGCCGAGCTTCTCGCCGGTCGTGCGCTGCACCGCGAGCGCCTCGTTGATCTGCGCCTCGGTCAGCTTGCCCTGGCGCACGAGGATCTCGCCGAGCATGTAGCCCTTGGGGGACGCCGAAGAGGCGAACGTGATCTCGCCCTGGGCGAAGTGAATGTATCGCGTGGTGTGGGCGTCGCCCTCGGGAATGCGGATGCAGAGCGTGCCGCTGTGGCGGTTGAGCGCCAGGGACTGGAAGATCTCGGCGAGGCTGAAGCTCTTGAGATTGCCGCTGAGCGACATCGTACCCTTCACCACGCGCCGCCGGCGCGCGCCGCGGCCGGCGGCGGCACGGAGCCGCCGGAGCCGTCGTGCGCGCACGCGGCGCCGTCTGCAGGTTGTCCCTCTTCACGACCGATGGTTATACATCGGCCTTGAAAGTCTATCCGGCCCTCCCCGCTTTGGCAAACGGACCGAGCGCATCGTACTCTTGGGGGGAGAAGGGGCCGGCGTTCCGCCGATGTGCGCACGGACCCCCCGGCCTGCGCCGCCGCCGCCGGCGGACGGGCCCGGGGGTCGCGCGCCCGGGAACACGGGTCGCCGAGCCGCCGGAATCATGGGTCGAAGCGCCGTATCGCCTGATGATCACGTCTGCGCGCGCGCCGCGGTCGCGCTCGGGGTCGTTTCCTACCCGCAGCTCAGGGAGTGCCTGCACGCCCTGAAATGCGAGGGGGGGGAGCGCTCGCTCGCCGCCATCATGCTCGACAAGGGATTGCTCGACGAGGCGGCGCTCGGCGAGATCGCGCGCGTTCAGCGCCGGCGGAAGGACAAGCGCGCGAAGTCGGCGTCGAAGGACGATGACGAGCACGCGCTCAGGACGGCCATGATCGAGAAGCACGTGCTGTCGCCGGCGGCGATCGAGGATGCCGTGCTGGAGAAGCAGCGGCTCGCGCGCAAGCACCTGGACATCCACCTCGGGGAGGTGCTGATAACGCAAGGCGCCGCGAGCGCCGAGGCGGTCAGGGACATCCTGCGCGGGCGTCGGGGCGAGATCATGCGCTGCGGCCGCTGCGACATGCATTTCCATGTGGGCTCGGGCGCGGCCGAGGGACGGCGGCACTGTCCGCGATGCAGGGAGGCGCTCGTACCGGTGCGGTTTCTGCGGCTTGTCGAGGCCGATGGAGAAGTCAAGTGAGGGTGAGCCGTGCACGAACGAGATGATCACCTGGTGCGACAGGCGCTGCGCAAGGCCGAGGTCCTGACCGAGGTGCAGCTTCGGGTCGCGGAGGATTATCAGCGCTCGGTCGGCGGATCGCTGCGGGACATCGTCGTGCGCCTGGGCCTGGCGGGGCAGGAGGATGTCGCGCGCGCGCTCGCCGCGCAGGATGCGCTTGTCGTGGACCGCGACCACATCGCGAGGGAATACGCGAGCAAGCTTCCCCTGAAGCTCCTGCAGGGGTACTGCGTGCTGCCCCTGCACTCGTCCGAGGGCGTCGTCCTGGCGTGCGAGCAGGAGCCCGAGCCCATCGTGTGCGAGGAACTCTGGGATCTCCTGGGCGTGCGGCTGCCCATGCGCACCGTCCCGCAAGGCACGGTCGCGTGCGTGCTCGAGGAACTGTCGCGGAGCCGCAGCGTGCGCACCGCGGCGGCCGCCGCCGCGGATGCGCCGCCCGCGGCTTTGCCGCCGCCCGCAGCTTCGCCCCCGCCGGCGGCTTTGCCGCCGGCAGCGCTCCGAGCGCCGGTCGCCGCGGCCTACGCACGTCCGGAGCCGCCGCGCGCCGGCGGTCCTCAGCCGCTCCCGGAGATCGGCGTGCGGGAGCTCACGGCCTTCCTCATTGCCAGGGGGATCATCACCGAGGCGGATGTGCGGGCGTTTGCCGCGGCCTGCCGAGCGATGGGGCCGTCGAGCGGGGCGTGATGTCGTCTCCGGCGCCGCCGGCATCCGCGCGGTCCGGACCCGCGCTGCGCACGGCGAGACGATCGCCCGCGGGCGCGATCACGTAGGGGGTCCCCCACGGGTCGGTGAGCGCATCGGGACCGAGGATGCGCACGGCGTCCAGGCGGAGACTCGCGGCGAGCGCCTGCAGGTCCGCCCCCGGCGCGCGGGTGCGGGCGCGGTCGCCGATGTGCGAGAGCACGGCCGCGGCGTTCACGGCGCGGAACGTTCTGAGCGCATCGTGCTGCCGCACCGCCGCGCGGAAGCTGAAGAACGCGAGCGCGATCAGCAGGAAAAGGCCCGCGCCGAACACGAGCAGCAGCACGAAGTCCGTGAGAGGGCGCACGCCGATACGCAGCGCGGGCCGTTCGTACGTGCGCGGCGGCAACGGAAGCGGCGGGGCCTCGCCGAGGCGCGCGGCGGTCGCCGCGAGCGCGCCGCGGACCTCGCGCGTGAGCGCGAGCACGCCGGAGAGCTGTCTGGTGCATCGCGGACAGCCGGAGAGGTGCGCGTAGAAGTCCTCGCGCTCGCGTGCGCCGGCTTCGCCCGCGACGATGCGCGCGAGCGCGTCCTCCGCCGCCTTGCATGCCGGTGTGCGGGACGTGTCACGAGATCTCACCCGCGCTACCTCCTCGTGTCCTTCTCGGCGCGCAGCGCGCGCTCGAGCTTCTGCAACGCCCGGAATATGCGGTTTCGTATCGTGCCGTCGGGCTCGCCCAGGCGGTTCGCGATCTGCGACGGCGTCAGGTCCTCCAGGAACCGCATCGTGAGGACGATGCGGTACGGGTCGGGGATCCGACGGAGCGCCGCCAGCATGCGCGCCTGCTCCTCGGCCGCCGCGATCACGCCCTCGGGCGCGCCCCCGTCCGCGGGCGCATCGGCGAGCCTGCGGTCCTCGTCCCGCCGCCTGGCCGCGGCGCGGCGCCAGTCCGTGACCACGCGGCGCGCGATCCTGAGGAGCCAGGGCACGAAGCGCGCGGGATCGCGGAGCTGCGGGAGCCCCCGCCATGCGTGAAGGAACGTCTCCTGGGCGAGATCCTCGACATCGCCCGCGGCGGGGATCTTCTGGAAGATCATGACCGAGATCAGGCGGAAGTACCTGCGATAAAGCTGCTGAAATGCATCGCGGCCGCCGGCGATGGCGTCCGCGACGAGGGCGCACTCCAGGCCGTCGTTCAGGACGCCGCCCGAAGGCGAGGGGCCGTTGCCGCGGGCGGATCGCTCGACGGCGGGCTTCTCCGGATCGTGGGCTGTGTCGGGGCGCTCTTCCATGTTCCATCGGCGGCTGCATCGATCCGCGCGCCGCCACGTTCTCGGAACCGATCGGGCGGGACCGTTCGGATCGCACGGGCCGCACGGCCTGCGATTTGACGTGCCATCGGCGCAATTGTATACTTCTGCGACGAATTCTCCCAGAAGAAGGGCTGGGAAATCGTGCGTGCGGCCGGGAGGCGCCGGCGCGGCTGCGCGGCGCCGGGGTCCGGAGTGTGTGTGGCAATCGAGGTGTGAAATGACCGACAAGAATCCCGAAGACGTGAAGCAGGGCGCGGCCGGGAAGCGGGAGGATGGGCCTCCCACGGTGGTGCTGCGCGCCGAGGAGGTCCCGGCGCAAGGAACCGCGGGACGGAAGGTCGCGTGGGACGAGGCCGACGAGATTCCCGTGGGCGGCGGCGCCGGGAACACGACGGGGGCGGTGAGCACCGGCGCCCTGTCCTTCGACACCGAGGCGCTGGGGACGAGCAACGAGACCGAGGAGGAAATCCCCGTGGTGGTTGCCGCCGGCCCCGAGGCCGAGACGCTGATGGGCGGCGAGCTGAGCAGCGCGACCTCGCTCCTCGGGGTCACCGAGCCCGCGGAGGATGTCGGTCTCCTGGAGCAGAACCCGGCCTTCAGGGACACCGCCTCCGCGACCGCGACCGCGACGGCGATCGGCGAGGGGGTGACCGACGTGGCGCTCGATGACATCACGGAAGACCTCGGCCTGCCTGCGGACGAAACCGCCGTCGACAGCGCGCCTGCCGCGGCGCCGCATCCCGCCACGGTGGTGCGCGTTGCGGGCGGCAGGCGTTCGGGCGGCCGCGCGCGGGCATTTGCAGGGGTGACCGCGCTCGCGGCGGCGATCGTTGCGGCGGTCCTGCTGTGGCCGCAGTGGGGGCCGTACGTGACGAACGGTGTGTCGAGCGCGATCGCGTACGGCACGATGAAGGAGCGGCCGAAGGTCGCGGCGAAGGCGAAGGCGACGGCGGCGCCGGTTGCCTCCGTGGCTGCGGTCGTGCCGGATGCGGTGACGGCGGCCGTTGCGGCGGCGGTCCCGCCCTCCGGCGCGGCGGCGGTGGTTGAGGCCGGTTACCGGGGTTCCTGGGATGCGGTCATCTCGCTTTCTCTGGGCATGAATGCCGCGGGGAACGCGAGCGGGGACCCGAGCAGGAAGTGAACGAGGTGAGGAACATGCGGGAGCGGTTGCAGCAAGCAGTGCGCGCGGCGTGGTGTGCGGCGGCGCTGAGCCTTGTGGCGGGCTCGTGTCACTCGCTGTACGCGGGCAGCGTCTTCATGAAGAACGGGTACATCATCCACGGCCCCGTCAAGGAGGTCGTGGAGGATCCCGCCACGAACCAGCTCGTCGCCGTCGTGATCGGCTGGGAGCACGGCAAGGTGACGCTCTTGTCGCGCTTCATCGAGAACGTGGTGTTCGAGGCAGGCGAGTTGGAAAGCCTCAAGGCGCGGGCGAGGGAAAGCGCCGCGGCCGAGGAAGGCGAGGACGCCGTCGTCGAACGGGAGATCCTGCTCCCGCCGCTGCCGGTCGATGCGATGGCGATCTTCCGCGATGAGCGGCGGCCCGCGCTCGTGCCGGCGCCCGATGCGCCGGCCGAGCGTCTTGGCGGCGGCGCGAGCGCCGTCGCGCTCGGCGAGCGGCGGAAGATCTTCCGCGGGCTGTACGCATCGCTGCCGCAGGGCTGGACGCTCTCCGCGCTGCCGGATGCCTGGGTGATCGAAGGGCCGCGCGGGGATGCGGCGGGCGTCGCGGCGCGCATGGCCGGCACGGTGTTCGCGCGCGAGCTGGGCCGGCGGGCGCAAACGACGGCCGCCGTGGATCAGATCAAGAAGGCGTTCTCCGAGTGGACGCTCCTGGAGGAAGGGCCGCGGGAGTTGGGGCTGCAGGAAGCCTACGAGATCGTCAGCCGCGGCGCGCACGGGGGCGCCACGTACCGGATCCGCCAGATCCTCGCGTGGGTCGGCAAGGCGACGTGCATGGTCAACTGCGTGTGGATGGAGGAGAGCGGCGCCGCGCCGCAGATCGAGAGCTGTCTGCAGAGCTTCGAGTTCGTCGCGTCCGAGATGAGCGAGTAGACGCGCGCGCCGGATGCCGCCGTTCCGGCGGCAACGCGTGCACGAACGCGCGGCGTGCGGAGCCCCGCCGGGATCCGTGCGCCGCGCGTTCGTTGTTCCCTCCCGCGCCCCGCCCGAAAAATTCGCGCGCGCCCCGTTTTTTCTCTTGGCACGCATGTGCATCCGGAGTATCATGTGTCGCACTGGTCGATGCAACGCAACGCGCGCGCCATGAAGCGAAGAGAAAACCACGATCACGATGCATCCGTGCCGCGGGCGGAACGACGCCGCGCGCCGTGTGCTCGGCGCGCGTGCGCGCCGGGGCGCGGACGATCGGATGGCGGCGCGAGTGTTCCGGGTGCGGGTCGTGCGAATACAGCATGTTCTCACGTAGTGGTTGCGGCGAGTCGTAGTCGTTGAGGGTTCGTCACCGGTTGTTTTCACAGGAGGAGCAGTATGGCCAAGAAGGCGAAGAAAACGAAGAAAACCGCGAAGAAAGCGCCAAAGAAGAAGGCCAAGAAGCGGGCGAAGAAGTAGACACTTCTTCGCACAAACCGCCGAAGAGACGCGGGTGCGCGGGA
Organism: Planctomycetes bacterium UBA4800; assembly: GCA_002402755.1. GTDB lineage: Bacteria > Planctomycetota > UBA8108 > UBA8890 > UBA8898 > UBA8898. The sequence continues at coordinate 9,846 of DHGK01000343.1, forward strand.
GCGCCCGCGTCTCTTCTTGTTCCCGGGGCGCGCGGGGCCGCCGCACGGCGCGCCGCCGGTTCCGCGTGCGGGAGGGCGGCCCGCGCGGTGCGCCCGGTGCGGATGTGTGTCAAGGGGCGCGCGGCGGCGGAGTATTCATCATCGCAACGGACTTCGAGTTAGAAACGGCGCGTTGACCGGCGTGCGGTTGCGTGGTTGAATTGACGCCATGAGCCGCCAGCCAGGACTTATCGCGCGCCGGACATCCGTGCGGGGAGGCGAGCGCTGCATCGAGGCCGGGGCCGCGTGCGCGGCGGCGCGGGGCTGCCTCGCGCTCCCCGAGACCGCGGCGTGGGCGTGCGCGATCTTCCTCTTCTGCATGATGGATACGGTCTGCACGGTGATTCATGTCGGCGGCGGGGCGACTGAGATCAATCCGCTGATGAACTACCTGCTTGCCATGGGGCCCCAGTTCTTCGTGCCGTTGAAGGTGCTCGTCTCCGTCGTGACGCTGGGCGTCCTGTGCGCGCTGCTGCCCCGCATCCGGCGCGGGCGCTTCTGTTTTCTTCTGGTCGGCGTCCCGTACTTCGCCGTGTGTTGCTACCACCTGAGCGGTTTCGTGGGGTGATGGCGGCGCGCGGGCGGCAAGCGTTCCGCGTGCTCGGCTCCCCGTGATCGCTATCTTCTGGCGGGCTGCGCGGGCTGCGCGGGCGGCGGCGGCGGCGGCGGTTGCGCCGGTTGAGGTTGGGGTTGCGGCTGCGGCATCGACTGCGGCTGCGTCGGCGCCGGAACGTTCGATCCCGAGGAGTAGTACGCCGAGAGGCGTCGCGGCGGCAGCTTGCGCGGCGAACCGGGGCCCGCCACGGTGACGCTCCAGTCGGTGTCGGGCTTGACTTCCGACATCTCGCGCCCCGTGACGGACACGTTCTCGGCGAACTCCGCGCCGTCCGGCAACGCGCGATGCGTGAACGTTTCCGCGATCGCCGCGAACGTCCAGACCGGGATGTCCTGCCTGACATCGCCGGCGAGCGCCTCGCGATGCGGTCCCACGAAGAAGCATTCCTGGGAGCCGGCCATCTGCACCCAGCTCGTGATGCGGCGGGTGTAGCGCAGGAGCAGATGGTCGGCGTCGTCGGCGAGCAGGTAGCGCGCAAGATCGGGAGAGGCGAAGCGCTCCTTCTCGACGAAGACCCAGCCTTCGCGCGGAATGCGCGCGGAGCCGCCGAGCATGACGACCTCCCTCACGGAGTAGCCCGGGGGGACCGCGGACCAGCCGAGGAGCCCCTGGCCTTCGCGCCAGGCGACGTGCGCCGGCGCCCAGACCGTGCCGGGGATCCATACCCACCCGGCGAGCGGCGTGGAGGCCCAGCGTCCGAAGTGGAACGGCGCCCAGCCCCATTTCTTGAACTCCGAGATCCAGCACCAGCCGCAGCGCGTGTACACCCAGTGCCCGCGCGTGTAGGGCGTCCAGCCCAGACCGACGATGCCGGGGTCGGGCTTCCAGACCTCGCCGTAGACCGGCACCTCGATCCAGCTTCCGTAGGGCGAGACGGCGTCGCGGAGTTCCTGGAGCGTCGCGCGCGGCGGCATGAAATCGATGACCCACGGCGTGAGCGTGCGGCGGCCGCCGGCGGCCGTCCGGCGGCCGGTGTCGCGCGCGACCTCCGTGTCGATCGTCGGATCCCCGGCGCATCCCGCGGCGAACGCGAGGACAAGGACCGGCGCGATACGAGTGAGCATCACATTCCTCCTGTGCGGCGGCGAGGAGCTCGCACGGTACGGCGCATCGCATCGCGCGCGCGCCCACGTAGTCATGCATCGGCTGCGCGCCGCCTTCCCTGGAACGAATCGGGCCGCACGGCGCTCTTCCGGTAATACACCGCCCGGACAGGCCTCGTTTCGCACCGTTTCCAGGATACCTGATCGCACCCTGAGTGCCAAGGAACGCCGGCTACTTGTCAAAACGCGCCCGATGCGATACAACTACGAGGACCGGCGCACGAGCCGTCAGTTCGCGCAGGCGTCCCGCCGATACTCGCAAGGGCGGGCGCGGCGCGTGCGCGCGGCCGGCCCGGCGACGATGCTGGGGGATCGTCTAACGGTAGGACGGAAGACTCTGGATCTTCTAGTCGGGGTTCGAATCCCTGTCCCCCAGCCAAACCATGAAGGCCCGCGCGGCGATATGCCGCGCGGGCCTTGCTCGTTGTTCGGGGGTGCGTGTTCGGTGAGNNGTCCATGTCCGGTCCATGTCCGGTGAACCCGTGCGCCGAGGCGTGCAATGAACGCGTCCGTTGCGCAATTGCGGCTCTGCCGGCGCGATGGAAGCGGGGACCGGAGGTCTCCACGGCGGCAACCGCTCGGCGTCCCTGCTCACCATGCAACAACCCCCCTTCCGTCCCCCCTTCGGGAGCTGACGCTTACCCACAAGTTGTCTGCTGGCCCACGGCAGTAGAACGTCCACCCCCTTCT
>DHGK01000343.1:12365-20770 GCA_002402755.1 Planctomycetes bacterium UBA4800
GAAACGCCGGCTGCGGCCGGCGCACACGCGGCCACGGGTTCACCGAATATGCATGTTCGGGCCCTGCATCGGTGCGCCGCTCGCGGAATGACGCGCGGTGCGCTACCGGCTTCCCGGCGCGAGCTCGCGCGTGCTGTCCGGCCTGCGCGCGGTCAGGCGCTGCTTGTCGAAGTACTCGAGCAGCGGCACGGCGTGCTTGCGCGAGGTGCCGAGCTCGTCGCGGAAGTCCTTGACGGCGAAGGCGCCCAGGCGCGCGACGAGCGCGCGAACCGCCGCCTCGGCTTTCCGGAGCGCATCGGCGCGGAAGAAGATGCCGGGCGCGATCTGCGCGTGCTCGCCGCCGTCGGCGAGCAGGCGGTACTGGGCGAGCACGGCATTCTCGGCGATGCCCAGCGCGGCGGCGATGGCGCCCGGCGACTCGGGGCTGAAGGGGTGCGCGTCGTGCTCGGCCGCGATGGCCTCGCGAATGCGCGATTCCTCGGCGCTGAGCATCGGCGCGCGGCCGGCGAGCGCGAAGCCGCCGCGCGTCTCGGTGAGCTCGCCTTGCGCCGCAAGGAGCCGGAGGACGCCCTCGATCGCCGGCTCGCCCACGCCCTTGCACGCGGCGGCGATCTGCAGGAACGCGAAGTGCGGCCTGGCCGGCGCGCCTCGGTGGAGGAGATCGAGTTCGGCGCGCAGGCGCTCGGCGAGCGCCGCGACCCTGCCGCGCTCCAGCAGGATGCCGTTCGGCAGCTCCGCGAGCATGCCCTGCGCGCGGAGGCGCGCGATCGCCTCCCGGATCGAGGCGGGCGGCTCGTTGAGCGCCGTGGCGAGATCCTCGACGGCGGGCGGCGCATGGCCGCTCCACTTGTAGAGGATTCGCACCGCGCCGTCGAGATCGCCGCCGTCGAGCCCGGCGAGGTCCTCGAAGCGCTGCGCATCGCCCGGCCTGAGCCTGGCCGCATCGGGGAGAAGCACCGTCCCGCCGCCGAGCGTCGCCACCGGCGACTCGCGGCGGATGACAAAGCGGTCTCCCCGCGCCGCGACCATGGGATCCTCGAGGCGCAACTGGCACACGCCCCGGGCGCCGGGTGCGAGCTGCGTCCCGCGAGGCAGGACGACGCGCGCGAAGGTCGACGCCGTGCCGAGGTGTACGCGCACGCGCGTGAACGGCGCGAGCGGCCGCGGCGCCGACGGCAGCAGCGCCAGCGCCGCATCGATGTGCGGCCATGCCTTGAACGCGCCCGGCGCCGCGAGCGTGTAGCCGCGCAGCACCTCGTGCGCCTTGACGCCGCCGAGGTTGATGGCGGTGCGCTGGCCCGTGCACGCGAGAGGAACCGTGTGGTCGTGCGCCTGGATGTGACGGATCTTGGCCCGCAGGCCGGGAGGAAGAATCTCGATCTCCTCGCCGACCGCGGCGCCGCCCGACCAGACCGTGCCCGCGATGACGCAGCCGATGCCGAGCAGCACGAACGAGCGGTCGATGGGCAGGCGGAATCCGGCGGCGGCGGCGCGCCGCGCGACGGCGCTCAGCGCCGCGCCGAGCGCGCGGCGAAGCTCGTCGAGCCCCTCGCCCGTCTGGGAGGAGACGGGCACGACGGGCGCGCCCGCGTACGGCGTGCACGCGAGGAACGAGCGGATATCCGCCGCGGCCATCGCGCGCAGGTCGGGCTCGACCGCGTCGACCTTCGTCATCGCGCAGACCAGGCCGGGGACGCCCAGGAGGTCGAGGATCTCGGCATGCTCGCGCGTCTGCGGCATGACGCCGTCGTCGGCCGCGATCACCATGAGGCCGATGTCGATGCCCGATGCGCCCGCAAGCATATGGCGCACGTAGGCCTCGTGGCCGGGGACATCGATGATGCCGACCGTGCCGTGGGGATCGATGTCGGTCCACGCGAACCCCAGGTCGATGGTCATGCCGCGGCGCTGCTCCTCGGGCAGGCGGTCGGGGTTGCGGCCGGTGAGGGCGCGCACGAGGCTCGTCTTCCCGTGGTCGATGTGGCCGGCCGTGCCGATGACCTTGCGGACCTGGATCTCGTGTGCGTCCATGGGGCTCAAGCCGCGGGGGTAATAATGGCGGAGGTGCATGGGAATCGAACCCACCCGGGACTTTAGTTCGCCCCGCGCTGGATTTGAAGTCCAGGAGGCCCACCAGGACCCCTCCACCTCCGCGGAAGGCATCGCCGTGAGTGCGCCTAGTATACGCCGGGCGGGCGCGGCGCACAAGCGTGCGGCGGGCGGTCACTCCGGGGGCACGGCCGCCAGGCCCTCGAGCGCGACGCGGCGGAACTCGTACGAGCGTGCGTCGTCGCGCCAGACGAGCTCGTAGAGAATGGGCGGCGGCAGCGCAGGCGCGCCGTCGGCGGACGCGCCCGCCCGCGGGAACGCGCCCTCGACCGCGGCCGTCGCAGGTTCCCTGACGGCGCGGAGGAATTCGCTCGTGTCCATCGTGCCGTTGATCATCTCGAGGCGCCAGCCGTCCTTGAGCTGGTACGAGAAGTCGCCCTTGGCGCACCACGCGTGCTGCGTGATCGCGTAGCGCTGCGAGACGTCCGGAAGGAGGATGACCTGGCACCTCGGCACGAGCGAGTGGACCGGCGTGCCCGACTTCCACATGATCTCGCGTTCCCACCAGAAGAGGACGTAGGGCTTGGGCAGGAAGAAGTGCACGCCGGGGGCGTCGCGGCCGCCCGCGGGCGCGACGCTGAAGTCGGCGCACCCGCAGCACAGGAGACTTGCGAGCAGGATTCGCATGGCATCCTCCGCATGATCGGGCCCCGCCGCGGGGGCCATCGCATCCGAAGACGAACACGGCCCGCGCTTTTTCGCGGTTGACAAGCATTGCGGCCGGGTGTACGGTGCCGGCAGCCGGATCGGTCCGGCACGCGAGGTTGAGCCGCCTTCACTGCGGCCGTGAAGCGGAAGAAGCTTCACGGTTTCGGCGTGCGATCAGGCTTCCCGCGTCCGGGAGGACGGAATTGGCCACGAAGACACGAAGGCACGAAGACGGGAAGATGGCGAGGAGCATCGTGGAATCGCCTCACGGCCCCGGACAACCTGCGCCGCCATGGCGAACGACGCGCAGCGTGGTGTCTTCGTGCCTTCGATGCATTCTTCTTCTGTCCGGCTGAGGTGCCCATGGAACTGCACGAGGTCGCCATCGCCCTGCCCGAGGATGCGAACGTCATCATCGGGCAGGCGCACTTCATCAAGACCGTCGAGGACCTCTACGAGGTCATGGTCAACGCCCACGGACAGATCCGCTTCGGGATCGCGTTCTGCGAGGCGTCCGGACCGCGGCTCATCAGGCGCGACGGCAACGACCCGGCGCTCGTCGGGGCGGCCGTGAAGGCGGCCCAGGACCTGGCCTGCGGCCACACGTTCGTCGTCTTCATGCGCGGCGGCTTCCCCATCAACGTGCTCAACGAGATCAAGGCCTGCCGCGAGGTCTGCCGGGTCTTCTGCGCCACCGCCAACCCGCTGGCGGCGATCGTCGCCGAGTCGCCGCGCGGCCGCGGCGTCCTGGGCGTCATCGACGGCGGCGCGCCGCTCGGCGTCGAGGGCGAGAAGGAGGCCGCGGAGCGCGTGCAGATGCTGCGGCGGTTCGGCTACAAGCGCTGAGCGCCGCCGGCGCGGGGCAAGGCCATGGAGAAGTTCTTCGGCATTCGGGCCAGCGGGAGCTCGATCGGCCGGGAAGTGATCGGCGGCATGACGACCTTCCTGGCGATGGCCTACATCGTGGCCGTGAACCCCGGCATCCTCGCGCCCGCCGGCCTGCCCAAGGAGGCCACGGCGATCGCCACGTGCCTGGCCGCCGCGGTCGGCACGCTGCTCATGGGGCTCTATGCGCGCCGGCCGCTCGCGCTCGCGCCCTACATGGGGGAGAACGCGTTCTTCGCGTTCACCGTCGTGATCGGGCTCAAGTACACCTGGCAGCAGGGCCTGGCGGCGACGCTGATGGCGGGCGCGCTCTTCGCCGTGCTGACGCTGACCGGGCTTCGCGGCTACCTGGCGCGCGCCGTGCCCCACGCGCTGCGCTACAGCTTCGTCGTCGGCATCGGGCTCTTCCTGGCCTTCATCGGCCTGCAGAAGATCGGGTTCATCGCCCACGGGGCGCCGGGGGCGGAGGCGCCCCCCGTCGCCCTCGGCACGCTCGCCGACACGGCGACCGTGCTCGGCATCGCGGGTTTCGTCATCATGGGGCTGTTCGTCCTGTGGCGGATCCCGGGCGGCATCCTGTGGGCGATCCTCATCATCTACGCGGCGAGCATCGTGCTGGGCGTCGCGCCCCGGCCGGAGGCCTTCGCGAGCGTTCCGGACTTCGGCGCGCTGGACGAGGTCGCGTCGCTGTGGCCGATCACGGGCTGGCACCTGGATTTCAGCGGCTTCGCCGAGGCGCCGTTCTGGCTGGCGGTGTTCCTGCCGATCTTCCTGATGGCCTTCTTCGACACGATCGGGACGCTCATCGGCGTCTGCTCGAGGGCGGGGCTTCTCGATGCGAAGGGCGACCTGGCCGAGATCGAGAAGCCGCTCCTCTGCGATGCCCTGGCGACCATGTGGGGCGCCCTGGCCGGGACGACGACGACGGGCGCGTACATAGAGAGCGCGGCGGGAATCCAGGCCGGCGCGAGGACCGGCCTGGCATCGGTCGTGACGGGCGTGCTGTTCCTGTGCGCGCTGTTCTTCGTCCCCGCCATCGAGCACATTCCCCCGTGCGCCTACGCCCCGGCGCTGATCATCGTGGGCATCCTGATGATGGAGTCGGTCCAGAAGATCGACTTCGCGGACTTCACCGAGCTCGTGCCGGCGTTCACGGTCATCACCCTGATACCGTTCACGTTCAACATCGGCGTCGGCATGGCGGCGGGCTTCGTCGTCCACCCGCTCCTCAAGCTCCTGACCGGGAGAGTGCGGGAGACGTCGATCGGCGGCTGGGTCTTCGCCGCGGCGTCGCTGCTCTTCTTCGTGTACTTCCCGTACGGGAAGTGACGCGCCGGCGGCCGCTCCCCGCCGCGCCGGAATCGTGATAGAATGCCCCGCACGGAGGATGCGTACGGGCGCCCGCGGGCGCCGGAGGAGCGCGGCATGGGTTTTTCCTGCGGCATCATCGGAGTCCCCAACGCGGGGAAGACGAGCCTCTTCAACGCCATCTCGGGCGCGCACGCGGCGAGCTCGAACTACCCCTTCTGCACGATCGAGCCCAACAAGGCCACGGTGGCGGTCCCGGACCCGACGCTGGCCGGGCTCGCGGAGATCGTCCGCAGCCCGCGCACGACGCCGACCGCGCTCGAGCTCGTCGACGTGGCCGGCCTGGTCGAGGACGCGCACAAGGGCGAGGGGCTCGGCAACCAGTTCCTCGCGCACGTGCGGGACATCGACATCCTGATCCATCTCGTGCGGCTCTTCCGCGACACGAACGTCGCGCGCGAGGCGCCGCTCGACCCGGTCAGGGACCTGCGCATCGTGGTGGACGAGCTCAGGTTCAAGGACATGGAGACCGTCGAGACCCGCCTGGAGAAGGAGAAGCGCCGCGGCCACGCCACGAAGGACGCGGTCGAGACGGCGCTCGAGGGCCTCAAGGAGAAGCTCGGCGCGCACGAGCTGCTCCTCCCGTCGCAGTTCAGCCCCGAGGAGCTGGCAATGGGGCGCGAGCTGTGCCTGCTGTCCTGCAAGCCGTACTTCGTCGTCGCGAACGTGGACGAGGCCGACATTGCCGCCCCCGAGAAGGATCCGCGGTACGGCGAGCTGGCGGCGTGCCTGGCGCCGCACGGCGTGCCGCTCCTTGCCATCTCGTCGCACATCGAGGAGGAGATCCACGGCCTTGAGCCCGAGGAGCGCGCCGTCTTCATGCAGGAGTACGGCCTGGCGGCGACGGGCCTTGAGCGGATCATCGCGACGGGGTACACGCTGCTGGACCTCGTGACGTTCTACACGTTCAACGAGAACGAGCTCAGGGCGTGGACGCTCAGGCGCGGGGAGCACATCATCACGGCGGCGGGGAAGATCCACACCGACATGGCCAAGGGCTTCATCCGCGCCGACGTCGTCCACGCCGGCGACTTCCTGGCCTGCGGGAGCTTCGCGCACGCGCGCACGCAGGGGAAGATGGTGACGGCGGGCCGCGACTACATCGTCCGCGACGGGGACATCATCCTGATCAAGTTCAAGGCGTGAGCGCCGGCCTTTGCCAAGGCGCTCGCCGAGATGGGCGCGAGCCTCGGGGAGGCTCCCGTCGAGCCCTCACCCGAGAAGTCGCCCGCCCCCCGTCACCCGAGGTGTCGCAACTCCACGAAACGATCTCGCAGCTCCTTGGCCTGGCTCCAACGGCGTATCATGCGGCCTGGCGGTGAGCGTCCTGCTCGCCCGACCGGGGGCCGAAATCAGGTCCGCGACCCGCGGAAAGTCGGTCATACGCTCCCGCGAGTTCACGATTCCGAAGGGGTCACCACCGTGATGCCGCGGCCGAGACGAACGACGACCGTGGCGGAGTTTCCGATCGCAGCCGATCGCAATTCGAAGCCACCTTCTCTTGAACGATACTCGAATGGTTGACCCAGGACCGGGTCTTTGCATTCCGCGAGAGACTTCTCGCCGGAAAGGACTACCCTGACCATGGCGTGAACGGCTGCCAGTCTGACGGCAGCCACATCAACGTATCGGCGGTGTGTGTCAATCCTGGGGGGAATCAGCAAGCTGGCAAGAGGCCCGCCCGCTTCCAGACGCCCTCTCCATCGTACGGCAGCCGCCTCCCAAGGGAGGTCATACAACGTCTCGCCCTCGATGCCGATCTTCTTTGCCTGCAGGAACGCTGTGGTGAGTAGGTCTCGGTTGGCGGCAACCCTTGCAAGCCGTCCTTCATCTTCCGGGGTCATCACGCGCCACGCTGATTTCGCCAGGGAAAGGAGTTTCTCTTGCCTCCTTTCGCTCGATGGTTCCGAAAGCACTGTTCTTCGGAACCATTGCAACATGTGCCGCGTATCAGCAGAGAAAACAAGCTTGGCACCTTTTCTTTTCGGCATGACCGCAATTCTCTTCTCGATAGCTTCAATGTGCGCCCGATCAAGCTGCGGGAGCGCGACAATGAGAGCGTTAAGCGTGACGTGCTCGATGCTGACCGCGAGAAGCTGCGTGACGATGAACGGCTCCGTCTCGATATGCGCGGCCAGGGCCAGACATGCATCGAGGTCGTCCACGGTAGTCGACTGCGGGAGCGTGCACTCGTGGATGACCTTCAGGCAGGCTATCTTGACGAGCCGCCTCGCGCTCTGGACATAGGGAATCGGCATGAAGTGACCTTCCTCTGTCGCCAGATCCCAATGACATTGCTGAATGCGCGCGCCGCGGCGGAGAAGCAGCAGAGAAGCCGCCGCTCTTGGGATGATGGACTGGTACTCTTCGATAGAACCAGCGCGCCAATCCCGGGTGTCCGACAGGGCCTCTTCCTGGAGGAATCCGTCCAGAAAATCCGACTCATCGGCATCGAATTGCGGCAATGCGGCGAACGCCTGAAGGTAGCTCAGCGCTGCGTTGGGCGAGCGCGTGGCGATCGCTGCTTGTTCGGAGGCATGTCCGTTGACGAAGCAGCGGATCAGGATGAAACCAAGGATCACTGCGCGCATAGTCGTCTCTCCCGGCGCTGAGGTCCCCGCCGCCACTCCGTCACTTGCGGAATTCCGGCCTTCAAAAGCGGCAGGATCTTGGGGAACACGACAATTAGTGAACCACGCGAGCCAGTCTGCCGAGTCGCGGGTGCCTCGGTCATCTTCGTGTCCTAGAAACTTCCCGAAAGGAACAAGAACAGGAGTGTCTGCAGCGTCAAAGTCCAGCATTCTGTCAATAGTGTACCCACGCAGACGATCGTCATCAGCATCATACACGAGAACGGTTCTTCTCCAAATCCCATTCGGGCACGCCACGCTGACCTTTCCCCCTGTCTCGCCAGAAGCAACTGGACCAACAGTTACTTCTGCAGCCGTCGCGGCGGTCACCTGTGGGGGCACAACGGGTGCCCCCGCTACGGTTGAGAACCACGCCCCCTCTGCCCCTCCCATGATCCGAGCCCCGGTATCGAGGAACTGGCCGCCGGTCCACACCGGCAAGTACTGCGGCTCGTAGCCGAACGGCGTCCACGCGACGGGCATGCCGGAATCGGAATCGCCCGCCGTCGATGCCGCCGGGAATCCGCCTATGCCGCCGCCGATTCCGCCGAGGCCGCCGCCCAGACCGCCGCCTCCCGCGCCCCCTGCCGCCGGCGGATCGTTGTCGCCATCGGGCGTCCCCCAGTAGCGCTCCTTCGGCGTGCCGGCGAGATCGGTCGTCAACGCCGGACGACCGCGCGCATCGGGCACATGCCAATTCGTGGCGGTGCCCTCGAGAATCGCCAGGAGCCTCCCCGAGAAGATGCTCCACACGTTGATGCTGTC
>DHGK01000144.1:0-1314 GCA_002402755.1 Planctomycetes bacterium UBA4800
ACGAGCCGCCGATCGAGAGCGCGGCGCCCGCAGACCCGCGCGAGCCGCCGCCGGCCGGGAAGGTCCGGGGCCGGCCGAGCGCCGCCCCGGCAGCCCGCGCCTGGAAGGCGATGTCGCCGCGCGCCGGCAACGTCGCTCGGCGGGAGTCTCCCGCCGGGTCCGCGCGGCACGTTCGCCTGGCGTGCGCGATCGCGGCGGCGGCGGTTGCGGCGGCGCTCATCCTCTTCAGCTCGTACGAGGCGTACGCGTGCTCGAAGTTCATCGCGCTGACGCACAGGTGCATTCACGACGGCATTGACGATCCGGAGGGGATCACCGCGGCGATCGCGGAATGCGAGCGCTTCCGCGCCGCGCATCCCGCCGCGTTCGTCGCGGCGTTCCACGCGGACAGGCTTCTCGAGGAGCTGGCCGCCAGACAGGCCGCCCTCGACGCGGCGCCGGAGCACGGGGGCGCCGGCGGCGCAGACGGCGCCCGCGGGCCGTGACCGGCCGCGCCGGTCAGAAATACACTTCCACGCGGCTCTTCTCGTACTTGAACACGAGAATGAAGCCCGCGATGAGGAGCGCCGCGCCCAGGCCCATGGTGGCCATGTTCGTGGTCGAGTCCGCGCCGGAGGCGCCCGCGAAGAAGTGCGAGTTGGCGAGCGCCCAGGCGATCAGGAACGCGAGCCCGAGCGCGTTCACGATGAGCGCGACGATGAAGTTCTTGCGGTGAGCCTGGCGGCGCACCGCGATCTCGGCGAAGAGCTGCGCGTCGTACAGGCCCACGTGCCCGCACGAGGGACAGATGATCTTGTCCTTCTTGGGCGCGGTCGACACGTCGAAATCCCCGAAGCACTCGCTGCACACGGCGGGGACGGCGCGCTCGATCTTGACCGCGGGCGCGGGCGGCGGCTTCGGGCTCTTCCTTGGACCTTTCTCCGGACTCTTGCCGTTCTTGGGACCGCGCGCGAGCTTGGAAGGACCCCGTAGCTTCGCCATGTGTTCCTCCTTATTGCTTCACGATGAAGGGCGGCAACGCACCCTCTGCATGCATGCGGTGTGCGCAACTGCCCCAGACCTCGATTATAGCACCGCGCCCGGGAGCCGCCAAGACCGTTTCGGCGCCGGCGAATCCCGGCCAGCGCGGAAGAACCAGGGCCCGGGCAAGAGCGCAAGACGGGCGAGGGGCGGGTTCGAGGCTCGGGTGGCGCTTGATGAACAGGGCGTCAGAATGTCAGATTGGTGGCGGTAACCGTTCACAGGGCATCCCGAACGTGCAGATCTCCGCCTTCAGTACATCACGTTCGGGCGTCCTTCGTGCTGCTCTTTCCG
>DHGK01000144.1:1410-2615 GCA_002402755.1 Planctomycetes bacterium UBA4800
GCGAGAAAACCGTGAACGGTTACTGGTGGCGAATCCCCGTGCGCGTGTTCGGGATGCCCTGGCAACGGTCACGAAGGACGGTTGCCACGAAGGGATTTCGGCGCATTCCAGGCATGCGGTGATTCACCGCTGATCCTTTGTGTCTTCGTGTCTTCGTGGCATCGTCCGTCCTTCCTCCCCGNNGGGGCAGCCGCGCGCCGTCCGGCACCTTGCGCTATCCCGCCCCCCTAACTACCATAGAACCCGCCCGAAGGTGAGAGGGAATCCCGTGACCGAGAAGGAATCCGGAGCGCCGTCGAGCCACTCCGTGGTGCCGCTGACCGGCGAGCTGATCGAGCGAGTCGGGTGGTTCATTCATCTGCGGTGGATCGCCGTGGCAGGCGTGGCGGCGGGCACGGCCGCCGGGTGGGCGCTCGGGTATCCCATTCCCGCCTTCCCGCTGGGCATCATGGCGGCCGTCATCGCGGCATACAACACGGCGCTCGGGCTGCAATGGAGGAAGATGCTGCGCGCGAGCGCTCCTCCCCCGCGCCTNNGACTACCTCGCGCTCGCCGCGATCATCCACCTCACCGGCGGCATCGAGAGCCCGGTCACGGTCTTCTTCGTCTTTCACATCATCGTCGCATCGATCCTGCTGCCCGGCCGGAGCGCCTACTGGGATGCGCTGCTGGCGAGCGCGCTCGTGGGGCTGGTCGCGCTCGGCGAGGCGGCGGATGTCGTCCCCCACTTCTCGGTGCTCACCCCCGAGGCGCACGCCTTCTACCGTTCGCTCGGGACCGCGGGCGCGCTGTACTTCTTCCTCGTCCTCACGTTCTTCGTGTCGTCCTTCCTGGCCTCGACCATCGGCCGCTCGCTCGGAGAGAAGGTCGCCGTGCTCTTCGACCTCAAGACCAACCTCGAAGAGGCCAACGCGCGGCTGCGGGCCCTGGACCGGGAGAAGACCGATTTCATGCAGCTCGTGACCCACGAGCTCAGATCCCCGCTCACCGGCATCCGGAGCATCCTGCAGACGTTTCTGAGCGTGTACGCGCGGCCGCTGCCCGAGGAGCAGCGCTCGCTTCTCCAGCGCGCGGACGCGCGCGCCGAGCGCATGATCGAGCTCGTCGGCGATCTCCTGCGCCTCGCGCACGCGCGCGCCGAGACCCCGCCCGAGAAGACCCGCTTCGACCTGGGCGAGGAGATGCGCGGCGTGTGCGAGTTCTTC
>DHGK01000144.1:2744-2946 GCA_002402755.1 Planctomycetes bacterium UBA4800
CCGTGTCCGACACCGGCATCGGCATTCCCGCGCGCGATCTGCCGAAGCTCTTCACCGAGTTCTTCCGCGCCTCGAACGCCAAGAAGCGCACGACGGCGGGCACGGGCCTGGGCCTGGCGATCCTCAAGCGCCTCGTCGGCGCCCACGGCGGCGCGATCGATGTCGCGAGCGTCGAGAACGAGGGCTCGACGTTCACGGTCAG
>DHGK01000138.1 GCA_002402755.1 Planctomycetes bacterium UBA4800
AGGGCACAGAGAACGAAACGTGAGAGGTTACGCCGCGCTGTGTCACGTGCGGCGGTCTTTCTCCGTTTTCTTCTCTGTGCTCTCGGTGCCTCTGTGGTGTCTTTTCCGTCATATGCCGCATGTTCGTGCATCCGAGCACGGCGAGAGAACCGTGAACGGTCACCGTCCCGATTATAGGGACTGGCGCGGCCGGGGGCCAGGGCGGCTCCGCATGCTTGACACGGAGCCGGGGTGCGTGCACACTATGCGGTGTTCAACGCGATTGAGCTTCAGCCCGCGTGCGGCGCGTGTGCGCCGAGGCGCGGGCCGAGGACCGTTGAGGTGCCCCGCGGGGCGGAAAGAGGGAAGCCGGTGCGATTCCGGCGCGGCCCCCGCCACTGTGACCGGGTACGAACGCGGTGACTGCCACTGGAGAGCGCGGATCGCGAGGTTGCCTCTCCGGGAAGGCCCGCAAGTAGGACGATCCGGAAGCCAGGAGACCTGCCTCGACGCGAGCCGATCGGCGGCCCTTTGCGGGCCGCGCGGCGAGACTCTTCGGGGTCGAGGAGTCGGCGGCGATGCCCTGCCCTGCGCCCCCGAAGGTCAGCTCCGATCCGGCCGCGTCGATGTATCCGTTTCCGCCGCGCGCGGGCGTGGCGAAAGGAGCGGCGGATGCGGAGAACTGTGCTCGTGCTGGTGTGGACGGGGATGCTCGGCGCCGCGGGGGCCGGCGCCGCGTGGGAAGGCGGATGGGTCCAGGAGGCGACGACGTACGCGTTGCCCCCTCCGCAGGCCTTCATCGGAGGGTGCGCGTTCGACCCGGGCGGCGCGCCGCTCGTCTTCGACGGCGAGGCGCTCGTGCGCGTCCAGGGCGGCGGCATCGAGGAGATCTACCGCCCGAGCGAGCCGGTCTTCGGCTCGTTCGTCAAGGTGCGCGGCGCGAAGGCCTACTTCGGGGAGAGCACGAACGGAACGATCACGGAGATCGATCTGGCGGCGGGCGCGGCGCGCGTCGTCGAGATCGTGGCCTTCAACACGGACCTCGCGTTCGATGCCGCGGGCCGCGCCTTCGTCTCGGCGCCGTCGCCGAACGCCGCCCCGGGCGAGGCCCTGAACGGGTTCTTCCTCCTCGACCTCGATCCGGCGACGCCGCCCGATCTCGTCGTCGAGGTGCCGGGATACTCCGGACCGCTTGCCTTCGGCCCCGGCGGCGATCTCTTCATCGCCACGGCCGGCTGGATGGTGCCCGTCGATGTCCTGCGGTTTCCGGCCGCGGCGGTCGAGGCGGGCATCGGCCCTTCGCACGCGACCGCCGCCGGCGGCGCGGTCCACTGCGCGCAGCTCCCCGGCGCCTACGGCCTCGCGTTCGGGTCGTTCGGGTATCTCTACGCCGCCGACTCGGTGCGCGGGTGCGTCACGGCGATCAGGCCGGACGGCACGGCGTTCACGTGGGCCGCGCCCGCCGAGGGCTACGCGTCGGTGACGAGCATCGACTACGACCCGGCCGGCGGCCGCCTGCTCTTCGTCAACTCGGACTACCAGACCTTCAACGCGCTCACGGTGCTCCCGACCGATTATCGCTTCCGTCGCGGAATGGTGAACGCCGACGATGCCATCGACATCGCCGACGGCGTCGCGCTCCTGAGCCATCTCTTCGCGGGTGCGTGGTTCGCGCCGAATCTCGATGCGTACGACATCAACGATGACGGCGCGCTCGACATCGCGGACCCGATCTACCTCCTCCGGCACCTGTTCGCGCGCGGCGCGCCGCCGCCCGAGCCCTTCGAGACGGAGGGCCTGGACCCGACCCCCGATGCGCTGGGGAGGTGAGGGGGCGATGGGACGCCGGGCACTCGGCCGTGCGGTGCGGGGAGGCGGATGCCGCGCGCTCTTCCGGGCGGGCGCGCCGCTCCTCCTCCTTGCCGCCTGCAACGAGCCCGATTCCCGGACCGCGCGCGCCGAGTTCCGGATCGAGACCGACTTCGAGGTCATCGTGGCCAACGGCCTCGGAGAGACGCTCTCCAGCCTCATGGTCGGGCAGGCCGAGACCATGGCGCGCGATTGCATGCACACCGGGCTTGCGCCGAGCAGCCTCGTCGTTCGCGGCGGCGAGGGCTATCTGGTCAACTCGCTCAGCCACACGATCCAGGTCATCGATCTGGCCGGCAAGCGCACCGTGCGGACGATCTCCGTGGGCCTGGGACGCAACCCCATGGCGCTCGCCCTGGCGCCCGGAAGCGACGGGCCCCGCGCGTACGTCGCCGAGTTCATCGCCGGCGAGGTCGACTGCGTGAACCTCGGCCCCGGCGGAGGCGTCGAGACCACGATCAGGCTCCCGCAGGACCTGCCGCGCGACGCCGGCGCCGTGCGGACGCGCCCCTTTCCGGGAAGCCTGGCGCTTGCGGACGGCGCGCTCTTCGTGGCCTGCGCCAACCTGCGCGGCGATGCGGGCGGCCTGCGCGCGGGCGGCCCGGGCGCCATCGCGGTGATCGACATCGCGCCGGCGAGCCCCGCCTTCCACACGGTGACGGATCTGATCGTTCTCCGGGGGCGCGACACGGGCGGGCTCGCGCTTCCCGAGGAGATGCCGGGGATGCTGCTCGCCGCGAGCGCGGGCGATTACGCCGGCGGCTTCAGCGGCAACGGCATGCTCGAGGTCATCGAGTGCGCGACGCACGCCGTCATCGCCTTCGTGCCGCTGGCGGGATTCCGCGGCGGCGGGGCGCCGCTGGAGGTCGCCGTCGCGGGCGGCCGCGGGTACCTCGCGGACGCGATGCGCGGCCGCGTGATCACCTTCGACGCCGAGGCGCTGCGCCGCGCGATCGAGGCGGCGCCGGCGCTCCCCGTCGATGCGCGCGAGTGCCTCCGCGGCGAGATCGAGCTTCCGGGGACGGGCGGAGCGCTGAGCTACGCGTCCGGCCTCGCGGTCAACGGCGGCGAGCTCTTCGTGCTCGAGTTCAATCACGACCGGCTGTTCGTGATCGACCGCGCGCGCGAGGAGATCGCGCGGAGCTACATCGTGGGCGACGGGCCGGATGCCCTGGCCGTGTGGCGGAAGGAGCCGGCGCAGCCGGGGACGCGCGTCGTCACCGGCTACGTGTGGTGCGGCCGCGTCGAGGGCGGCGACATCACGGCCGCGCCGCTCGGCGCGGACGGCATCGAGCAGGCGGCGGCGCCCGTCGGGCGCGCGGGCAGGTTCGCGCTCGAGCTGCCGGCCGGCGACTACGTGTGCGGCGCCGGCGCCGGCGAGTATCGATCGCTGTGCGATGGAACCGCGGTCCCGTGGCCCGCGTCCGTGCGGCTCCTGGCCGTGGTGGGGGGGCAGCGCGCCGCCGTGACCCCGCTCAGCCACCTGGCCGCGCGTCTGGGCGCGGATGTCGCGACCGCATCGCGTCGCCTCGGACGCCACCTCGGCATCGATGCGGGCGCATTCCCGGACGACCCCCTGACGCCGCCCATCGAGGGCGACAGGCAGGCCGGCATCGTCATGGCCGCACTGGCGCTGGCGGCCGAGACCCTGTCGCCCGGCAATCCGATCGAGTTCCTCGATGCCGTGGCGGAAGACGGCGCCGATGGGCGCTTCGACGGACTGCGCGGCGGCGCGACGATCGCGCTTGCCGGCGCGCCGCTTCCCGCGCGCGCGGCGTGCGATCTGCTCGCCGATATGGCCGAGCGTTTCCAGCGCTCGCCCGAGAATGCGAGCGGCGGCGCGCTCCCGGCCGCGGCGCTTGCCTACCTGCGCGAGACGAGCGGCGTCCTGCCGCCCGCGGAGGGCGACTACGACTGGCGGCCGCCGCACGCGGATGCGGGGGGCGACCGGGAGGCGGTGCGCGGCCGGCCGGTGTTCTTCTCGGGGGCCGCGAGCAGCGACGATGACGCGATCGCGCGCTACGACTGGTGCTTCGATCCCGCGGCCGGCTTCCGCGTCCAGGCGACCGGCAGGGATGTCGCGCACGCGTTCGCGTTCGCGGGTGCGCACGCCGTGGCGCTCAGGGTGCGCGACCGGGGCGGCAACGAAGCGTTCGACGCGATCGTCGTGATGGTGCGGGAGGATGGCGAGGCGCGCCTCGCCATCGCGCCGGCCGAGACGTATCTGCGCCGGGGCGAGCGCGTGCGGCTGCGGGCGTTTCTGGACGGCGAGGCGGCGGCCGCGCAGTGGACGAGCGCGGCGCCCGCGACGGCGGCCGTGAGCGCGGACGGCACGGTCACGGCGCTGGGCGGCGGCTATGCGATTGTCGAGGCCGAGCACGCCGGCGTGCGCGGAGAGGCGCTCGTCCGCGTGGATACGCTGCCGCCCGCAGCCTTCGACGATGGAACCGTGTACGCGGCGCCTCCCGGGGGCGGATGCATCGAGATCGGCGTCGCGGAGAGCATCGCGGAGATTCCGCTCCCGCCGGGGTTCGAGGCGGGCGCGGTCGGCGTGTGGGGGCGGCGCTACGCGTTCGCCGCGGGAGAGGGGAGCCTCGTCGTTGCCGACCTTCGCACGCGCGCGGTTGTCCGGGAGCTTGCGCTCGGCGGCGTCGAGCTTCTCGCGCCCGGCGGCGATCACGTCTGGGCCGCATCCGGAGGATCGCTGGCGGCGATCGGCGGCGACGACCTGCAGGCGCGCGCGGCCGCGTTCCTGCCGGACGGCGGCCCGATCACCGCGCTCGGCACGGACTGGGCCGGCCGCGTGTGGGCGGCGCGCGGGGAGCGGGTGTATGTTGCGGGCCCGCAGTTCCATGTATCCGACGGCGCGGTCCACGCGTATGAACCGGTCCACGAATTCGTCATCGGCGGCGCGCACATCGCGGGCTTCTGCTTCTCGCACGCGGTCGAATTCGTGCTTGCACTGGATGGGGAACGCGACCGCGTGTACGTTCTCCGCGGCGCCGCGGCCGCACCCGGTCCGGCCTGGACTGCGGAAGCGCTCGTCGTATCCGAGGACGGCGCGGGTTTGAGCTGCGTGTACCGGCAAAGCGACGGCTGCTTCGCAGCGGAAAGCCGGCGCGGCGGAGCGGTCTACCTGCTCGCCTTGAGGCCCGATGGGACGCTCAATGGAGTGACGGCGACCGGTTTCTCCTGGGAAGGGCAGCGGGAGCGCTGGCTCGTGTCGCGCGAGCGGCGGCCGCAGCCGCTCTTCGCATCGGCGCTCCTGGGTTACGAGCCGCGCGGCATGCCGGGCGCCTTCATGAATCCGCTGCGTGCCCTGGGCGAGCCGCGCGGCGCCGGTCTGGAGAGCGGCGGCACCCACGTGACGAGCCTCGGGGACCGCGATGCGCCGTGGGGGCCGGCCGCGCCCGGCCGCGGCGGGTCGATCACGCTCGGTTTCGAGGCGGCCGGTCGCGGGGCGCTCGTCTTCGACGGCCCCGGGTCCGATCTGGTCGTCTTCGAGAATCCGTTCGCCATTCCAGGGGGCGGCATCTTCTGCGAGGCGCTGATCGTGCAGGTCTCCCAGGACGGGCGCTCGTGGCGCGAGTTTCCCTGGCGCATCGATGCGCGCTTCCCGGGCGACAGCCCGGCGCGGTTCCAGGGGCTTGCCGGCCGGCATGTCGTGCGTACGAATGCCGATGCCGCCGCCGAGCGTTACGCGCCGATCGCGGCCGCCGACCCGGCGGCGGGCGGGGACCGGTTCGACCTGGCCGAGCTGGGCCTGGCCTGGATCAGGTACGTCCGGCTGGTCGACGCGGGAGGCGAGGTCGAGGACGGCGGCGCGGCGCCCATGTGGGCCGAACGCGGAGCCGACGTGGATGCCGTTGCGGCGCTGCACCACGCGCGGGACCCGATGGGCTGGGCGCAGGACTGCATCGCGCCGGTTGCGGTCATAACGCCGAGCACGACTGCGCCGGCGCCCGGCGAAGAGGTGGCGCTCTCCGGCGCCGCGTCGTACGACGATGGTGCGATCGTGTACTACGCGTGGGATCTGGACCCGGACGGCGGGGATTTCACGCTGGCGCCGCGCGAATCGTTCAGACCCGACGCCGTCGGCCCGGAGGCGCGCCTGACGATGCCGGCGGAGGGCTCGGCGCGCGCGGCGCTGCTCGTCATCGACCGGGGGGGGAATACCGCCCGCGCGGAGCTGCGGCTCGAGCCGCGCGCGCCGTGAGGCAGGGCGCCCCGGCCGGCGCCCGTGCAAAGCGCCCGCGC
>DHGK01000336.1:0-464 GCA_002402755.1 Planctomycetes bacterium UBA4800
GGCGCGCCTCGCGGGGCCGCGCGGCGAGGTCGCGCCGGCGGCGCCCGAGGACCGCGAGACGCGGCGCTTCGGGCCGCTTGCCGAGCCGGGGTTCTACCTGCTCTCGCGCGGCGAGGAGCCGCCGGCGCGCATCGCCGTCAACGTGCCCGCGCGGGAGAGCGCGCTCCGGGGGCTCGCGGCCGGAGCGATCAAGGAGCTCCTCGGCGCCGAGGCCGTGATCCCGCTCGGGGATCCCGGCCTCGCGGCGGCGCGCGCGCAGGCGCTCGTCACGGGCAAGGAGCTTCGCAATCTCTTCTTGATGGCGATGCTCGGCATCGCCGCGATCGAGGGCCTGCTTGCGATGTGGTGGGCCGCGAGGAGGTACGCGTGGAAGCGGTGAAGCTCTCCTTCACCTACCTGGCGCGGCCGCACGAGATCGGCATCGCCTTCGGCTGCGTGCTGCTCGTGGCGGCGTTCTCCTACGC
>DHGK01000336.1:471-2772 GCA_002402755.1 Planctomycetes bacterium UBA4800
GCGGCCGCGCTGCTCATCCTCATGCGGCCGGTGCTCACGTACGAGCGCGTGACGCCGCAGGAGCGGCGGCTCGCGGTGCTCGTCGACGCGTCGCGGAGCATGGCCGTCCGCGATTCGGCGGGCCTCGCCGAGCGCTTCGAGACGGCGCGGCGGATTGCCGAACGCCTGTCGGCGGGGGATCTCGGCCGGGCCTTCACCGTGGAGACGCTCGCGTTCGGCGCGGAGACGGCGCCGTTGGCCGGCGACACGCGCGCCGCCGCCGAGGAGACGCGTCTTGCGGAGGCGCTGCGAAGCGGCGAGCGCGGCACGCTGCCGCTCGCGGCCACAGTTCTCCTGAGCGACGGGGGCGCCACCGATGCCGAACCGCCCGCATCCGCCGTGCCGCTCTGGGCCGTGCCGCTCGGGAGCGGCCACGGCGCCTGGAATCTCGCCGTCAGGGACGTGATCGCGGAACAGGTGGTGCTCGCCGACAATCAGACGGTCATCGAGGCGATCGTGCGCATCGGCGGGGAGGCGCCGCCCGGGGAACTTGAGGCATCGCTTGCGCTCGAGGGCGCGGAGCTCGGCACGCAGAGAATCGCGTGCAAGGCCGGGACACAGCGCGTGCGCTTCAACGCGGTCATTCGCACGCCGGGACGCCACGCGGGTGCGATCGCCGTGAAAGCGGGGCCCGGCGAGGCCTTCGACGAGGACAACGCGCGGCACTTCTTCCTGGAGGTGGTCAAGGACAGGCTCGGCGTGATTCTCTACGAGTCGGCGCTGAGATACGAGGCGAACTTCGTCCAGAAGAGCCTGCGAAGCGACAAGAACCTGCAGGCCGCGGCGGTGTTCAGAACGACGTCCGACCAGGTTGCGGTCACGGGCGTGCCGCCCGTGCCGCTTGCGGGCGGGCTTCCGGCGGCGGCCGGCGACTACCGCAGGATCGCGGCGATCGTGCTCGGCGATATCAAGGGCGGGGACCTGCTCGATGGCCAGGCGCGCGAGCTCATCGCCTATGTCGAGGGAGGCGGCGGGCTCATCGTGATGGGGGGGCGGAGCAATCTGGCGGGCGAGCTCTTGGAGCTCGGGCTCGCGCCGCTTCTTCCCGCCCTCGGGACGGGCCCGCCCGTGAAGGGGAAGTTCACGGTGCAGATCAAGGCGCCGGGCCACCCGGTCGTGCGCGCGCTCACGGCCGCCCTGTCGGGCGCGGCGCTCGAGGACGTCGTGCCGCTCGGCGCGCTCAAGCCCGGCGCCGAGGTGCTGCTCGCGGCGGCGGGGGAGGGAGAGGCGCGGCCGCTCCTCGTCGTTCACAGGTACGGCAAGGGGCACGTCGCCGTCGTCGCCACGACGACGACATGGAAGTGGGTGATGGAACAGGGCGCTCGGGGCGGGCAGGCGCTCCACGAGCGCTTCTGGGGGCAGCTCGTCCGCTACGTCGCAGGGAGGAAGGACGAGGAAGAGGGCGCGCGGCTCGTCCTCTCGCGAGCGGTGCTCAATGCGGGCGAGGAGATGACGCTTGCGGCCCGGGGCGCGGGCGGCGCGGACACGGTTGCGGTGACGGGGCCCGCGGGCGCCGCGGCGCTTGCGCTCGCGGGCACGGGCGAGCGGCGCGAGGCGCAGTTCACGCCCCGCGTGCCGGGGCGCTACGAGGCCGTATGGAACACGGGCGGTGCGACGCACAAGGAGGTGTTCTTCGTCGAGCCGAATCCGCTCGAGCGCGACGCGCTCGCGCCGCGCGAGGAGGCGCTCTACGAGCTCGGCCGCGCGTCCGGCGGCGGCCTCGTCCGGCTGCCCGAGCTCGACGAGCTTCCGCGCCGAGTTCTGCGCTCGTTCCCGGGCGTCCTGACCGAGGTCGAGACGACGCCGGAGCGCAGCCCGCTGCTCTTCATCGTGTTCGTGGCCGCGGCGGGCCTGGAGTGGCTGCTCAGGCGGAGGCTGTTCACGGTGTAGGGGTGGGGGGACAGGCGCCGCGTGCGATTGCGTTCATGCGTTCGGAAGAGGAGCCTCGTTCTCTACCCGGCCACGCGCGTCAGCTTGTACACGCGTCCCAGCCTTGACGCAGCCTCCAGATCGCCTCGTTTCAGGGCTTTCCGCACGTCGTCGAGTCTGTACGCATCCTCCATGGAGAGGTACGGAGACCAGCCCTCGTCCGTGTAGATCAGCTCGACATCGACCTGCGCCAGGTATTCTCCCTCGTGCACGATCTTCGTGTATCGTTTCGTGGTCATCGTTTTCTCCTCCTGAAGCCGCGCTCCCATCGCCGCGGGTCCGGTCTGAAGGTGTAGCGGCCGGGGCGGGAGTAACCGTTCACAGGGCATCCCG
>DHGK01000336.1:2877-3039 GCA_002402755.1 Planctomycetes bacterium UBA4800
GTGCTCTCTGAGTCTCTGTGGTTTCTTTTCCGTCAGATGACACCTGTCTGCCCATTCGAGCACGGCGAGAGAACCGTGAACGGTTACGAAGAAGGGATAGCCTTTCCACCTGAATACCGCGGGGGCCCATGTCGTTATGCTACCTGACGGAAGCGAGGTCTT
>DHGK01000314.1 GCA_002402755.1 Planctomycetes bacterium UBA4800
CGAGGGCGTATCGATGCGCCCGTGCGGCAAGCCGGCGCTGATCATGCCTCCCGGCCAGTGTCCGGCCGTCGAGAAGCTGGCCGAGGACGGCGGCACGCTCTTCGCGCCTGCCGAGTTCGCCATCGCTCCGTCGGATCCGGGGAGCATCGTGCGGATCACGGATTCGGAGGAACGTGCGGGCGGGGGGGCGATGGAGACGCCGCGCCTGCACATGTACTCGGATGTCGTCGCCCGCGATGCCGGCGGCGGCGGCGGCCTGGCATCCGTGGGGGCGCTCTTTCTCGTCGAACCCGGCGCGTACGATCTTGAGGTGGCGCCGCTCGGTGCTGACGAGAAGGTCGCAGTGGACGCGTACGGGGTGGTGCCGCCGTCGTTCGGCGACGCCCCGGCGGCGCGCGAGCGCACGCTGCTCTTCGGCCCTGCGGGCCTTGCCTGCGCGATCGGGACGCAGCTCGGCGCCGCCGACCTGGGCTTCAATGCGGCGGAGCGCAGCGTGCTCGCGGAGGCGGAGTTTCCGCGCCGCTGGGACCTGCCGGCGAGGCTCGTCGTCGAGGTCGAGGCCCCGAACGGGACGAGCGCGTTCCGCCGCCGGGTGGATGCGCGCGCCCCCGCGCCCCCGCGCGCGGACTTCACGTTCCTCGATGTGCCCATGCTCGTCGCGCCCGCCTCCTCGGCGTCGATGCTCGACCTGACGGCGCGCGCCGAGGAGCTGCGCTGGCAGCGCGTGCCGGGTGCGTGCTGCTACATCGTGTCCTTCGGCGAGGCGTCCGGGGCCGTGCTCTGGGAGATCATCGTTCCGGCGGGGACGAAACCCGAGGAGACGCTGGTTGCGCCGCCGCTGCCCGAGTCCTGCGAGCTCATGGCGCGCGTGGCCTACGAGTGGAAGGTGACGGCGGTCGCGATGGGCAATGCGGCCGGCGGGGTCTCCGGCGCCGCGTTCGATCTTCTTGCGCTCGCGTTTGCCGAGGAACGCCGCGCGACCTGCGCGGCGCGCATTGTCCGCTGGGAATGAGCGTCGCGCGCGCCGTGCGGCGGGGGCTTCTGTCGCGGCCCGGAATGTGATAGGCTGGACGCCTGTTTCGGACCAATCGCGCGTGTGACAGGAGAACCGCAATGGCCAAGAAAGGACGGCGCCGCGGCGCGGGCAAGCGTAACAAGCACGACACCCGCAAGCCCAAGCATGGCAAGAAGAGGACGTACTAGAGGCATTGGCGCCCCGATCCGTGTGTGACGCAAGAATCCGCCGGTTGCGCAGGAGTACCGCCTTCGCCCGAGGCGCCGTCGCCGCCCTCGCGGGGCTCGTGCTTGCCCCCGGCTGCGGCGGCGCGCCCAAGCCGGACGAGCGTCCGATCCGCGTCGCGGCTCTGCCGGTGCACACGGGCGGCATTGCGGCGGCGCAGGCCGCGTACGTCCTGCCCGTGCCGTTCGAGGCCGCGGCCGCGCGGATCGGCGCGTGGGCCGACCTCGTCGAGGCGCAGGCCGGCACCGTGTTCGTACGGCAGATCGGCCCGGACGATGACCCCGCGACCGTGCTCCGCGATGCGTTCGCGAAGACGGGAGCGCCGCCGGAGGAGGCCGCGGCGGCCCTCGCGTCCTGGCAACAGGGGGTGCGCGAGCGGTTTCGCGAGACGCACGCGTTGCTCGGCGAGGCGTGGAAGCACACGCCGCCCGGGATCGGCGTTCTCGTGGGCGACCCGGGGAGCGCGCTCGGCGTCGTGGTGTTCACGAGCGGGGGCCGGACGTTCCTCGCGCTCGCCGACATTCGCCGGAGCGCCGGCGCGGCTGAAGCGTGGCTTGTGGAAATCGACTTCCACGTGTCCGGCGAGTACGCCGCCGGCATGAACGTCTACCACCTGGCGGCGGGAGAGCCTCCGGTGCTGACGGTCCAGCTCTACTCGTGGATCCGCCAGGTCGAGGGCGTCTTCGGCGCCATTGCGCGGGGCGTGGCGGAGCACGAACTCGGCGCGCAGGCCGAGGCCACGTGGCGCGAGGTCGCGGAGTATCTCGCAAGGCCGTAGGCTGTAGGCTATAGGCTATAGGTGCAGAAGGTCTTGCGTGCGGGTTTTCGAGAAGCGGGTTGAATGAATGGACCTCCGGCTCCCGGCTCAAATCTCCGGAAATCCCCCGCCCGAGATTCCGTCGTCTATCTTGAGCCTATAGCCTATAGCCGCCAGCCTCCGGTGCAACGCCCGCCGCCCGCCGCCGTCTCTCATGATGCGATGGTCCGGTAACGCGCGCCGCGCGTCCCGAACGGCCTGCCCGCGCGGCGCACGGCGGCGTGCTCTGCGCACGGCCGGCGCCCATTCCCGATATACCATCGGGAGCGCGGCGCCTTCGCGGCGGGGAGCACCGGACCGTCCGGAGGGCGCGGGGCTTCGGATGCCGCCGCACGGCGGCGCGCAGGGAGAGAATCGCCGGCAGACATGTCCGCACCCATCAGCATGACCAGAGGGAGCGACCGCCGCGGCGAGGGGGCCGCGCTGCTTCTCGCAGGTCTCGCCTCCGCGGCGGGGGCAGGCATGCACGTACTCGGCGCGGCGCTCGCGAGCGCGGCGCTCGCGGGCCTCGCGTGGCACTTTCTGCTCGCCGTCGTGCCGGCGCTCGCCGCCTACGTGCAGTTCCGCACGTTTCGCATCAGCGCCGAGTGCGCGGCCGAGGATGCGGCGCTCGCGCTGCGCACGGGCGGCGAGAGCCTCTTCCGCGGCGTCGTGCGCGCCGCTCCCGAGGAACGGCGCGCCCAGGCCGCACGGACGCTGGCGCCGCTCGCCGATGCCGTGCTCCTCGCCGCCGGCGCGCTTCTTGCGTGGCGGTTCTTCCTCGCCGCGCCGGGCGCGACCGTGCAGCCGGTCGTCGCGGTCCCCTTCCTCGGCGTCCTTGCGGCGGCGGCCTACGTCGGCGGGCGTTACCTGTCGGCCGTGAGCGAGCGCGAGGCGTATGCGCCGCTCGCCCCGGCGGCGGCGTGGCTGGCGGGGGGAGGAATTCTCGCCTTCGCCGCGGCCCTGGTCTGCGCCGCCGGACACGCGGCATGGGCGGGCGCGCCGGGGCTGGCCGATCGGTTCGTGCCGTGGTGGTTCGCGGCGCTGGCGATCGAGAAGGCCGCGACGCTGCTCGGCCGGGCGTACGGTCTGGGCGGGCACGAGCCCGCGCCCGGGAGGAGCCGGGTCGTGGATCTCGTCGGCGCGCCCGCCGCCGTGTGCCGCCGCGCGCGCGAGGCGCTCGCGTACAACTTCGGCATCGCCGTGAGCGGCGCATCGGTGCGGCGCGCGCTCCTGGACGGCGTGCTGCCGTTCCTGCTTCTGGCGTGCGCCGTCTTCCTGCTGCTGTCCTGCATCGCGTGGGTCGAGCCCGGCCGCGCGGCGCTCCTGGAGCGCTGGGGCTCGCGGCGCGGCGAGGTGATGCCGCCCGGCGTCTCCCTGAAGCTGCCCTGGCCCATCGAACGCCTGCGTCCGGTCGACGTGAGCACGGTGAGAGTCGTGCTCGCGGGCGAGGCCCGGAACGGCGGGCGCGGACAGGGGGCCGGCGCGCACGGACACGATGCCGGCGCGCGTCTCTGGAACACGGAGCACGGCAAGGAGCTGCACTTCCTGACGCCGGCGTGGGGCGAGAGCTCGGACGCCAAGGGGCTGCTCGTCCTGGCGGCGTCCGTTCAGTTCTCGGTCGCCGATCCGGCGGCGTTCGCGTACACGGCGGTGCGGCCCGAGGAGGTCATGGATGCGCTCCTCCGGCGGGAGCTCGTCCACATCGCGGCCTCGACCGACCCGCGCGCGTTCTTCGCGCCGGAGCGGGCCGTCCTCGGACGGCGCCTGGCGGAGGGCATCAAGGAGCGCGCCGCGCGCTACGGCGTGCTCGTCCGCCACACGGCGATCGAGCACGCGCACATGCCCGTCGAGGTGGGGCCGGCCTTCGAGGACCTGACGCGGCTGCGCGCCGTGGTCGAGGCGGATCTCGCGAGCGCGCAGACCGAACGGATCCGGCTCGGGGCGCTGGCGCGGTACGAGAGCGAGGTCCTCGCCGCCGAGGCGGAGGCCGAGGCCCTGCGCGCGGCGGCCCGCGGCGCGGCCGCCGCGAGCGCGGCGCGCGAGCTGGCGCCGTTCTGGAACGCGCTCGGCGCGGTCCTGCGGCCGCGCATGGTGTTCGAGACGCTGGCCAGGGCCGCGGGCGCGCGGCCGAAGCTGATCCTGCCCGAGGCGCCGGGCGGTCCGGCGGTTTTCGAGGTCGACACGGGAGAGCGCCGGCCCTTGCGGATGACGAGCGGAGAAGAGCGGTGAGAACGCAGCTTCCACGGATTCTCGGCGCGCTGGCCGTCGTTGCGGCCGCGTTGATCTACGCGGTGACGTTCGTGCTGCACGAGGGCGAGGGCGCGCTCACGGTGCGGTTCGGAAGTCCCGTGCGCGTGCTGGCGGCGCCGCGCGATGCGGGCGTGCATCTTGCGTGGCCGTGGCCGATCGAGAAGGTGTACCGGTACGACATGCGCGAGCGCATCTTCGAGGGCGCTCTGGAGGAGGCGGGCACCGCCGACGGCCAGCTCGTCGTGGCGGGCGTCTTCGTCCTGTGGCGCGTCGGCGATCCGCGCGCCTTCCACGAGGCGGTCATGGGCCGGGAGCCGGCCGCGGAGACGCTCATCGGCGGCGCGCTGCGCAGCGGCGTCAACGATGCGCTCGCGCGCCACCGTTATGCGTCGCTCACGCACGCGCCGCCCGCCGCGCAGGGCGATGGCGCCGCGGGCGAGCTGGGGAGGATCGAGGCCGAGATCGCGCGCATGCTCAAGGAGCCCCTGCGGGCCTACGGCATCGACGTCGTCGACGCGGGCTTCCGCCAGCTCGTCCTGCCCGAGAAGGCGGCCGAGGGCGTGTTCGCGCAGATGCGCGGTGCCAAGGACGGCGATGCGGCGCGCGTCCAGTCCGAGGGCGATGCCCAGGCGCGCAAGATCAAGGCGGAGGCGCAGCGCGACTACGAGCGCAGCCTGGCCGACGCGCGCACCATGGCGGGCGAGATCACGGCGAAGGCCAGGGCCGAGGCGGCGGGCGTGCTCGCCGCGGTCGACAACAAGGAGCTGCTCGCGTTCCTGGACAGGCTCACGGCGCTCGAGGAGCTGTTCGCGGGACCGACGACGATCGTCTGGGATCTGCACACGCCGCCGCTCGATCTTCTCAAGGAGCTGATGCGCACGGACGCGGCCGGGGCCGCCGGAACGGAGGAACGGCGGTGAACGCGCCCGTGCCCGCAGGCCCCGGAGCCGCCTCGCGCCCCGCGCGGGCGCTCGCCGATGCGCTCGGCGTGACGTTGCGCGTGCTCAAGGTCTGCCTGGGGGCGGGCATCGTCCTGTACGTCGCGTCGGGCCTGTGCATCGTGCCCGACGGCCACGAGGCGCTCGTGCTGAACCTGGGGCGGCTCGCGAGGGAACCCGACGGCGCGGTGCGCGTCTACAAGCCCGGCACGTATCTGACGCTGCCGCCGCCGCTCGGCGCGCGCGTCGTCATCCCCGTGCAGGAAGTCAGGCAGGAAACGACCGATTCGTTCTGGTACAAGGAGGAGGCCGAGGATCAGCTTCGCGCGCTGCGGCGCCGCGCGGCCGCGGCGCCGCTCGTGCCCGGCCGCGATGGCTATGTCCTGTGCGGCGACGGCGCCATCTTGCACGTCAGGGTGCGCGCCGACTGGCGCGTGGGCGATCCCGCCCGCTACTACGCGAGCTTCGGCGCGGGGCGCGCGGCCGGCGGCGAGAGGGAGCGGGCCTTCGTCAAGACGATGCTCTCGGAGGCGGTCCTCCGGAACGCGCTTGCCGTGCGCATGCTCTCCCCGGATGACGCGGCCAGCGGCAAGGCCGAGTACTTCGGGCGCATCCAGGCGCAGCTCGCGCCGCTCCTGGCGGCGCGCGGGCTGGCGCTCCAGCAGGTCTCGCCGCTCGTGCGGCCGCGGGAGCCGCGGCAGGTCGAGGAGGCGTTCGTGCGCGCCCAGAACGCGGCCGGCGCGGCCCTCGCGACGCTCACCGAGGCGCGGAAGGAACGCGCGGCGCGCGAGACGGACGCGGCCGCGCGCGCGATCGAGATCGTCAACGCCGCGCAGAGCGAGGCGCAGGAGATTCTCGGACGCGCGCGGCGGGACGCGATGCGCGCGCGCGAGCTCGCGGGCGCGATCGCGCGCGACGGCACGCTGCGGGGCCGCCTCATCCTCGAGGCCTGCGCGCGGGCGTTCGCGCGCGCCGACATCCGGCCGCTCGCGTCGACGGGCGAGGGGCGGAGCTTCAAGTACAGGCTCGCGCCGGCCGCGGGCGGCGATGGGAAGGAGCCGGCAGAATGAGCGCCCCGCCCTCCCGCCGCCGCGCCCGCCTGGCCGCCGCGCTCGGCGCGGCGCTGCTGCTCAACGGCTTCTTCATCGAGCGCGCCGGCGCCTCGCACGCCGCGGGCGAGCTCGCGAGCCTCATGGGCGCCGTCCTGTGCGCGGGACTCCTTTGCGTCAGGGCGGTGCGCAACCTGCGCGGGCCCGAGCGCAGGCTCGATGAGCTCGTCGCGCTCGCCGCGGTGGCGTGCTTCGCGCTCGGCGACTACCTGACGGCCGGCGTCGTCGCGCTGCTCATGCTGGGCGCGCTCGTGCTCGAGGAGCACACCGCCTCGGGGGCCTTGACGGCCGTCGAGTCCCTGCGCGCGCTGGCGCCGAAGACGGCCCGCCGGCTGCGCGACGACGGCGCGTGGGATGCGGTCCCCGTGCAGGAGCTGGCGGTCGGGGAGCGCGTGAAGATCCTGCCCGGCGATGCGGTGCCCGCCGACGGCACCATCGAGCGCGGCGCATCGGCGATGCACGAGGCCTCGATCACGGGCGAGTCCATGCCCGCCGACAAGACGCCGGGCGATCCGGTCTACGCCGGCACGCTGAACCTGACCGGCGCCCTCGATGTGCGCATCGACAAGGTGGGCGAGGACACGACGCTTGCCAGAGTGCGGGGCCTCATCGTCGAGGCGCGGAAGACGCGGCCCCGCATCGCGGGGACGCTGGAGCGCGTGGTGGGCTGGTATCCGCCCGTCGTCATCATGCTCGCCGCGCTGGTGCTCCTGCTGAGCGAGGACTGGGGCCGCGCGATCAGCACCATCGTCGCCGCTTGTCCGGTGGCGCTGGTCATCGCGGTGCCGAGCGCCGCCGTGGCGGCCCTGGCCTGCGCGTCGCGGCACGGCATCCTCGTCAAGAAGCCGCAGAGCCTCGAGACCGCGGCCGGCGTTTCGGCGCTCGTCATCGACAAGACGGGCACGCTGACCTGCGGCGAGCTGCGCGTCGTGCGCGCCCTCGCGCAGGCGCCGTGGGCGGAGGATACGGTGGTCGCGCACGGCGCGGCCGTGGCGCGGATGTCGCAGCACCCCGTGGCGCGGGCGTTGTGCGCGTACGCGCGCGAGCGCGGCATCGCGCTCCCCGAGGCGCGCGATGTGCGCGAGGAGCCCGGACGGGGGCTCGTGGGCGCGGTCGGCGGCCGCGAGGTGCGCCTCGGCCGGCCGGAGTTCCTCGCCCAGGCGGGCATTGCCGCGGGCGGGACGGCGCCGTTCGAGGAGGAGCTGCGCGGATTCTCGACGCTCGCCGTCGCCGTGGGCGGGAGCTTCGCGGGAGCGTTCGCCCTGGAGGACCGCGCGCGTCCCGAGGCGCGGGCCGCGATCGAGGCGCTCCGGGCCGCGGGCGTCGGCCGCATCGTCATGCTGACCGGGGACCGGCGCGATGTGTCCGAGCGCACCGCCGCCGACGTGGGCATCGACGAGGTCATCGCCGAGTGCCTTCCCGACGAGAAGCTCGCCTTCGTGCGGCGCCTGCGGGAGGAGGGGCACCGCGTCCTCGTGGCGGGCGACGGCGTCAACGACGCGCCNNTGGCCGCCGGCGACCTCTCGGCGGCCGTGGGCTCGGGCACGAACGAGGTTGCGATCGAGAGCGCCGACGTGGCGCTGCTCAGGAGCGATCTGCGGGGTATCACGGTGCTGCTCGCGCTCGCGCGCAGGAGCCGCGCCGTCGCCGCGCAGAACCTCGTCATCGGCGGCGGGCTCATCGCCTGCGGCATGTTCCTGGCCGCCTTCGGGTACCTGAGCCCGGTGGCCGCGGCCATCGTCCAGAACGCGGGCGCGCTGGCGGTGCTTCTGTCCAGCGCGCGGCTGGTGAGCGAGCGCGGCGATGGCGAACGTGCTTGAGCTCGCAGGCGTGCGCAAGGTCTTCCGGGACTTCTGGGGAAGGCCGCGGGTGTGCGCGCTCGCGGACGTCGATCTGGCGGTCGGCCGCGGCGAGATCTTCGCGCTGCTCGGCCGGAACGGCGCGGGCAAATCGACGCT
>DHGK01000201.1 GCA_002402755.1 Planctomycetes bacterium UBA4800
AGGCCGGCGCGGAGGAATTCGCGTATCGGCCCGGCGAATCCGTGACGCTCGGCGCCGAGGTCGTCAACGCGAGCGCGATCGGGAAGGACCTGCAGGTGCGCATCACGCTGCGGCCGCTCGGCGGCAAGACGCCCGCATTCAGCGAGGAGGCCGCGGCGACCGTGGCAGCCGGCGCATCGGCGGTCGTGCGCTGCGTCTGCCCGCCCGAGCGCCTCGGCGAGGGAAGATACGCCGTCAGGGTCGAGCTTTGCCGGGGTGACGCCGTGACGGATCGCATCGAGCACGAGATCGTCGTGCTGCGCTCCTCCGCGCCCCCGCCGGATGAGTTCGTGACGGTCGCGGGCGGCGATTTCCGCCTCCGCGGGAAGAAGTGGTATCCCGTGGGGGTCAACTTCTGGCCGCAGTACGTCGCCGGCATGGAAGCCGAGGACTTCACGGCCGGGTGGCTCACGCGCGGGTACTACGACCCCGACGAGGTCGAACGCGACCTGGCGCGCATCGAGGCGCTCGGCATGAACATGGTGAGCATCCAGTTGCCGGGCATCGCGCACATCAGGAATGTCCTGGACTTCCTGGACCGCTGCGGGCGGCGCGACATCAAGGTCTTCGCGTATCTGGGCGCCGCTTCCCCGCTCGGCTTCGACGAGCAGGCGGTGCGCGCGATCATCGAGGCGGGGAAGCTCGCCGACAATGCGGCGCTCTTCGCCTACGACACGATCTGGGAGCCGGGCAACTGGGTCTTCGGCGGCGCGCAGCGGCAGCGCTGGGATCGCGACTGGGAGCGCTGGATCGTCGAGCGCTACGGCAGCATCGAGGAGGCCGAGCGCGACTGGGGCTGGAAGCTCCCGCGCCGCGAGTCGGCCGTCGCCGCGCCCTCCGATCAGGAGCTGGCGGGCGACGGCCCCTGGCGCGTGATGGTCGCCGCCTACCGCCGGTTCATGGACGACCGCATGAGCCGCGCGTGGAACGACGCGACGCGGGCCCTGCGCGCGTGCGACCCGCGGCACCTCGTGAGCTTCAGGCAGGGCAATACGCTGCCCCACGACTTCACGCTCACGGCGACCGTGAAGCACATCGATTTCATCTGCCCCGAGGGGTACTCGATCGCGCCGGGGCCGGACGGCGAGAACGCTGCCGGCTTCATCACGCGCTACGTCGCATTCACGACGCGCGGGAAGCCGATCATCTGGGCCGAGTTCGGGCAGAGCGTCTGGGACCACGAAGCCATGCGCCCCGACGAGGCGGCCATCGCGCGCCAGGCCGAGTACCACGAGATGTTCTACCGCGTGGTGCTCGATGCCGGGGCGCACGGAACCGCGCCGTGGTGGTGGCCGGGCGGCTATCGCGTCAACGAGCGCAGCGACTTCGGCATCTGCAACCCCGACGGCACGCCGCGGCCCGCGGCGCTGCGCGCGGCGGCGTACGCGCCGCGCATCAAGACGCCGCGCGCGGCGCGCGCGCCAGACACGTGGCTCGCCGCCGACCGCGACGCGCACGCGGGCGGCTACTGGCACATCGCGTTCAACGAGGGCAAGGCCGCGTACGCCGAGGCCGCCGCACGGGGCCGGTTGCTCGGCGTCAAGACCGCGGGAACCGGCACGACGTCGGCCGGCGTGCCGCTCCTCGCCGTCGGCAACACGCCGCTCACCGGCAGGAACCCGCCCAAGCACCTCAACGCGGAGTTCAACCGCGTCGAGGTCAAGGACCGGCGCGGCGAGTGGGTCGAAGCCGCGCGCGGCGCGCGCATCGAGGTCGCCCCGGCGGCGCCGGTCGTGCTCCGCGTCTCCGCCGGCAACACCCAGGAGGCAGAGTGGCTGCCCCCCGCCGAGGCCGGCGCGCGCGGCGGCGTCTACCTCGTCTCCGGCCGGGATTCGGGCGTCGCCGTCAGGCGGCCGCTCCCGGCGCGGACGCCGTACCTCGCGGACGCCGACTTCGGCGAGTTCGCGCTCACGGAGCGTGTCGCCGAACCGGCGCGCGTCGTGCTCGTGCTCGAGGCCGAGGGCGTCTCCCGCTTCGGCGAGGTCCGGGAGTTCACGCTGGCGCCCTGACGAGGCACGCCGACCTTGCCTGATCATGCTGCAAATGGCATACTACCGATATGAAGCTGAAAGGCAGGCCGCTATTCTGGATAGGCTCGTCGCTACGCAATCTCCGCGAGTTCCCGGAGGAACACCATGCGGACCGGAGCAGGAGCCATCACGATGGCCGTGATTAGAAAAGCACCCGTCAGGCGGTCGAGCGGCAATGTCTTTGCCGATCTCGGTCTGCATAATGCCGAGGAAGCGCTGGCCAAGGCGAAAATCGCTTCGCGCATATGCGACATCATCGCCGAGCGCAGGCTGAGCCAGACACGAGCCGCGTCGCTCCTCGGCGTGGATCAGCCCAAGGTATCGGCCCTCATGCGCGGGAGGCTCGAGGGCTTCTCATCGGACCGCCTGTTTCGTTTCCTCTGCGCCCTCGGCCGGGATGTGGAGATCGTGATCAGACCGAAGAGCCGCGCGGCGGCGCGCGGATGCGTTCGCGTGGTCGTGGCGTGAGCCCCGCGGCGCGCAACTCCGGGTGTTCGTGATGCAGCGGCACACGGACCGACCAGGACCGCCGTACGGAGTCGCGGGGCGCCTCCCGCCCCGGATCACGGGACAGTAACCCCATTCTCACGATCGCGACCCTTTGCTAAGTCCTTTGATGGAGCAGCGGCGTATTCCACGATCTAGCAAAGAGGGAAGCCTCTGTCCGGAAACAAGTTGCGGCAACGCGCCCGCACTGCCGGCTCGCCTTCTGAGCGGACTTCCTTTGCTAATCACGCGGTGCGTGAACGGCCTGTGAGGACGGCTCACTGCGCTCTCTGCGAGAGGCCTTCGTACGTAGGGCGGTTGACATGCCGCTAGAGGACGAGCAGCCGTCACGCGACGAGCGTGCCGCGGGCTGATCTGCGGTGGAACAGGAGGCGATCTTGGACGACACACGCGAGAAGGTGGGCCGGCTGCGCCGGCAGTACCGGGCCCTGGCGGAGTCGCGGGCGCCGATCGAGAGCCGCATGGCATACTCGCGAAGCGGACTCGCCACCAACGTGACAATTCCGAAGCCCTATCCATCGATTGCCATCCGAGCCTCAAACCCGCCCCTCGCCCCTCTTCAGCTCTCGTCGGGCACTGATTCTCCAGTGCCGCGCCCGGCTGCGCCCGCCGGGCCGCCCCCGATTGACTACCGCCGGGCCGCCCACTACGATTACGGGCTATGCGAAGCCAGGCGGCGTGTCCGTTGTCCACGGTGAGAAGGCCCCGCGAGGTGTGATCCCCATGAGCGACCAGCAGCAAAGCATGTTCGTGACGAAGGACGGCAGGAACGTGTTATTCACGTTCATCCTGGTCAGCTCGCTCTTCCTCCTGTGGGGATTCTGCAACGGCATGATCGACGTCATGGACAAGCACTTCCAGGACGAGCTGAACCTGACCCTGTCGCAGTCCGCGTGGGTGCAGTTCGCGCACTGGATGGGCTACTTCCTCATGTCGCTCCCGGCCGGCTGGCTGGCGACGCGGCTTGGCTACAAGGGCGGCATCATCGCCGGACTGCTGCTCGTCTCGGTGGGCGGCTTCTGGTTCATCCCGGCGGCGAACATCGCGGCCTTCTGGGCCTTTCTGCTCGGCGTCTGCGTCGTGGCCTCCGGCCTGACCTTCCTGGAAACGGTGGCCAACCCCTACACCACGGTACTCGGGCCGCCGCGGTACGCCGCAACGCGCATCAACCTCGCCCAGTCCTGCAACGGCGTCGGCTGGGTCCTGGGCCCGATCGCCGGCGGGCTCTTCTTCTACGGCCAGGACGCCCTGGGCCAGAGCACGGGCTCGGAAACCCTGTGGATCCCCTACGCGGGCGTCGGGGTCGTCGTGCTGATCCTGGCCCTCGTCTTCTTCTATGCCCCGGTCCCCGACATCAAGGCCGAAGACGACTACCACATAGACGACAAGAACGGCGGCGGCAAGGGCGCCGGCCCGAAGGAACGAACCATGCATCGCGGGCGGACGTACGGCCTGCTGCTTGCCAATACGACCGTGCTCATCGGCATCTTCTGCATGATCTTCTGGCTGATCTTCGACACGCTCGGTCTCGGCTCGACGCTCGTCGGGACGGCGTCGGCGATCGCCCGTCCGTTCGGCCTGACCATCACGCCCGGCAGTGCGATCCTGGTCATGCTGGCCCTGGGCGCCGCGCTGGCGTTCGTCGCGGCCGCGATCAAGCTCGTCGGCGTGTCGAAGCGCATCTCCAGCCACAATATCTGGGCGCACGACCATTTCTCCGGCGCCACCCTGGCGCAGTTCCTCTACGTCGCCGCCCAGGCGGGTATCTTCAGCTTCCTGATCAACTACATGGTCGCCGAGCCGCCGTCGCTGCCGCAATCGTGGCTCACGGAAGAAACCAGCGCGTGGTTCGAGGTGCGGACGAAGATCAAGCGCGCGGACTTCGAGGACCTGCCGGCGCTCGCGGCATCGTTGCAGGCGAAGGCGGACCCCGTATCCGCGTTCCTGCACGGCGCGCTGTCCGACGACACGCGCGCCCTGCTCGCCGACTACAAGGCCGGGGCGGTCGAGACCAAGCCCCTCGCGCTCGCCCTGGCGCAGGAATTGAACCAGCTCGTCAGGCAGGATCCCAAGAAGGTCGAGCCCGAGAAGCTGCTCTACGATCCGCAGCGCTTCAGCGGGGTGAGCCTGAGCGCAAACACCCGGCAGCTCCTCGACGAGTACGCCGCACAGAAGGGGCGCAGGGAACAGCTTCTTGCCGACCTCGACGCCCAGAGGCTGCCGCGGGAGACGGTCATAGCCGAGCTCGACACGCAGAAGAAGATCAGCCTGCACGAGATCAACCGCCGCCTGCTGCACGATGCCTATCCGAAGGCGATCGCGTTCGACGATTCGATCCTTGGCATCAGCGACCGCGCGGCCTCGTTCCTGGCGTCGTTCGGCTTCATCTGCTTCCTGATCGGCCGCGTGACGGGCGCGGGGCTCCTGCGGCGGTTCTCCGCCCACAAGATCGTCGGCCTGTACGCGGCGATCAACGTCGCGGCCTGCTTCATCGTCTTCCTGAAGCTGGGCTGGCTGTCGGTCGCGTGCGTCTTCCTGAGCTACTTCTTCATGTCGATCATGTTCCCCACGATCTTCGCCCTCGGCATCTTCGGTCTGGGATCGCGCGCGAAGGGCGCGTCGGCCTACATCGTCATGGGCATCGTGGGCGGCGCCATGCTGCCCAAGCTCATGGGCGCCGTGGCCGATCACTACGACATGTCGCGCGGCTTCATCGTGCCCATGGTCTGCTTCATCGGCATCCTGTGCTACGGCTATTTCTGGCCGAAGCTCAGCGGCTCGGAGGCCCTGCACGGCGTCGGCGCGTCGAGCGGCCACTGAGGCCGGCCGCCACCGGAAGTCGGGGCCCCTCCCGTGGGCCATTGCGAGTGCACGTAGTTCCTCTGGGCGCACCGTGCGCACGAGCGGTCCGGCGTAACGCAACCCGACCTCCGACGACCGGCGTGTTCGCCGACTTGCCGTTCTTCCGCGAACTCTTGTGGGTGCGCGCGCATCGACGCATGTGAGCACTTTCACACAGAGACGCAAGCATCGCCCCTTGGCCGCCGAAGTTGACGTTCGCTATAGTTATATCTATAATAGTGACGCAATAGGTAACTACAATGGATACGAATTTACACCATCGAGGGACCTTGTCCTCCGCCCTCGCGAACGCCCTGAGTCGCTTGGCGTCCGAGGGCAAGAGCGTCTTCACCATTGATGAATTCGCCTCAACCATGCGCCGCTCCAAAGACAGGACACGCCGGATTCTCTCCGGGCTGAGTTCGGGCGGGTGGGTACGCCGACTGACGAAAGGCACGTACCTGCTCATCCCGCTCGACGCTGGTCCCGAGAGTATCTGGTCCGAAGAAGCGGCGGTCATCGCGGGCCATCTGGCGGCGCCTGCGGCCCTTGCCTACTGGTCGGCCTGTCACTACTGGCACTGGACGGAGCAGGCTCCCCGTACGGTGTTCGTCCAGACGACGCAGAAGAAAATGCACACCTCGCGCCGCATCATGGGTGTCGAGTACCGCTTCGTCACCATCCGACGCAGGAAGTTCTTCGCCGCGACGCCCCGTGTTTCAGGACATGCCCGCATCATCGTCACGGATCGCGAGAAGACCTTTGTCGATGCCGTTGATCGACCGGACTTGTGCGGCGGAATCCGACACGTGATCGCCATGATGCCGGTTGCCGCCGAGAGGCTCCGCTGGAATACGCTCGACGAGTATCTGGAGCGAATCGGTTCGGGAGCTATCTACAAGCGCTTGGGATTGATGCTCGATATGCTGGGCGACGCGGTGCATGTGCCCGACCGAGATCGCCGTCTCGATGCGTGGCACACACGCCTCACGGCAGGCTGTGCGCCGCTCGAGCCGGGGGGACCCTGCAAGGGCCCCATCGATGGCCGCTGGCGCGTCCGTATGAATGCTCCGGGCATACCCCTGCGTGGGAGCCGTCGATGATTCCTGAGGTTGAGATCCGGCGCGCGGCCGCCCGGCTCGGGGTCGATCCGATGCTGGTCGAGCTCGACTACGTACTCGG
>DHGK01000165.1 GCA_002402755.1 Planctomycetes bacterium UBA4800
GTCCGCATCGGTCGCCGTGATGTTCTTGACCATGTCGAAGTCCGTGCCCTCGAACGTGTCGCGGAAGATCTCCATGATCTTCTCCGGGCCGACGGGCTGCTCGGGCTTGACCGAGAACGGGAACACGTTCGCGTTGGGCTGGAGCCTGAGCGACGGCGCCAGGAGATCGAGCGCGCGCCACTCGCGCCGCGTCGATGCGAACTCGACGCGGCCGTCCGGGTTGTAGGCCTCGTAGAACCTGAAGGGCGTCCCGCCCTTCGGGTCCCACCAGCCGCGCTCCTCCGCGACCTTCATGACGTTGGGCGACGCCATGAAGAAGTCGGGCGCATCGAGACGCAGCTCGCCGATGCGCGCGGCGTTGGCCACGACCGAGACGTGGTCGTCCGGCACGCGCTGCGCGGCCCACACGGCGCCGGCGGCATCCTTGCCGGGGCCGATGATCTCCATGACCCACACCTCGTGCGGGTCGGCAACGGTGAGCGCCTCGCCCGTGTCGATCCAGCCGTGGGTTTCGATGAGCTGCCCGCCGATGCGAATCGCCTCGCGGGCGGTCTTCGCGCGCTCGAGCATGAGGCGCGTCAGCGTCTCGCAATCGATGAGGCCCTTCGCCGTCTCCAGCTCGGGCCGGCCGCCGAAGGTCGACTCGCCGATCGCGACCTGGAACTCGTTCATGGCCGCGTAGGCGGGCGCGAGGTACCCGAACGTCTCCTCGACCTGCGGGAGCGCCCCCACCGGCGTGCGGCCGTACCGCTCCATCGGGCCGCTCTTGTCGTCCTGGCGCCTCGTCATCAGAATCTCGGCGCCCTTCCGGTGCTTCGCGCGCGGCACGACCTGGACGTCCGAGCCGGTCTGATGGCTGTCGCAGGTGTGCGACGTCATCACCGAGCCGTCCTTCGAGGCGTTCTTGCCGACCATGATCGACGTGCAGGCGGACGCGTTGTTGCCGAAGGCGAGCGCACAGATGCTCAGCGCCGCGCACCACCGTGTTGACTTCGCTCGTGCATGCATGCGATTTCTCCCTCGCCGGTCGTTCCGATAATCCAAATGCCTCGTACGCGACCCGTTACTGGAATCGGCCCGCGGGCCGCCCGAACTTGCGGTGTCCGTCAGCGGCCGCGCGCCGCGGCAATGCGCTCCCCCGCCTCGACCATGGCCCTGACGTTGGCATCGGCCGTCCCGGGCGGGATCTCGCAGCCGGCGCCGATCACGTACCGGGGCCCGACCTTGGCGGCGCAGGCCTCCAGCTCGGCGATGATGTCGGCGGGCCCTTTCCTCAGGAAGAAGCCCACGGGCTCCAGGTTTCCCAGGATCATGACGTCCGGGCCGAGGTGCTGCCGCGCAATCCCGATGTCGGTCGGCGAGTCGACGTCGACCATGTCGGCCCCGAGGCGCGCGAGCCCCGGGAGCAGGTGGTTGATCTTCCCGCAGATGTGCATGCGCACCTTGGCGCCCATGGCCTTGATGCGCCGCACGAGCTCGATCTCGGCCGGCAGGACGAGCGCCTCGTACGTGTCCGGGTCGATCTGCGAGGCCGCGGCATCGCCGATGCCGATCCATTCCGCGCCCGCCTCGAACTGCGCCTTGGCGAAGTTGAATTCCATCTCGTTGATGAAGGCGAAGAGATCGCGCACGAAGCCTTCGTCGCCGACCACGTCGTACATGATCGTGCTCAGGCCGCGGAGGTCCGCCGCCTCCGCGATCGGCCCCTCGACCCACCCGAGAATCGGCACGTCCTTCCCCACCGCGCGCG
Organism: Planctomycetes bacterium UBA4800; assembly: GCA_002402755.1. Taxonomy (GTDB): domain Bacteria; phylum Planctomycetota; class UBA8108; order UBA8890; family UBA8898; genus UBA8898. Next base: position 1,751 of record DHGK01000165.1, read on the forward strand.
CGAGGGCCTCGACGCCCTTCACGCGATCGTGCATGCGGCCGCCGCCGAGAGGATCCGGCTGCCTGAGCGTCGCGAGCGCCGCCTTGTCCTTGAGGAGCGGCGACAGGGGATCGGGCGTCGGCGACTGGTCGGGGAAGTAGCGGGCGGCGCCGCCCAGGTCCTCGACCTCGCGGCAGGGATCGGAGCACAGGGTCACGATGTCGATGTCGAAGTCCTCGAGCACCTTGAGCTGCGCGCGCGCGAGCTCGCGGTAGTCGCGCACGTACGTCCGGAAGGGAACGCCGATGTAGCGCGCCGCGTACATCATGTTGATCGGCTGCACGGGCACGCGATCGACCGCACCGCCCTGGGCGATGCGCGCGAGTCGTTCGCTCGAGTTCATGCGTCACCTCGTCGTGTCACTCGACTGCGCGGGAGACGACCGCCGTTACCGCGTCTCGCCGGCATCACCCCTCCAGCTTGCGAAGGATATGGCGGGCCAGGTATTCCTTGATTTCCCGATGCCGAGGAACTGGCTGGCACATCCCCGTGCGAGGATTCCGATACCAGTCGTGCCGCCTGCCGTGGCGCAAGAGCAGGCACCCACCCTCTTCCAGACGGCGGATCAGGTCCACTCGATTCATGCGATGCGCAGTTCCGCAACGCGGCGCACGCCGGGAATGCGCCCGCTGGTCAGTTCGTCGTGAAGGTCCTTCAGGTTCTCCTGAAGCTCTTCGAGGCTTGCGCCCTGCGTCATGTAGTCCGGATACTCCTCGATGTATCCGAGCCACATGTCGCCGTCCTGCCAGTAGACGTAACGAACAGTCTTCATACCGAGAGTGTACATCACGCCGCCGAAGCGATCAATCGGAACGCTGTCCACGCGCACAGGCCCCGCCTGCGCTTGCGCGGCAGCGCCGCCCCCGCGTACGATGAGGCATCGCGAAAGGAGTCAGCCATGATCCGCGCCGCTCTCGCCGCAACCGCCATCATCGCCCCGGTCCTCGGCGCCGCCGACACGCCGGCGTCACGGGGGATCCCGAACAAGTTCTTCGCGTTGTGCATGGGTGCGGGCTCCGCCCGCAACCTGGCCGCCTGCGGCGGCCGCAACCTCAGAATCCCCCCTCCCGTCCCCCCTTTCCCTGAAAGGGGGGAAGCGGTGTCCATACCGGGGATCCCAAACAAGTTCTTCGCTTTGTGCATGGTTGCGGGCTCCGCCCGCAACACCGACATCGAAATCCCCCCTCCCGTCCCCCCTTTCCGTGAAAGGGGGGAAGCGGTGTCCATACCGGGGATCCCAAACAAGTTCTTCGCTTTGTGCATGGACACCCACGACTCGAAGAAGCGGACGCTCGGCGAGCAGGCGGGGCTCCTCAAGGAACTCGGCTACGACGGCGCGGGACACCTCTGGCTCGACCAGGTGCCCGAACGGCTCGCGACCCTCGACGCGGCGGGACTCGCGCTCTTCCAGATCTACGTCCGCATCGACATCGGCGCGGCGCAACCCTACGACCCCAAGCTCAAGGACGTCCTGCCCCTCCTCAAGGGCCGCCCCACCATGCTCGCCGTGATCGCCAGCGGCGCCAAGCCGTCGGACGAGACGCAGGACGCGCGGGGCGTCACGATCATCCGGGAGATCGCCGGCCTGGCCGCGCCCTCGGGCGTCAAGATCGCGCTCTACCACCACACCGGCGACTGGCTGGCGCGCGTCGAGGATGCGATCCGCGTGGCCGAGAAGGTCGGCCGCCCCGACGTCGGCGTCATGTTCAACCTCTGCCACTGGCTGCGCACGGACAAGGGACGCGACTACGCCGCGCTCATCGCGCGCGCCGGGAACCGCCTCTTCGCCGTCTCGATCAACGGCGCGGACGAGCGCGACCCCAAGGAGGGCTGGGAGCGCTACATTCAACCGCTCGGCCGCGGCTCCTTCGACATGCAGGCGTTCCTCGCGACCCTCGTCCGCGCCGGCTACACCGGCCCCATCGGGCTCCAGTGCTACGGCCTGCAGGGCGACGCGCGCGACGTCCTCGCCGAGTCGATGCGGGCCTGGCGGCGCTACGCCGCGGGCATCGCGGCTGGGAAGTGAGCCGCCGGCCGCTACGCCGTTTCCTCGTAACCGTTCACGGTTTTCTCGCCGTGCTCGGATGCACAGACATGTGGCATCTGACGGAAAGGAAACCACAGAGTCACCGAGAGCACAGA
>DHGK01000403.1 GCA_002402755.1 Planctomycetes bacterium UBA4800
GCAGCCGCGGCCGCTGCTCCGGGAGATGCTCGACAAGGCGTTCGAGTCGGCGCACCACCGGAAGTTCCGGGCCAACCGGTCGCTTCGCGATGTGGAGCCCGACGTCAACCTCTTCCTCAAGGATCCGAGCGGCGCGGACGTGGAGGATCACGCATGACACGCCGAGCCCACGGCCAGATCCGTTCCGGCCAGGTCATAACGACCTACGGCCCCGGCGCGCTCATCGACCTTCCCAGGCACTCGGCGATCGTCGGCGGCCTGGACACGTGGCCGAGGACGACCGCGCTCAATGAAATCAAGGAGCCCAGGCTCGCGCACAAGCTCCAAACGATGACGAAAGTCGCGGCGCCGCAACTCTTCGCGCCGCCCTCCGACTCCGGCGAGCCCGGGAAGCGCGCAACCGGCATCGTCGCCTACCGGTTTCCCCAGTGGTTCGTGGTGCAGGACGAAGGCGGCGGGCAGGGACGCGATCGCTCACGCCGGCTAATCCATCGCAAGGCGCTCGATAAGGGGCGGCTCGACGGCCAGAAAGTCGTCGCCACGCGCTTCGTGCGCGCCTGTCCGAGGGGGCACGTGGATGACCTCGACTGGTACGGCTTCGTCCATGGGCCCGAGGATAGCTGCCGGGGGCAGCTCTGGCTCGACGAGCGCGGGACGAGCGGCGATCTCGGAGACCTCTTCGTCCGCTGCAACTGCGGGAAATCGCGCAGCCTTTCGGACGCCATGCTGGTCGAGACCAACCCGCTCGGCTTCTGCCGCGGCGCGCGGCCGTGGCTTGGGCCCAACTCCGAAGAAGGCTGCAAGCTCCACAGCCGGCTCCTCATCCGGACGGCCTCGAACGCCTACTTCCCGCAGGTGGTGAGCGTGCTGTCGCTCCCCGACCGGGCCGGCGCGGTCGAGACGGCGGTCGAGGAGCTGTGGGACGATCTCAATATCGTCGAGAAGGCGGAAGACCTCGCGTTCTTGAAGAAGAAGCCGAAGGTGGCCGAGCGGCTCGACCCGTTCCGCGATGATGAGGTCCTGGATGCCATCCGCGCCAAGAAGAACGGCGCCGCGGACGAACGGCCCGTCAAGCAGGTCGAGCTCGCGGCGCTGCTTGCCTCGCCCGAGGGCTTTGGCGACGACGTGCCCGTCGATCCCGATTTCCACGCCCGGCGACTCCCCGATGCGGCCTGGCGCCGCGCCGGATGCTGGCCCGAGATCGAGGCCGTGTTCCAGCTTCACCGCCTGCGCGAGGTCATGGCGCTCGTCGGCTTCACGCGCTTCGAGGCGGTCACGCCGGACATCAACGGAGAGTACGAGACCGATGTCGAACGCGCCGTGCTGGCCGTGGAGCCCACGTGGTTTCCGGCGGTCGAGAACCGCGGCGAGGGGGTGTTCGTGCAGCTCGGCGCGGAGGCCGTCACGCGGTGGCTCGATCGGCCGGCGGTCGCGGCGCGGCTCAAGGCCCTCGAGAGCGGACACGAGCGATGGACGAAGACGCGGAAGAGCGGGCTCCCCTTCCCCGGCGGGCCGTACATCCTCCTCCACACGCTCTCGCATCTCGTCCTCCAGTCGCTCGCCATGCGCTGCGGCTACCCCGCGAGCTCGATTCGCGAGCGGATCTACGCGGACGCAGAGGCGGAGCGCTACGGAATCCTGCTCTACACGGGCAGCTCCGATGCCGAGGGCACGCTCGGCGGGCTCGTCCAGCAGGCGCGGCACATGGATGCGCACATCGGGCACGCCCTGCGGATGAGCGCCCTCTGCTCGAACGACCCGATCTGTGCCCAGCATGCGCCGGGCGAGAGCATGGAATGCCGGTGGCTCCACGGCGCGGCGTGCCACGGGTGCGCGCTTGTCGCCGAGACCTCTTGCGAGATGCGGAACAACTATCTCGACCGCGCGCTCGTCGTACCGGTGCTCGGCGTGGCCGACGCCGCGTTCTTCAAGGCAGTGCCATGATCGAATCGCTCTTCGCCCTTCCTTCGTACCTCCGGGAGAGGCTTGCCGCCAAACTCGACGTCGAGTTCGTGAGGCCGCCCTACTCCCCGGCTTCGGTCGAATCGGCGCTCGAGATTCGAGCGGGCGGCCGGGAGATCGCCGCGGCGCTGTCCGAGCTCGAAGGGCTCGGGATCTCCGGGCGGGCCGCCGCGGCCTGGATCCGGACGCTCGATCGGGCGGCCGGACGGACGCCGAGGCCCGATCTCGTGTGGTCGTACCCCGAGGTGCCGGGCCTTCACGCGCGGGATACGCGCCGCGTCTACGAGGAGCTTCTCGGCGCCGCCGAACGCTCGATCTGGGCGAGCACGTACGCCTTCTTCGACGGCCACAAGGCGTTCGAGGTCCTGGCGCGCCGCATGGACGCAAGGCCCGATCTTCGGGTGACGCTCTTCTTGAACATCCAGCGCCGGAAGGGCGACACGACGGCGGCCGATGCCGTCGTGCGCAAGTTTGCCGATCACTTCTGGACAACGGACTGGCCGGGCTCCTCGCGCCCGAGCGTCTATTACGATCCCCGATCCCTCGCGCTCGACGGGCCGGCAGGAGTCTTGCACGCCAAGGCCGTGGTCGCGGACGACGAGTCCGTCTTCATAACCTCCGCCAACCTGACCGAGGCCGCCCTCGACAAGAACATCGAGCTCGGCCTGCTTCTGCGCGACCGTCACCTGGCGGCCGGCCTGGTCATGCACTTTCGCGTCCTGATCGAACGGAAGATCGTGCACCCGCTGCCCGGCGAATGACCTTTATCGGCGGGCAACCGGCGTTGGTGCCTTGCGGCCTCAGGACGGCGTCACAAAGGATGCGGCGCCCACCGCCTTCCGAGAAAGACGCATGTGACGACACGCCGACCACGAATGGCAGGCTGAAAAAGGTAGCTTCGCAGCGGCTCAGAAAGGACTCGCAGCCGGGAACCACACGAAACGGGGCTTGACAATCAACATAGCAGGACACTGACCTCACGTCCGGTGGGTCAGTTTCTATTCGTCATCGACACAATAGACACAAGCAGCGCCGTCAAAACAGCTTTCGGATCGGATCGCTTGGCCGGTACGCTGACGGGGCAGATCGAGGCCGAGGGGCAGTACACGGGCTCACTGACGCTGGCGACCGTACAGGCGCCGATACCAGTATAGCCGTGTTTACACTGACGAACGTCGGGCTGATCGCGACGATATGCTTACAGAATGGCGTGGAGGAAACGGCCAGTATTGTGCCGACGCGGCAGTTGTAGCCGTGACTTAATGTTTGCCGCTTGTCGCGCCAGTTCACGTTTAGTAATCGGCCTTCTGTGGACCATCGAGGTCATTATGTTCCCGCGCCTCATGGCGGTCAAGGGATCCCGCATAGGGCACCAGGATAGAACCGCCATCGGTCCATCACCCGGCGCCGCCGGT
>DHGK01000060.1 GCA_002402755.1 Planctomycetes bacterium UBA4800
GGCGACGGCCGGCGCCTGCAGGGCCACGGGTTCACCGGTATATGTACGGCGCCCCGGCTACGGGTAGCCGCCCGACTCGTACGCCGCCGCGTACATCGCCTCGATGTTCTCGGGGGGGACCATGTCGAGGATGTTGTGGACCTGGGTGAACACGAAGCCGCCGCCCGGCTTGAAGACGCGCATGCGCCGGCGGACCTCCTCGCGCACCTCGGCGGGCGAGCCGTGCGGGAGCACCGCCTGCGTGTCGCACCCCCCGCCCCAGAACGTGAGGTGCTTCCCGAACTCGCGCTTCAGGCGCTCGGGCTCCATGCCCTTGGCCGAGATCTGCACGGGGTTGATGATCTGGACGCCGGCGTCGATGAGATCGGGCAGCAAGTCCGCGATCGCGCCGCAGCTATGGAGGAAGAGGTACGCGCGCGAATGCTCGCGAATGTACCCGTAGACCTCGCGGTGATACGGCTTGATGAGCGCGCGGTAGTCCTCCAGCGAGAGCTGCAGGCCGCGCTGCAGCCCCAGGTCGTCGCCGCACGCGATGATGTCGACGAGGCCGCCGACGAGCGGCAGCAGCAGCTTCAGGTTCTCGACGTACATCGCGGCCAGCCGCTCGCCGATCGCCCGCACGAGCGCCGGGTTCCCGGCCACGCTGCACATGTAGTCCTGGTAGCCCATGAGCCCCTGCCCGCTCTCGAAGATGTTGCCGCCGAAGCACAGGAGCACCGCGCGGTCCCGCGCGCGCAGCCGTTCGGCCTGCGCGCGGATGAACTCCAGGTCCGCCGCCGTGTACGTCTTCCACTCGCACAGGCGATCCAGATCCGCCTCGGTCTCGGCGCCGGCGGCCGGGAAATGCACCCTGTCGAAGTACAGGCCGCCGCTCGTCATGCGGCCCACGGCCGTCGCCCCCTCGCGAATCTCGCGCGAGCCGTCGGGAAGCTCGACCGGATCGAACCCCGCCGGCACCATGACGGGCGTGCCGTCGGGCAGGACGCCCTCCTTCCAGCGGTCGATCGGAATCCCGAACGACGGCGCGAGCTGATGCACCTGCTCCACATCGGCGTGGAAGCGCTCCTTGATATCGTCGTCGGGCTCGGCGAGCTGCTGCATGAGGTCGTAGAGCCGCGGCCGGATCGCCGGCAGGCCGAGATGCCGCCTGAGCCGCGCGTACGTTCCCGCATGGATGCCGGAGGAGCGAAACGCGCCGAAGTCGATGGGCACGCGGTCGCCTTCCTCGTGCCTCAACGCGCACAGCACTCGTTCTCTACTCGTGAGCGTCTCCGCCATGATCGTTCCCTTTCTTGTCGCGGCTCAGCATGACGCCGACTCCGGCCGCGAGCGCCGCGGCGATCAGCGCGATGCCGAGCCAGTCCGGCGTCTTCCCGCCGAGCGGGTCGAGCGCGCCGGCGCCGTCGAACCGGCCGGCGAGGGCGAACACGCCCGCCGCGGCGACAGCGCACAGGAAGATGTACCCCGCGGCGCGGCGCATGTCACGGCCCCCCTTCCACGCCCGCGGTCCGGGACCGCGCTCCCGGCCGCAGGCCGGCCAGGAGCAGCGCCAGCGCCGCCACCGCGAGCGCCCCGGGAATGCCGTACGACGTCAGCCACGATTCCCGCGGCGGCGGCTCGAAGCGCGCGAGACGCTCGGCGACGATGACCGGCGCGCTCGCACGCGCGCCCTCGGCGTTCCGGTAGGCCAGGGTCTGCAGATACAAGCCCCGCACGGCCGCCATGTCGCCGGGCGCGAAGGAAGGCTCGTCGCGCACGCTGTACACCTTGATCGCGCCGCCCTCGGCATCGAAGAGATAGCTCGCGTAGATCCGGTAGACGCCGGTCGGGCCCGACCACGAAACCTGCTCCGGCGCATGGAAGCCGGCGTGAACCGCCCCGACCGCTTCTACCCACGCGCCGCGGAGGCTCTCGCCGCGCTCGCGCAGCTCGCGCGCCGTCACGCGCGGCGCCTCGGCGCGGGCCGTGTCGCCGGCGGGCGTCGTGCGGCAAGTGTAGATGAGATACGCGAGCGCTGCGGGTGCGGGCGCATCGCTCCCGTCCTTGGCGCCGGCGAGCGCCTCGGCGCGATTCCACACGTAGGGTTCGACGGGGTCGGGGTCCATGACGCCCGCAAGCGGCGGCCCGTTCGCGGGAGCCCCTGCCGCGGCGGATTCCGGAAGCACGGCCGCGGGCGGCGCCGCGGGACCCTTCTCGGGCGGGAGCGCCTCCTTCCGGCGCATCCACAGCATGCCCGCGATCGCGAGGAGCAGCGCCACGAGCACGAGAAAGCGCAGCTTCTCCGCTCCCGAGAACCGAGGCGTAGCCGCGTCGCGCGCGCTCATGGCAACAGCTCCGATCGCACGCCGGGATCCGCGCCGGGGGCGGCGTCCGCGCGATCCATCAACTCCAGGATTTCCGCCGCGGCCCGCGCGCTCGCGCCGGGCAGCAGATACCTGTCCGCGATTTCGGCAAGCGACCGCTCGCACGCGCGCCGCGCCTCCGCGTCTCCGAGGAGGCGCGAGAGGTCATCGGCCGCCGCGGCGACATCTTCGCGGTGCGCGATGAGGTGCTCGCCCACGATGTCCGTTCCGGCGAGCAGATTCACGGTCGAGATGCGCGGCGTCGTGCTGAGCGCCTTGAAGAGCTTCTGCTTCCACCTGGCCGCCGGATAGACGACGGTCATGGGCTTCCGGAAGAACGCAAGCTCCAGCGTCGCGGTGCCCGAGGCGACCATCGCCGCGTCGCACGCGGCCATGAGCCGCTCGCCCGGGCCCGTGATGACGGGGAAACCCGCCGGGAACATCGACGCGCGGTTCTCCGCGAGGCACGAGAACGCGAACTTGACGCCGGCATGGCGGCCGCCCAGGATTCGCGCCGTCTCGCTCAGCGCCGCGACCAGGCCCGCGATTTCCTGGCGCCGGCTGCCCGGAAAGAGCCCGACGAGCGTCTCGCCGTCGCCGGCGCCGCAGCGCGCGCGCAGCTCCCGGGCCGCCGCCGCGCGGTCGATCGCCGCGAGCGCATCGCATATCGGGTGGCCGACGTATTTCACGGCCGCCGCCCCGCCGCGGAAGAACTCCTCCTCGAACGGGAAGATGACGAGGAGGAGCCGCGCGAGGCGCCGGAGCTTCCGGACGCGCCACGGCGCCCAGGCCCAGAGCTGCGGGCAGCAGTAGTACACGACGGGGATCCCGAGCCTCCGCGCCACGCCCGCGAGGATGAAGTTGAGTCCCGGGTAGTCGATGAGCACGACGGCCGCCGGCCGCCGCGCGACAAGCTCGTCGCGGAAGCGGTTGATCACCTCCAGGAAGCGGCCGAGGAGCGGCACGACGCGCACCAGCCCCATCACCGCGAACTCGGTGAGGTCGACCGACACGGCGCAGCCGGCCTCCTCGAGGCGCGGGCCGCCCATGCCGCGGACCTCGAGGCCGGGCCTGAGGGCCCGCAGGGCCCGGACGAGGTTTCCGGCGTGAAGATCGCCCGACGCCTCGCCCGCGACGATGTACACGCCGCCCGCGTCGCTCATGACGAGGCCGCCGCGCGGACGAGCGCCGCGAAGAGGCGCGCGCTTTCCGGGGTCTGCATGCGCTCCGGGTGCCACTGGACGGCGAGCAGGAAGCGCGCGTCGGCCGCTTCGAGGGCCTCGATGACGCCGTCCTCGGCGCGCGCGACGACCCTGAGGTTCGCGCCCGCCGCATCGGCCGCCTGGTGGTGCGAGGTGTTGACGGCGAGCGACGTCGCCTGCAGAACGCGCGCGAGCGCGCTCCCCTCCGTGACGGCGACCGTGTGTTCGCCCGTCGCGTGGCCCTCCACGTGCACGACGAGCGTGCCGCCCGCCGCGATGTTCACGAGCTGCAGGCCGCCGCAGATGCCGAGCGCGGGAATCCGCCGCGCGAGCACGGCGCGGCACAGCGCCAGATCGTAGTCCTGGCGCTCCTTCGGCACCAGCTCGACCTTCGGGTGCGTCGGCTTCCCGTACAAGGCGGGGTCGTAGTCGGCGCCGCCGACGAACACGATGCCGTCGACGACCTCGAGCTGCCGGGCGAGCATCGCCGGCGCCGAGACCGGGGGGAGGAGCACCGGCGCCCCGCCGGCCTGCCTGACCTTCTCGATGTAGCCGTAGCCCACGGCCACGCGCTCGCTGCTGAGGCTCGTGTTGAGCCCGATGCGCGGTATCGCCATGCGGCTCCTTTCCGTTGCGCGTCGCCGCGTGCGCCTGCGCCTCGCGATGGGGCGTTCGCCGGCGCGCCGCCGGCGCGGCGCATCCAGTGTACACGCCGCCGCCGCCGGTGCACAATGGAACCGGCCGCGCACGCGCGGCCGCACGGCATCACGGAGACCGGGCGTTATGCGGCGCATGAAGAGAACCCTCGGCGTGACGGCGCTCCTCGCTGCGGCGGCGGTCGTTGCCGGCTCGTGCTACTCGTGCGCCGCCAAGAAGGCGGTCGCTCGCGAGGCGGCGGCGGCGGTCCGCGATCCCGCCACGGGCATCATCGCCGGCGCCGAGCCTCTGACGCTGCCGGGAAGCCCGGCGCGCGCGTGCCTCCTCGTCCACGGGTGGCTCGGGTCGCGCAACGACCTGGGCGACCTGCCCGCCCGGCTCAACGCCCGGGGGCTGACCGTGCGCGCCATGCTGCTCCCCGGCCACGGCACGACGCCCTACGACCTCGAGAAGGTCAAGGCCGATGAGTTCATGCAGGCCGTGCGCGGCGAGTACCGCGCGCTCAGGGCGACGCACGAGGACGTGACCGTCATCGGCTTCTCCATCGGCGGCGCGCTCGCGACGCTGCTCGCCGCCGAGGAGGCGCCCGAGCGCCTCGTCCTCGTCGCGCCGTACTTCGATGTCACCTACAAGCTCTACTACGTCCTGCCGGCGCCGGTCTGGAACGAGGTGCTGAAGCCGTTCACGCGCTTCGTCGTGAGAAGCGACGCTTTCCTCGGCACCAACCGGCGCGAGGTCAAGAAGCAGATCCTCGCCTACCGCGGCGTGCCCACCGCCGCGGTCACCGAGCTCTGCGCCATCGGAGCGCGCGCCCGCGCGCCTGAGACGCTCGCGAAGGTGACGGCGCCCGTGCTCGTCCTCCAGTCGATGCAGGACCACGCCGCCTCGTACAAGGCCACCAAGGCCGCGTTCGCGCGATTCGGCGGCGCGCGCAAGGAGTTCGTGACGCTGCCGCGCTCCAACCACCTCATCTTCTGGGACCGCGATGCGGAGGAGGCCCTGCGGGCGATCGAGGAGTTCGTGGGCGCGGCCGCCGATGGGCCGGCTCCCCGCAAGTGACGCCGCGACGCCGGCGCGTCAGTCCATGAGCGGCGGCGGCATGACGGGCGGCGGCACGGCCGCCGGCGCGCGGGGCTCGGGCGACTTGCGCGCGGCTTCCTGCTCGCGGATGCGCTCGCCGATGATCTGCCGGCCTTCGACGCGCCACCAGAGATCCCACGCGTCGATGTTGACGCCGAACTGCTTGCCCGTGAGCTGCTCGAGCAGCACCGCCCTGAGATACGCCTCGGCCCGGCGCTGGCGGTCCTCGGGCGTCTCGGAGTACGGGCCCGTGCCCCCGCCGATCGAGATGCCGCTCGTCGTGATCTCCTCGATGCCCAGGCCCATGCGCAGCCCCCGGCGGTCGACGAGCTCGAACCCGCGCACCGCGGCCGCGGTGACGTTGCTCAAGATGAACGCGCGGTCGCGCCCCTCCCACACAAGCGGGAAGCTGTGGAGGATGTAGTAGACGCTGCGCGGGTCGGGGAAGCAGGCCAGGGCCTGCAGCGCGTACACGCGGTACGCGATGCGCTCGTGGTAGATGTACTCGTAGAGCGCCAGGCACGTGTCGGCGGATTTCACGGCGTCGAGCGCGTCGAGGCCCGCCTGCCGGACGTCCTTGCTCGCGCCGGTGACGACGAGCTTGGCGAGCGGCTTCACGGCGCGAAGCGAGCGGCGCTTTCCGAGCTCGGCCGCAGCATAGAGCTTGGCCTTCGTCGAGCCGGTCAGCGCATCGATGAGGGCGAGCTCGAGGTCCTCGGGCCTGGCCGCGGCGAGGGTATCCTGCGCCTGCGCCGCGCTCCTGCCCGTGCCGGCGGCCTGCTCGATGACGCGGCGCAGCTCGGAGCTCTTCTCCTTCTGCCGCCGCGCGGCAAGCAGCTCCTGCTTGCGCGCCGTGGTGATCCAGTTGCCCTCGAAGAGCACCTCGCCGCGGCGGCGGTGGAATTCCTCCTGCGTCACCCACTTCTCGCCGTCGCGCACGTAGTTGAGCGCCTCGCGGGCGCCCGCGTGATCGGGGTCGATCGCGAGCGCGGCGCGGAACTCCTCCTTGGCCTGCGTCGAGAGGCCCTTCGTCAGGCACCACTTCCCGAGGCCGAAGCGCGCCTCCGCGTTCCCGGGCGGCAGCGCGCTCTTCCTGGTCGCGTACTGCTCCTCGGGCGTCGGCGCGAGCTCGATCTCGACCACCTGCTCGCGCGAGAGCGTCAGCGTTCCGCCGCCCGCGAGCGCCAGCGTGACCGAGCCGTCCTCGTGGCGCTCGGCCTTGCCCTCCAGCGCCCTCCCGTTCTTGAGCCTGACCACATCGGCCCGCGCGGCCGCGGCGGCGAGCGCCGCCGCGACGAACGCGCACGCGATTTTTCCGAGCATGGGCGCCTCCATGGACGCGGCCTCCCACGGCCCGTCCCGACGGTCCCGCCGCGGCCCCCCGACAGCCACGTAACCATATAGTCATGATATTCCACGGCGGCGCCGCAACCAAGCATCCTCTTCGGGAACTGCTCCGGGCCGCGCGCGGGAGGCCCCGGAACCTTGACACGGCTGCTCGAATCCCCTAGAATGCCCCATTTACTACTCATCACACCGTTTCTCGCGAGAATCGACGGGAATTCCGTCCCCGCGCCGGCGCCGCTTCCGCCTGAAGCCGCCGGCGGCGAATGCCTCGGACGGCCGAGACGCACCAACGCTCGGGCCCGGTGAAGGAGGTTTGCGTGCGACGTCCGCTGTTCGCCGGCAACTGGAAAATGTACAAGACGCTCCCCGAGGGCCTGGCCCTCGTCCGGGGGCTCAAGACGGCCCTCAAGGGCAACGATCGCGGGGATGTGGTCGTGTGCCCCCCGGCCCCGCTTCTCGCCCCTCTGGCCGAGGAGCTCAAGGGCAGCGGGATCGCGCTCGGCGCCCAGAACCTCTACTTCGAGGACGAGGGCGCGTTCACGGGCGAGTGGTCCTGCGCCATGCTCAAGTCTGTCGGCGCGACCTACGTCATCATCGGGCATTCCGAGCGCCGGTCGATCTTCGGCGAGACCGACGGCATGGTCCAGAAGAAGACCGCCAAGGCCCTCAAGGCCGGCCTCATTCCGATAATGTGCGTCGGCGAGACGCTCAAGGAGCGCGAGGAGGGCGAGACGTTCGCCGTGCTGCTCCGGCATGTGCGCGCGGGCCTGGCGGGGATTCCGGAGAACCTCGCGGCGAAGGTCGTCATCGCCTACGAGCCGGTGTGGGCGATCGGCACCGGGAAGACCGCCACGCCGGCGCAGGGCCAGGAGGCCCATGCCTTCATTCGCAAGGAAGTCGCCCGGCTCTACGGCGAGGACCTGGCCCACGCCATGCGAATCCTGTACGGCGGGAGCGTGAAGCCGGGCAACGTCAAGGATCTCGTCGCGCAGAGCGACATCGACGGCGCGCTGGTCGGCGGCGCGAGCCTCAAGGTCGAGGACTTCGCCGCCATCGCGCGCGGCGGCGCATAACTGACAACACTCGGCAAAGGAGCCCTGGACAATGGCAGAGGTCGTTCTGACGATTCTGATGATTCTGCTCGTGCCGCTCGGCCTGGTCCTGATAGCGATCATTCTGCTTCAGGAGAGCAAATCGGGCGGTCTCTCGGGCGCGTTCGGAGGCAGCGGGGAATCGCTTCTCGGCGCGCGCGCCGGCCGCGAGCTTTCGCGCTGGACCATGTGGGGCACCACGGTCTTCGTCGTGGTGCTGATCGCCGTCGGCATTCTCTGCAACGTCCGGCAGAGGCACGGCGCGCTCCTCGGCGCCAAACCCTCCGCGGAGGAAACGGCGGAGCCGGGGCAGGAAGTTCCCGTGACCCTGCCCGACGCCGGCACGGAAATACCCGTGCCCGAGGCCGGTACGGAAACGCCCGTGACGGCGCCCGAGGCCGGCACGGAGACTCCGGCGCCCGCGCCGGCGGCGGAGGCTCCCGCGCCCGCACCGGCCCCGGAGACGCCCGCGCCCGAGGCGCCGGCAGAAGCTCCCGCGCCCGCGCCGGCCCCGGAGACGCCCGCGCCCGAGGCGCCGGCGGAAGCTCCCGCGCCCGCGCCGGCCCCGGAGACGCCCGCGCCCGAAGCGCCGGCGGAAGCTCCCGCGCCCG
>DHGK01000046.1 GCA_002402755.1 Planctomycetes bacterium UBA4800
GGAAAGGAGCGCTCGACGATGTGCATCGCGGAGAAAGTGAAGGGGTCGCTCGCGCGCGCCTCGTGGATCCGGAAGATGTTCGAGGCGGGAACGGCCCTGAAGGCGCGGCTCGGTCCCGAGAACGTGTTCGACTTCACGCTGGGAAACCCCGACGTGCCGCCGCCGCCGGAGGTCGATGCGACCCTGGCCGCGATCGCCGGGGAGGACATCGCGCTCAAGCACGGCTACATGCCGAACGCGGGGTACCTCGAAACCAGGCAGGCGGTCGCCGCGGCGATCGGCGAGGACCAGGGGGTCGATGTGCCGCCCGAGGCGGTCGTCATGACGTGCGGCGCGGGCGGCGCGCTCAACGTGATCCTGAAGACGATCCTGGACCCCGGCGATGCGGTGCTCGTCCCGCGGCCGTACTTCGTCGAGTACGACTTCTACGCCGACAATCACGGGGGAACGCTCGTCACGGCCCCGGCCGGGCCGGGCTTCACGCTCGATGTCGAGGCGCTCGCGGGCGCGATCACCGCGGCGACCAGGGCCGTGCTGATCAACTCGCCCAACAACCCGACGGGCGCCGTCTACCCCGAGGACGCGATCGCGGCGCTGGGGGCGCTCCTCCGCGCGAAGTCGAAGGAATTCGGCCGCACGATCTACCTGGTCGCCGATGAACCGTACCGGAAGATCGTGTACGACGGGGCGCGCGTGCCGCCGATCTTCCCGCACTACGAGCACAGCCTGCTCGCGAACTCCTGGTCGAAAGAGCTGTCGCTCGCGGGCGAGCGCATCGGGTACTGCGCGCTCAACCCGCGCGCCGCGGACTTCCAGACGATCGCGGCGGGCCTCGTCTTCTGCAACCGCGTCCTCGGCTACGTGAACGCGCCGGGGCTCATGCAGCGCCTGGTCGCGCGCCTCCGGGGCGTGACGGTGAACGTGGATGTGTACCGGGCCAAGCGGGATGCGCTGTACGGCGGCCTGATCGAGGCCGGGTTCAAGGTCGCCAAACCGCAGGGCGCCTTCTACCTGTTTCCAGAGAGCCCGATCCCCGACGACGTGGCGTTCGTGCGCGAGCTTCAGGACGCGAACATCCTGGCCGTGCCGGGCAGCGGGTTCGGCGGACCGGGGCATTTCAGGCTCGCGTACTGCGTGCACGATGCCACTATCGCGCGGTCCCTGCCCGTGTTCGCGCGCATCGGCGCGCGGTACCGCGGCAGGGCGTGAGCGGGGAGGAGGGCGGGCGATGCTGTACGTCAACGACGAGTGCGTGCCGGACGAGGAGATCGATCGGGAGGTCGCCAGGCTGCGCGCGCAGTACGAGCGCACGTTCGCGGACAAGCCGCGCGCGGAACGCGAGGCGGAGCTCAGGGAATGGGCGCGCGAGGACGTGATCGAGCGGGTGCTGCTCCGCCAGGCGGCGCGGCGCGACCCGGAGCGGGTGCCGCCCGACCGCGTCGACCGGCGGTTCCGCGACATGGTCAAGGAGTACGGCGGCCGGCGGGCGTACTTCGAGCACTTCCGGCTCGACCCGTCGGCCGAGGAGGGGATCAAGCGCACGATCGCGCTCGAGATGAAGGTCGCGCGGCTCATCGAGCGCATCGAGAGCGCCGCGATCGCCCCCGGCGAGGACGAGATCCGCGCGTACCACGAGTTGTACCCCGAGCAGTTCACGGTGCCGGAGCTGGTGCGCGCCGCGCACATCGTGAAGCACGCCGGGGAGGGCGCGGATCGCGCCGCGCTCAGGGCGGAGATGGAGGCGGTGCGGGCGCGCATCGCCGCGGGCGAGGACTTCGATGCGCTCGTGCGGGCGCACTCCGACTGCCCCGACAACGGGGGCGACCTGGGGTATTTTCCGCGCGGGCAGATGGTGCCGAGCTTCGATGACGCGGTCTTCGCGCTCGATGTCGGCGCCGTGAGCCCCGTGTTCGAGACCGAGCTTGGCATCCACATTGCGAAGCTGCTCGACCGGCGGCCGGCCTGCCCGGCCACGATCGAGGAGGCGCGGGGCAGCATCGCCGCAGTTCTGGCGAGGGAGGCCGGGGAGACCGCGCTCGAGGACTTCATCGACGCCGAGAAAGCCAAGGCGCGCATCGAGGATCGTTGACGGCCGGAAGGAGGCTCGCATGAGGATCGGCGTGATGGCGAGGGCGATCGGGCGCGCGGCGGCGGCCGCGGTGCTGTGCGCGCTGTGCGCGTGCGCGTCGTCGCGTGAGCGCGCGTTCGAGCGCGTGGCCGTCATCGGGGCCAGCATGTCGGCCGGTTTCGCCCTCGATGTCGAGGCCGGCAGGCCGCTCGATCTTGCGGGCGTCCTGGAATGCGCGCTCACGGCGCGGCACGACCCGGTCGCGAGCGCGGCCGACATCTTCTTCTTCATGCGGCCGGCGGACACGGGCGCCCTGCTCGCGGAGAAGGCCGCCGAGGCGAACCCGACCCTGGTCGTGGCCCTGGATTTCCTGTTCTGGTTCGGCTACGGGGTCGTCGCCGCCGAGGAGGACCGGCCGGAGCGCCTGGAGCAGGGCCTGCGGCTCCTCGAGCGCTTCTCCTGCCCGGTGATCGCCGGCGATCTCCCGGACATGTCGGAGGCGATCGGCATCATGCTCTCGGCGGCGCAGGTGCCGGCGGAAGAGACGCGCGCGCGCATGAACCTCCGGATCCGGGAATGGGCGGCCGGGCGGGGCGCGGTCGTGCTGCCGCTCTCGGACCTGGTCGCGAAGCTGCGCGCGGGGGGCGAGGTCCGCGCGGGCGCCAGGGTCTATTCGGGGGCCGCCTCGCGAGCGCTCCTCCAGAGGGATCGCCTGCACCCGACCGTCGAAGGGCTCGCGTGCGTGGCGGTCGCGGCGCTCGATGCGTTCACGGGGCAGGGCGGCGGGGGGTATCTGGACGACCCGAAGACCGTGGCCGACAGGGCGCGGAAGGGAAGGGGATAGGCGAATCCGCGGGCGCAGGGCCCGGGACGAGGGCGCGAAACCCGAAAATCACGCCGCGGGCTCAAGTTTCCGCCATCAAAGGCCGATAAACCGGACATGTCGGATTCTACGTGTCGTTTCCCGACGGAGGAGGATCTATGACGCGTGCCATGACGGCGAAGTGGGGCCCCGGGGTCCTGGCGGCTGCGGCCGCGGCGCTCCTGTGCGGGGGGTGCAAGCAGGCCGAGCAGCGCATCGACAAGAGCAGGCCGATGACCCCCGAGTGGGTCCTCAGGACGCCGCCGGACAGCGACGCGCTCAAGTACTACGTCGGGAGGTCGATCGCCGTGAACGCTCTGGACGAGCGCCGGGCGATGAACAAGGCCGTCGATGATGCCATCGAGCAGATCGCCCGCAGCGTCGAGGTCAGGATGCGGAGCATCTCGACGACCTACGACAGCGAGGATGCCGACGAGGCGCGCGGCAACCACTTCAACCGCGACAGGCTCAGGTGGGAGACCGAGAAGTCGGTGATCGTCGACACGATCGTGTGCGGCATGCGGCACATCGACTCGTACTGGGAGCTCTGGCGCATCAAGGAGAACCGGGACGACGGCATCTCGCACAACTTCAAGCGCTACAAGTACTGGGTGCTCGTATCGTTCCCGAAGAAGGCCATCGAGGAGTGCGAGCGCCAGGTCAGGGAGGCCCAGGCCGACGAGCTCGATCCGCTGCTCAAGGCCGGCGACGATGCGTACGACACGGGCAGGCACGAGGAGGCGGTGCGGTCGTACCAGCGCGCCATCGGGAAGTATCCCTACGCCCGCGCGCAGGTTTCCGAGCGCATGGCGAGGGCCTGCAGCGAGCTTGCCGCGACGAAGGCCAAGAACGGCGACCACGAGGGCGCGATGCAGCTTCTCAGGCGGGGCTACTCGCCCAGCTTGCCGCTGGACGTGAAGGCGCCCATGCGGGAACGATTCATCGAGTGCTACGCCGAGGAGGCGGCCGCGCGCGTGCGCGAGCTGGCCGGCATGTGGGGCTGGAAGCGCGTCGGCGTGGCCTCGTTCGAGCCCGAGCCGGGCGGCGAGAAGCCGAGCAAGAACGTGCCGCTCCAGATCGCGCACGTGCTGGCGCGGGACGGGGACCTGGTGCCGTCGTTCCGCCCCGCGATCGACGCCGGGGGCGGCCGCATCGTGCGCGGCGTCGCCTACGAGGCGGACGCGGACCTCGCGCGCACCATCGCCAAGACCGGCGACGACGTCCTGCTCGTCGGCACGATCGGCCGGGAGATCGCAACGTTCGCGTACGATGTCGACGACGGCCGCACCCACCCGATCATGCTCGCGGTCAACCTGGGCGCCGGGGACGTTCCGGACGGCGACCCTGCCCGCTCGGCCTGGGACGTGTTCGTGCCGCGCGACAGGAGATTCCGCGTCGACGTGTGGACGGACCGGGATTCGTACCGCATCGGCGACAGCGTGACCCTGTACGTCCGGGCCAATCGCAAGTGCTTCATCGTGATCGCGAGCGTGCACGCCAGCGGGACCGCCCAGGCGTTCATCCCGGTCCTGCAGTCGCGGTCCGACTTTGTCCAGCCCGGGCGCACGTACACTGTTCCCAACGAGAACGGGCTGCCCTTCGATCTGGAGGTGCTCGGCCCCGCGGGGAAGGAGACGTTCCACGTCATCGCCAGCGAGAAGCCGCTCGCGCTCGACGATGTCCTCTGCGACCGCCTGCAGGAGGCCGAGCTCATCGCGGCGCTCGGGAGCGAGTTGCACCGCCTGGGCTCGATTCCGTGGACGATCGCGGCGCACGCGATCGACGTCGTGAAATAGCCGTCCGCCGCCGCCAACGCCCGTTGTCACGCCGGGCCGCGCCTTCTATGATGTGAGGATCGCAGCNNATGCATCAGAGAGCTCGAGGCGTTGCGGTCGTCTGCATCCTGTGCGCATGGTCGTCGCTGTACGCCGATGTCACGCTGCCCGCGGTCATCGGCGACCGCATGGTGCTCCAGCGCGACATGCACGTGCCGATCTGGGGCAGGGCGGAGCCCGGCGAGGATGTCACGGTGGCGGCCGGCGCCGCCTCCGCGGCCGCGAAGGCCGGCGCCGACGGCAGGTGGATGGTGCGGCTGGCGCCCATGCCGGCGGGCGGTCCCATCGACATCACTGTCAAGGGCAAGAACGAGATCGTGCTTCGCGACGTGCTGGTGGGGGACGTGTGGGTGTGCTCCGGACAGTCAAACATGCAGTGGACCGTGGGAGCGTCCGCAAACGCGGCCGAGGAGGTCGCCAAGGCCGTGCACGCGGGCATCCGGCTCTTCTCGGTGCCGCGGGTGGTGGCGCTGGAGCCCCTCGCCGACGTGAAGGCCGCATGGGCGGTTCTGAGCCCGGAGACCGTGCGCGACTTCTCGGCCGTCGGGTACTTCTTCGGGCGCGATCTTCACGCGGCCCTGGGCGTGCC
>DHGK01000215.1 GCA_002402755.1 Planctomycetes bacterium UBA4800
CGGCTGTAGTTGATGACCAGCATGCGCTCCTCCGGCACGGGCGCGCTGCCGCGCAACACGCCCGCGAGGCTCGATCCGTCGAACCGCGCGCCGGCCGGCGCCTCGAGCCCCAGGAGATCGGCAAGCGTCGGCAGGATGTCCTGGACTTGCGTGAGCCCGCCGACGTCCCCCGCGGGCCGTAGTCCGCCCGCGGGCCAGCGCACGAAGCAGGGCACGCGGTGCCCGCCCTCCCAGAGCGTCGTCTTGCCGCCCTTCATGCCCGCGTTGAAGTACCGCGGCCCGAAGGTGCTCCCGTTGTCGGTGAGGAAGATGAGCAGCGTGTTCTCGCGCAGGCCCTGCTCGCGCAGGAAGGCCTCCAGGCGACCCATGTGCTCGTCGATGTCGGCGATCATCGCCAGGTAGCTGACGAGCTCCCGCTCGACGTTCGCATCCATCGCGCGCGTCTCCTCGGGACGCTGACTCGCCAGTTTCTCCCGCGCGGCCTCGAGCGCGGCGCGGACGGGCGCGCGGCAGCGGTCGGGCACGAAGTGCGGCCCGTGCGGCGCGGCAGTCGCCAGATAGCAGAAGAACGGCCTCCCCGCGGCCGCCTCCGCCTTCATCCAGGCGATGGCCTCGCCGAAGAAGACGTCCGTCGTGTAGCCCTTGAAGGCGCGAGCGCGGCCGTTGTGGATATACGTGTCGTCGAAGTAGTCGTTCTCCCACGCGTCGGGCAGGGAGCCTATGTGCGACGAGGGAAACCAGATGCTCTCGTGGAAGCCGCGATCCTGCGGCCGGTAGGGATAGGCGTCGCCCAGATGCCACTTGCCGAAGAGCCCGGTGCGCCAGCCGGAGGCCGCGAACAGGTCCGCCATCGTCGGGATGCCGCGCCGGAGCAGCGTGCGGCCGCTGCTGACGTTCATCGCGCCGTTGCGCAGCGCGTCCCGCCCTGTCATGAGCTGGCCGCGCGTGGGAGTGCACATCGGCGCGGCATGGAAATCGGTGAATCGCACGCTCTCGCCGCGCAGGCGGTCCAGATGCGGAGTCCGGAGCACCGGGTTGCCGTGGCTCGACAGCTCGCCGTAGCCCTGGTCGTCGGTGATCACCACGATCACGTTGGGCCGCGCGGCGGCCGCCGCGGACGCCGGGCGGGCGCCGGGGGCGCCCTCGTCGAGCTCCAGGATCTCCACCCTGCGGAACTCCACGGGATGGCTCTCCGACTGGAGCGAGATCGTTCCCCGCCGGAGCAGCAGCTCCTGTCCGGCCGCGCAGAGTTTCTTCGCGTCGCCGTCCTGCGGGTCGAGCTGCGTTTCCGCGTACTCGAGCACCGTCTCCCCGTCGACGATGTGCTTCACGCGGTCCCCCCGCACGTCGAGGAGAACCGTCACCCACTGATCGCCGTGATAGGTCTTCGATTTCGAGTCTGTGCAGTGCTGCGTGTGCAGCCTGCCGTTCATGACGACATTGGTGCCCGGCGTGCAGAGGTTCGCGGTGGTGCGCGTCCCTGTGCCGGAGCCGCCGAGAAGCTGCACCTCGATCGACACGGGAAAGCTCTGATCCTTCGCCATGGTCTCGGGCGCCTGGCCGTGGATCATGATGCCGCTGTTCCGGAACGCCCAGCCCGGGCCGCCCGGCGTCTGGTCGCCGGTGAACCGGTACTCGACGCGGAGGAGATAGTGCGAGAACTCCTCGTTGTAGAAGATGTGCCCGAACTTGCCCCCGAAGTCAGCGTACGCGTCGTACCTGACCTTGAGCACGCCGTCCTCGACGCGGAACGTGTTGCCGAAGTTGTCGCCGAGGTCGTGGCCGGCAATCTTGACCTTCCAGCCCGTCAGGTCCTTGCCGTTGAAGAGCTGCCGCCAGGCGGGCGCCTCGCCCGCGGCCGCCGCGGCCGCCGCGAAGAGCACGAGGCCGACCGCCGCACCGCGCGTACGCATCATGACACGTTCCTCCCGCCGGTCTCGCCTCGCCGATCGCTCTGCCGCCGGCACCGCACGCTCGGCGGCGAACCGGGCGGCCTCCTCGGTCGCCCCGCGAGTTTCGACCGTGCGCGATAGCCTGTCCGGCACGCCGCCCCCTGCCGGGCTCCGCGAACACACCGGGATTCGTGCGCCGGCTACGCCTGCGCGTCCGAGTTCACGACCTTGATGCCGTAGAGCTGGCAGAAGGCCTCCACATCGCGGCGGTGATCGCCGTAGAAGACCATCTGGTGGAAGCCGAGGACATCGCGGCAGTCGCGGACGCGGTCCATGGCGAGCTCCACGCTGGTGCGGCAGCCGCCCGCGGGCGGCGTGTCGATGTTCCCGACGACCTTGCCGGTATCGAGGATGAGCTCGCGAGGCCCGCGGAAATTGACCATGGTGACGTGCATGTGCTCGCGCCACAGGACTTGCGGGCAGACGCCGATGTTGGATTCCGAGTGCGAGCGGGCGATGTACGGCTCGGGTCCCTCCGAGAACCCGTTGAGCTTCGTGCCGCACGAGCAGTGCGCCGCGATGAGCGTGTTCCTGCGCGTCTCCGGCACCGGATCGTTCATGAACCCCGACTTGTCGAAGAGGTAGCTCACGAAGAGGAGCCCGAGCGCGCCGTTGAGATCGGCCTCGCAGCCGTACGTCACGCCGGCATCGAGGAACATCGAGACGCCCATGCAGGGCGGCGTCGGGACGGCGCGCGAGGAGACCATGCCCAGGCAGTCGGTCGTGATGGCGTTCGCGCCTTCCATGCGCATGAGGCGCTTGGCGGTCGTGTAGGAACGCGCGGAGTTGAGGAAGTCGTCGGGCTTCGGTTCCACCACCGCGCGTGCGTTCTTCCGGAGCGCGGCCGCGACTTCCCTGACCTCGTCGGTCACCGGCATGCGCGCGAAGAGCTCGTGGAGGCTCGCGCGCGGCACGTACTTCACCTTCGTGTCCAGAAGCTCGAGCACGTTCTCCTTGCGCTCCCCGCCCGCGACGACCAGGAGCTGCGTCGCCGCGAACTGCTCCTTGGCGCGGATCATGCGGAAGGCCTGTGCCACGGCGTTCGTGTCGAGCGACGAGATCACGTGGATGCCGGGGCGCCTGGAAATGTCGCGGACGTGGCCCGTGAACGCCATGCCGATCGGCGAGAAGATGATCGTCGGGATGCCGGCCTTGCTGATCGCATCGGCCCAGTGCCACACGCCGAAGTGCTGCAGCATGACGAGCACGGCGTGCGGCTTCGCGGCCTTGACCTTCTCGACGAACGCGTTGACGTCGGCATCGCTTTCGAGCGGCTTCTCCTCGGCCGCAAGATCGACGCCCGTCTTTCGCGCGATATCGGCGAAGATGCGGCCGTAGCGCGCGCGCTCGCCCTCGACATCGTAGGCCGTGCCGGGCCAGCCCAGCCAATAGGGCGGCGTGTGGCGGGCGACGGCGCTCACGATCTTCACCGGCGGCCTGGGACGGAACGAGGCGAGATCGATGTACTCGCCGAGATCTCCGGCGTCCGCGGGCGCCGCACCACGCGGCGCCAAGCACGCGGCGCCCGTTGCCGCCATGAAGCTCCGCCGCGACACGCCGGACAGACAACACGCGTGACTCGCGAAATCCCTGTGCATGCCTTTTGTCTCCTCTCGTGGTGATCGTTCAGGCCTCGTATGCCTACGCGAGCGGACGGCATCCGCGCATCCGCACATGTCCACAGCATACTCCAGGCGGGGCTGTGCGGGCAATCCCGGGCGTTGGCGCCATGGGGTGAACACCCCATACCCGCGACACCGATGCCGTTGTATCCTCCGAGAGAGTCGTGAGAACCTGCGCGCGGTTCGGAGTACGGCACGACACCCGTGCGCCGGGAAGAAACCAGCTATAGCGATTGTGACGCTGACACGCCCTCGAGAGCGGCCGCGTGAGGCCGCGCCGAAAGAACCGATCCGAAAGGACGTGTCGGTCACCGCGACAGGAGGTTGCACTTGCGCAGCGCGGCGTCGGAAAGCCCTACACGAAGAACATACATTCGGGCCCCAACCCTTGCCACAGAGTCCCGAGGCACCGGCGCCGCGCTTTATTTGTTCGGAGGCTGTAGGCTACAGGGTATAGGCTCTGAGCTCCCCCGTACATATTCGGTGAACCCGTGCGTCGAAACGTGTAATGAACGCGTCCGTTGCGCAATTGCGGTTCTGCCGGCGCTATGGAGGCGGGGACCGGAGGGCTCCACGACGGCAATCGCTCGGCGTCCCTGCTCACCCTGCAACAACCCCCCTTCCGTCCCCCCTTCGGGAGAAGGGGGGAAACGCCGGCTACGGCCGGCGCCTGCAGGGCCACGGGTTCACCGAATATGTACC
>DHGK01000293.1 GCA_002402755.1 Planctomycetes bacterium UBA4800
CCGGTGACTGTCCCCGGATTCTGCCGGCGGAGCGGCCCACGGCGCGTGACAGCGCACGCCGCCAAGGCGAACCACGCGCAGCTTGGTGCCTTCGTGTCTTCGTGGCAACCTTCTCGGGATCACGCGCGTGGAAATCGGTGACTGTCCCCAGTGACTGTCCCCGGTGACTGTCCCCCGATTCTGGCGTAGACTAAGCGGCATGACCGAGGCGCTCGTTGTCGGCATCCCTGCGGCGGTTTTCTTCGCGCTCGCACTCGTGCGGCCCGCCTGGGGGCTTGCCTTCTTCGCTCTCGCGCGCGGTGCGGCGGATGCGTTCTCCGATGTGCGCCTCGATGCCCTCGGCGCCGGCGTCAACCCCGCCTCGGCCCTCGGCGCCGCCGCGCTGGTCGCGGCCGCCGTGCGCGCGCGGCTGCTCGACCGCGCCGCTCTGCGCCTCTGCGGCCCGCTCGGCATTCTTCTGGCCGTCGTCGGGTTCGAGGCGGCCGTGGGGCTTGCGACCTTCGGCGCCGGTCACGCGGGCGACGCGCTGCGCGAGCTGCTGCGTTTCGCATCGATCCTCGCCTTCTTCGCGCTCGTCCTCACGCTGCCGTCCGCGCGCGAGCGGCGCATCGTCTACCTCGCGGTTCTGGCCGCGATCGCGATGTGCGCGGCCTGGGGCGCCGTCCAGTACGCAGCCGGATCGGGAACCTTCGAGGCCGTGAGCGGCGTCCGCCGCGCGCGCGGGCCCTTCGCCTATCCCAACACGCTGGCCTACGCGGCGCTCCTCGGTACTGTGCTCCTCGGCGGCGAGCTCCTCTCCGGCGCGCCGGGGCGTGCGGGCCGGTGGGGTCGCATTGCCGGCGCGGCCGCGTTGCTCGCCGTGCTCGCGCTCACGGCGAGCGTGACCGTGATCGCGCTCGCGTTCCTCGCGCTCGGGCTGTTCCTCCTCCTGACGCGCAGGACCGCGCTGCTTGCAGCGGCAGTCGTTCTCGCTCTTGCCGCCTGCCCGCTGCTTCTGCCGCGCCTGTCGATGCTGGCCGCCTCGGAGCCCTCGGTCGATCTTGCCGATGGCCACGCGCGGAACACGCTGACGGCCCGGCTCGACATCTGGCGGGGGCTTCTCTCGGTCGCGCGCGAGCGGCCGGTGTGGGGGTGGGGGCTGAGAAGCGTGCCGCGCGTCAGCCCGGTTCAGGACGAGATCCGCGGCGCCGGCAGCGAGCCGCACAACGACTTCCTGCTCTTCCTCGTCGAGGGCGGCGCGGTGGGCCTTGCGGGCTTCATCGCCTTCCACCTCGCCGCGCTGCGAATGCTCGCGCGCCGCGCCGCCGCCGCGCCCGCCGGCGCACGCAAGGGACGCCTGGCGGGTTTGTGGGTGATGTACGCCTGCATGCTCGCGGGAAGCCTCGGCAACAACCTGCTGAGCTTCACGGCGCTCCTCGTGCTGTTCTGGGGAGCGGCAGCCGCCTGCGTCCGAGATGAAACCGAGAACCAGGCTCAGTCGAAGCCTATAGCCTATGGCCTATAGCCTATCGCCTATAGCCTACTACCGCCTACTACAGTCTCTCGCCGCGTCCCGATACACGGCTCCAATCTCCCGCGCGTACCGCTCCTCGCCGAAATCCCGCTCTGCGTCGCGCGCAGCCGCGCGCCCCAGGCGCGCCGCCAGCTTGTGGTCCGCGCACAGCGTCGAGATCGCGCCCGCGAGCGCGTGCGCGTCGCCGGGAGGCACGAGGAGGCCGTTGGCGCCGTCCTTCACGATCTCGGGAATGCCGCCGATCAGGCTCGCGATGACGGGAGTACCGTGCGCGAAGGCTTCGAGCACCGCCATGGGACAGTTCTCGTACCAGCGCGACGGAAAGGCGAGCGCCGTCGCCTCCGCGAGCGCGCGGGCCTTGGCATCGCCGTCCAGAAAACCGGGAAAGCGCGCGGGTACGCCGCGCGCGCGCGCGTGCGCCTCGATGGCCTCGCGCTCGGGCCCGTCGCCCGCGATGACGAGCGTCGCGCCGCGGGCGCCGGCGAGGGCCCACGCGTCGATGAGCGTTCGCACGCCTTTCTCGGCGTGCAGGCGGCCCAGGAACAGGATGACCTGCGGCCGCGCCTTCCGCGGCCGCGCGCCCGGCGGTGCGCCCGGCGCCGCGTTGCGCACGATCCTGACCTTGCGGCGGGGGATGCCGGCCTCGACGGCTCGCGCGGCCATGAACTCGCTCGGCGCGATGAACATGCGGACGGCGCTCCAGTAGCGGCGGTGCGCGAGCGCCTCCAGCCAGCACACGAGCGACGCGAGCGCCGAGCGCTTGATGCAGCGGAAGCGAACCGCGTCGAACGGTCCGTGCGCGATGCACGAGTCGCAGAGGCGGTCGCCGTCCCCGTCGGGCCTGAGCAGGCGATAGCCCGGGCAGAAGAGCTTGTAGTCGTGGAGCGTCATGACGATCGGAATGCGGCGGCGCGTCAGGGAGGGAATGATGCGCGGCGAGAGGTGATGGTAGATGTTATGCAGGTGAACCAGGTCGGGCCTGATCGCGCGGATGAAGCGCTCGAATGCCGCCACGGCCTCCGTGCCGCACAGAATGCGGGCGAGCGCCGCGGCGCGCCGGCCCGCGGAGATGCGCGGGTTCTCCAGATCGATGGCCGGGGCGTACGCCGCGGTCATCTCCGAGGTGAAGTTGCGCTCGCCGGCCTGCCCGAACGCCATCACGTGGTGGCCGCGCTCGGCGAGGATGCGCAGCGTCTGCGCGACGACCGTCGTGACGCCGTCGCGCGGATAGAGGTACTTGTTGACCTGCAGGATTCGCACGGCTACGCCTCCCCCCGCACGGGGGCGGGCCGACCGTCGAGGCCCTCCGGCACGGGCAGGCCGAGGAGGGCGAGCGCCGTCGGCAGGACATCCTCGATCCCGAGCGGCTCGTGCGCGTCGCGCGGCGCGATGCCCGGGCCGCGCGCGATCCAGACGCCGCGGCGGTCGTGGTGTCCGCCCGGCCAGTCCTCGGGCGCGAAGTGGAGGCACTCGCGGCCGAGAAGGTGCGGCGAGACCTCGATGCCGCCGCCCGCAAGCTCGATGACGACGTGAGGGAAGCGCGCGCATTCGGGCCCCGCGTAGAGCTCCTCGCGCGCGAGGAGCGCAGTGGCGAGCGGCGCGCCGCTGCGCGGATCCCGCAAGTCGCGCAGAAGCCGCACGACCTCGGCGCGCGCATCCTCGTCCGCGGCGAAGATTCCCTGCGCGGCGAGCGGCGCGGCGAAGGCCCTGCCGTTCGGCGCCGGCGCCGCGGCTTCGATCTCGCGCTCGATGAGCGCCTTCGGAAGGAGCCGCCGCAGGCGGTCGCGCCCGAGGAGGCGGATGGCGACATCGGAGAGCGTGCGCCTGAGCGAGGGCCGCAGGACTGCGAGGCCGTGGTCGGCGAGAAAGCGGTTGGCGTAGAACTTGCCCTCCTCGCGCCTGAAGCCGTGGTCGGACACGACGAGGAGATGCTCGGCGCGGCCGGCGAGCTCGGCCGCGAAGGCGTCGATTTCCCCGAAGGCCGGCAGGAGCGCGCGCCTGATCTCGGCGGCCGCGCCGGTCGCCGAGAGCGGGTCGCGCGGGTCCAGGTAGCGGAACCAGAGGTGGAACGCGCGGTCCAGCGCGACGAGGACGCAGAAGAAGACATCGACCGGCCGGGTCTCCAGGAGAAACCGCGCCGCGCGGATTCGCGCGCGCAGCACGGCGCAGAGCCGCGCCGCCGCGCGCGGATCGTGGAAGTCCTTCTTCTTGACGGCGATGTCGATCGCGTAGTCGGGCACCCTGTCGAGGAGCTCGGCCGCGAGGGGCGGCGGCCACGCGAATCCCGGCGCGGCGGGCGACGGGCAGAGCATTCCCGCGATGGCGAAGCCCGGCACCTGCGGGGCGGGGTAGCTGAGCGGCACGTTCAGGAGTCCGGTCGAGACCTCGCCGGCGGCGAGGTAGTCCCAGAGCTGGCGCGCGCGGATGCACGTCCGGTCCAGGAGCTCCTCGCGGCCGCCCGTGCGGCGGGTGAAGCCGGCAATGCCGTGCCGCCCGGGGTTGACGCCCGTGACCATCGTCGTCCACGCCTGCGGCGTGTAGGGCGGCATGGTCGAGCGCAAGGGCGCGGCGAATCCCTCGCGCCGGATGCGGGCGAGCGCGGGAAGCGCATCGGCGAAGGCATCGATGCATTCCGGGAAGAGACCGTCGAGGCCGAGCACGGCGAGCTTCATTGCGCCTCCTCGCCGCGCGCGAGCACGAGCAGCCTCACGCCGCGGGCCGGCAGCGCGAAGGCGACGCCGTCATCGCCGAACGCGCACGGCTCGCCGCGCCCGCCCTCCAGGAGCACGCGCGCCCGCCAGCCCGGGCCGAGGCCGGGCCAGCGCCATCTGAGATCCCTGGCGTAGCCGTCCTGGTTGGCCATGAGGACCGCCTTGCGCCCCCCGCGGTCGCGAACCGACACGAGCACGTTGGCCCCGTGCCCGCCCGCGGCGGTCTGGAGCGACCAGGGCGGCGCGATGCGTTCGGCGGCGAGTAGCGCGCGCAGGAGGCGAAGGAGCGCCAGGCCCTTGCCCTCGAAGGCGATCGTGTACACCCTTCCCGTGCCGACTTCGCGGCAGGCGACGCGGCAGTCGCCGCGCGCATCGCGGAACACGACGCGCGCGTCCGCGAGCGCGAGCGTTCTGAACGCGCGCCCCGCCGCCTCGCCCGGCAGACCGCACTCGGGGAGATCCGGCAGGACGACCTCCGCGCGGTCCTCCTCGCCGTACGCCGCGCCCGCGAGCGCGGCGAGGTCGAGCGGAGAGCCCGCGGCGTCGTAGCGCGCGGCCGCGTTGACGAGGAACACGACCCCGCCGCGCCGGGCGTACGTCTCGAGCGCGGGCACGGTCTCGCGCTCCATGCACGTCGTGCCGCCGAGCACGCAGGCGCGGAAGGGGAGGGGCGATTCGGCGCCGCCCGCCGCCGCCCGGAACATCGACTCGGTGAGGACCTGCAGGGGAACGTGCGCGTACGCGAGTGCGGCGTAGGCGGCCCGTCCGAGCAGCCGATCGGTCGGGAGCACGCGATGCGCGAGCTCGTTCGCATAGGAATGCACGTACGCGACGGCGGGCGCGACGCCGAAGGGCTTGGGAAGGAGCAGATCCTCGTGCGGCAGCAACTCTCTTCGAAAGCGCACGATCGCGGCGAGCTCGGCCGGCGGGTGGGCGTGCGGATTGAGCAGGCAGAACTCGTAGCGCGCGGCCAGGCGCGCGCCTTCCTCGGCCGTGTGCCATTCCCACGCGCGCTTGCTCCACTGGAAGAGGCACGCGCCGTCGAAACCGAGAAGGACGCGCGTCCAGAGCGCGCGGACGAGGGCCTCGGGCTCGCCCGGGCACGACATCTCGTGGTCGAGGATCGGCTTGGCGTCGCCCGCGAACGCGCGCAGGAGGTCGGCCGTGAGCGGCGCCGGCGCCATGGGCGCCTCGACGGCGCGCGCGGGCGGCTCGGCGGCGCCCGAGCCGAAGGTCCAGATGCCGCCGTCGGTCGGCGCCGTGACGACCGGCAGGCGCGCGAAGAGCGCCTCGGGGTCGACGAGCGGCGTCGCCTCGACGATGTCGTTGCGGTTGAGCTGCACCGCGAAGAGCGCCGGGCCGTAGGCCTCGCGGATCGTCTCGGCGGCCGCGCCGACGAGGCCGAGGAAGCTGCCGCGCAGATGCGCGCAGCGATCCGCGAACGCGGCCAGATCGGCCGCCGGCCGCGCGCCGGCCGTGGAAGCTCCGGCGCCGGCGGGAAGCGGGTAATCCGGCTCGTTGAAGAGCTCGAACTGGAACACGGGAATCGCGTGCGCTTTCAGGAAGGCCGCCGTGCGCGCGAAGTACTCCAGGTAAAGGTCCCGCCCCGCGCCTTCGAGCGCGAACGGGAGGTAGTGATGGCCCGCGGGCGCGAGTGCCTCGTTCGGGATCGATGCGCCGCCGCGGAGCGTCTCCAGCGCCCAGCCGAAGAGCGTGAGATCGACGGTGAGGGGGAGCGCGATCCGGTGCGCGGTCGAGGGGAGTTGCGCCGCGTCGAACGCGCGCAGCACGGAAGGAATCGGCGCGGCGCGCCCGGCGAGGAACGGCTGCGGGGGCGCGGACACCGTCCAGGCGTTGAAGCCCACGCGCGCGAAGAGCGTCCTGGAAGGCAGCGTCTCGTAGATCCAGGCAAGGTCCGGGTCGTAGCCTTCCCATCGCTCGCCGCTTTCTGCGGGCGGCGCGAGCGAGTCGCCCCACAGGTCGTGGCGCGGGTCGTAGCCTGACTGCGTGCCGAGGAGGAACACGGGCGCGCCGCCGCGCCTGAGCGCGCCGCCCGCGATCGCCGGCGGCTCGGCCGGCGGATCCCTGAGCGGCGCGGGGAGCTCGACGAGCGCGGCGAAGTCCGCTTCGGCGCCGCCCGGCGCGGCGGGCATCGGCGCGCCGGCATCTTCGCCGAGCAGGAGCTCGACATCGCGCAGCACGAACGCGTGGTTGAGCTCTCCGACCGTCTGGAACGCGATGCCGAAGAGCGCGGTTCCGGCGGCGGCCTCGAAATGAGAGAGAGGGATGCGCGCGCGGCGCCACCCATCGCCCGCGCCGGGAAGGAAATTCCGGGGGCGGAGCCGCACGGCGTGGCCGGCGACATCACGGGGCGCCGTGTGGAGGAAGACCTGGAGCGGCGGCGGGGGATGCACCGAACCGGCCGCGTCCTCTCCGCCGCGAAGCGCGAACGATAGAACGCCGTTCGCCAGCCAGTCCTCGGTGAGCGCCGGGCGCCGGGCGTCGCGGGCCGCGTCCCTGCGCGCGCGCTGCAGGCGGACGCCGGCCCACGCCGAGCCCGGGG
The DNA here is from genome assembly GCA_002402755.1 of Planctomycetes bacterium UBA4800. GTDB lineage: Bacteria > Planctomycetota > UBA8108 > UBA8890 > UBA8898 > UBA8898. Next base: position 6,788 of record DHGK01000293.1, read on the forward strand.
CGAGGGGCGCGATCTTCAGGCCGCCGCCGCCCGGCGCCGCCGACGCGCCCCACGCCATGGCGTGCCACGCCGGCCGCACCTCGGCCGCGACGAGGGTGATGCGCGTTCTCGCGCGCGCATCGGGGAAGGGGACGAGGAGCGCGAGGGCGATGCACACCGCGCCCGCAGCCGCGGCGCCGGCGCCGATAATGCGGGTGAGAAGGGTGATTCGTGCGGGGTCCGCGGGCATTCGCGCGTCGCTCCGCTGACCATTCTACCGCGCGCGGCCGGCGAGTTCACGGTGGGGGGCGCCCGTGCGTGTGGCCATGTACTACAATCGAGGATATTCTGATAAGGGCGCCGGCCGGGACCGGCGTCCGGAAGCTCCAGAAGAGGTATGCGCTTGAATACGCGCCACCTGACGATCGCGCTCGTGTGTGCGGGCCTCATCGGAACCGGGCTCGTTTGGCTCCTCATGTCGGCCGGCGCTCCCGGCGACGACGGGCAGGAAGAGACGGGAGCCATCGCGGCGGGCCCGAAGGTCGGCGGCGGAACGGCCGGCGCCGCGGGCGGCGACGCGGCGCTTCCCGATCGCGGCTCCAACGTCGCCTCGAACCGGAAGCCCGGCGAGGGAACGTCGGGCGCTGCGGGCGGCGGCGGCGTCCCGAGGACGGGAAAGACGGGCGCCGGCGGCGCCGGCAAGGACGCGGGCGCCGCGGCCGGCAGGGACGGCGCGCTCGGCCCCGACGGCGGCCTCAGGCCCTTCGAGGGCAGGGGCGCCGCACAGCTCCTCGTTCAGGTTGTCAACGAGACCGGGCAGGGCTGTCCCCAGGTCGTCGTGACGCTGAGCGCGACCTACGGCGACAAGCAGTCCGAGAGCGACGGGGAGGGGCGCATCGATTTCCCCGAGCTGCCGGCGGGGCGCTACAACCTGGCCGTACGTTCGGCCGAGGGCACGAAGGGCACGAGCGCGGCGATCAACCTCCTGGAGGGCGAGAGCAAGAAGGTGACGCTGCGGACCGGCGCCGCCACGAACCTCATTCGCGGCCGCGCCCTGGATTCCGACGGCAATCCGCTTCCGGGCGTCAACGTGCAGCTCAGCCAGGGGGCGAGCGAGAGCGAGGTCGTCGACCTGTGGCCGTACGCCGAGCAGTCGGTGCGCGCCCAGACCGATGCCGAGGGCTTCTACGAGCTGCGCGATCTGCCCGGGGGGAGCTTCATGATCACGGCGTCCTGGCAGCTCACGGGCGAGGAGAAGCGCAAGACCGTGGCCGTGCCGTCGTCGGCCGCGGTGGACTTCGAGTTCCGCGCGGCGGCGATCGTCGCCATCACGGGCGTGTGCGCCGACCCGGACGGCCAGGCGCTCCCCGGGACGACGGTCATGGCGATCGCGTCCAACACGGTGCAGTCGCAGGCGGACGAGGCGGGGCGCTACCGGCTCGACGCCCCCTGGTCGAGCACGCTCTTTCTGCGGGCGCTCAAGCCCGGGTACCGGCGCCAGGAGGAGGTCGTCCGGCCGGCGCAGGGCGAGGAGGCCAAGGAAGTCAACTTCACCCTGACGCCGGCCGCGGGGAACTCGGCCATCGAGGGCGCGCTCAACGACTCCTCGGGCAAGGGCGTCGAGGGCGAGGCCGTGCTCCTGACGAGCGCCAAGGTCAAGGTGAATCTCCACGCCCGGAGCGGCGCCGGCGGCCGGTTCAGCTTCACGGAGATCGAGGCGAGCGATGATTACATGCTCTCGGTGTTCCCCAAGAAGGGCTACAAGGATCTTCGCACGCGCGACATCGCGGTCGAGGACGGGGCGACGCTCCAGATCGAGCTCGTGCTCGAGGCGTCCGAGGTCGGCGCGATCGATGGCGTGCTTGTCGACGCGGAGGGCGCGCCCATGACGGGCTTCGCGTTCCGCGTGCGCAGCGCGAAGAGCTGGTCGCAGGAGGTCAGGGTCGTGAGCGGACCGGACGGCGCCTTCGCGGCCGAGGACGTGCCGGCGGGAGACCTGATGTTCGACACATGGGCCGCGCCGCACTACAGCGTGCGCGGGGCGACGCTCGAGGCCGGCGAGCGCAAGTCAGTGGAGCTTGTCTTCGGGCGCGGCGATATCGTCGTCGACGGCCGCGTGTTGTCGGGCGGCAACGCGCAGCCCGGGGCGCGCGTGACGCTCTCGTGGGTCAAGACGACGGGCGCCCTCACCAGCACGGTGCAACACACGACCGTCGCCGATCAGTCGGGGTGGTACCGGCTGAGCGGCCTTGCGAAAGGGAGCTACCAGGTCGAGATCCGCACGGTCGCCGGCGTGGTGAAGCACGAGCAGCGCGACCTCAAGGACGATGCGACGTGGGATTTCAGCGTGGAGAAGTGAGGGCGCGCGGGACGAGCCTTCCGCTCCGCGCTGCCGCTCTGTATCGTTAGCCGTATGGGCATCGTCTTCGACATCAAGCGCTTCGCCGTGCACGACGGCCCCGGGCTCAGGACGACGGTCTTTCTCAAGGGCTGCCCGTGCACCTGCCGCTTCTGCCACAACCCCGAGGGCCAGGCGCTCGAGCCCGTGATCCTGCGGCGGGATGACCGCTGCACGCGCTGCGGCGCCTGCGTCGAGGCCTGCCCGGCCGGCGCCCTGTCGCTGCCCGCCCGCGGCGCGCCCGTTGCCGATGCGCGCTGCACGCGCTGCGGCGCCTGCGCCGAGGCCTGCGTCTTCGACGCGACCGAGTTCGTCGGCCGCGAGATGACGGTCGAGGATGTCATGGCGGTCGTGTCCCGCGACATCATCTTCTACGACGAGTCCGGCGGCGGCGCGACCTTCTCGGGCGGCGAGCCGCTCTGCCAGGCCGAGTTCCTGTGCGCGCTGCTCGACGGCTGCCGCGATCTCGGCGTCCGCACCGCGGTCGACACGTCGGGCCATGCGGACGGCGACACGTTCGCGCGCGTGAGCCGCCGCGCCGATCTGGTGCTCTTCGACGTCAAGGTCGTCGATGCCGCGCGGCACGAGGCCTTCGCCGGCGTGCGGAACGACGCGATCCTCGCGAACCTCAGGCGGCGCTCGGAGGACGGCGGCGCGATGCTCGTCCGCCTGCCGCTCTTCCCGGGCGTCAACGACGACGACGAGAACGCGCGGGCCACGGGAGAGCTGATCGCTTCGCTGCCGCGGCGCCACGGCGTCGACATCCTGCCGTACCACGGGCTCGGCGCCCACAAGTACGCGCGCCTCGGCCTCCCGTACGCGGGCGCGCAGCTCGCGCCGCCTTCGCCCGAGCGCGTGGCGGAGGTCGCGCGCACGCTGGCCGGGTTCGGCCTGGACGTGAGCATTCGCGGCGATGCGTGGGAGCCGCCGCGCGATTGACCCTGCGCAGGATTATCGGCCCTCCGGCGGCGCCCTTGGCGCCCCCCCCGCGTATGCTATACTAACTCAAGTTGGAGCGAATCCCGGGAGCCGCGGTCGATCAACTGCAGTCTGCGCCCCAAGGGATACCATGCTCGCGCATACGTGGCAGGGATATGAGCATTCGCCTCCGTCGGAAAGAGGGAATCAGGGTCGCAGCAGTAGCAGCCGTGCTGTCGATGCTCGACGCTGCCGGCGTCGTGCCCGCAACTCGGGCGGCCGAGGCGGCGGAACCGGGCGCCTTCGTGCGCGTGCGCATCGTCGTGACGCAGCTCCCCGCGGGCACGGAGGCCGAGAAGCGCGGGCCGCGCTCGGGCGGCATGCTGAGCGCCGACTGGGGCTGCGGCGCACGGCTCGCGGTCGTCGAGGGCGATTCGGTCGTCAAGGTCCTGGCGCCCGAATTAGAGAGCGCCGCCGATCCGGACGTCTCCCTCGACGGCGGGAAGGTGCTCTTTGCCGGGCGGAAGCGCGCCGGCGACCGCTGGGCGCTGTACGAGATCAATGCCGACGGCACCGAGCTTCGCCAGGTCTTCGCGTGCGAGGACGATGTGCGCCAGCCTGTCTACCTCCCGACCGTCTACACGATCATCGCCGATCCCACCAAGGGAACCGAGCCGCGCGAGCACATCGGCTTCGTGCGTTTCTTCGCGGGCTCGCGCGGCGAGCACGGCGATGCGCCCGCATCGGCGCTGTTCTCGGTCAAGCTCGACGGCACGCGGCCGCACCGGCTCACCTACAGCGTCTCGAACGACATGACGCCGGCCGTGCTCCCGGACGGACGCGTGCTGTACGCGTCCTGGCAGCGCGCCACGCTCGATCACGGGCCCGAGGGCCGGATCTCGCTCCTCGGCATCAACGCGGACGGCCTGGATCCGGCGATCTTCTCGGCCGGCGAGGGGCTGCGGATCAAGACCATGCCCTGCGCACTGCGGTCGCCCGACCGGCTGGTCGCCTTCGTCGAGGCGCGGACGGTGGGGTGGGACGGCGCCGGCGCGCTTGCGGCGGTGAGCCTCAGGCGCAACCTGCATTCGTACCGGCGGCTCACCGCGGACGGGGACGGGCTCTTTCTCTCGCCCTCGGCGCTGCCCGACGGTACGCTGCTTGCCGCACGCCGTCCGGCCGAGGGCGCCGGCACGCACGCGATCGTGCGGGTCGATCCGGCGACGACGGGCGCCATCGAGCCCTGGTTCGACGATCCGGCCTACCACGACCTGCAGCCGAGGGCGCTCGCGCCGCGTCCCCGGCCGGACGGCCGTTCGACCGCCGCCGTTCGCGACCCCGATGAGGAACGCGCCCTCGGTCGCGCCGGCGCGCCCGAGGAGGGGCTCGAGGACGGGAAGCTCTACGCGCTGGACGTCTATTGCAACGACCTCGGCCGCGAGTGCCCGCGGGGGACGATCGCGCGCGTGCGCGTCATCGAGGGCCTGGTGCAGCGCGCCGGCGCCCCGCCGGCGGTGCTGGCGCCGCGCCGTCTCGTCGGCGAGGCGGCGGTCGAGACCGACGGCTCGTTCCAGGTCCGGGTTCCGGCGCGCGTGCCGCTCCAGCTTCAGATTCTGGACAAGGACGGCCTCGCGCTGCGGACGTCGGGGTGGCTCTGGTGCCACTACAAGGGCCAGCAGGGCTGCGTCGGCTGCCACGAGGACGGCGAGTTGACGCCGCCGGGACGGTTCGTCGATGCGCTCGGGAAACCGGCCGCGAGTCTGCTGCTGCCCCCGGAGAGGCGGCGCACCGTCGACTTCGCGCGCGACATCGCGCCCATCGTCGCGTCGCGGTGCGCGGCCTGCCACGGCGGCGGCGCGAAGGTCGGGCTGGCGGGGCCGGAAGCATTCGAGACGTTGTGCGGGTTCCTCGATCCGGGCCGCGCCCGGACGAGCCGCGTGGTCTGGCATCTCTTCGGGCGCAACACGGCCCGGCCGTGGGACGGCGCGGCGGCGCGGCAGCCGGCCGTGCCGCTGCCCGAAGGCGCGGCGCTCACGGCGGACGAGCGGCGGATGTTCGTCGAATGGATCGACCTGGGCGCGCCCCTGGACGCCGCCGGCGGCGCGTACGCCGCGGGGGGCGCGGGCGATTCGACATCGAAACGAGGTGCGCAATGAGACACGGCGCGCAAGTTGTTGCGGCGGCGCTCGTCGCGATCGCGGCGGCGCTCCGGGGGGCGAGCGGTCTGCCCGCCGATCTGCCGATCTTCACGGATATCGCGGGGCAGGCGGGCCTGACGGCATTCAAGCACAACTGCGGCGACGGGCACATGGACAACATTGCCGAGGCCACGGGCGTCGGGCCCTGCGTGTTCGACTACGACGGGGACGGAGACCTCGACTTCTACTTCCCGAACGGCCGCTGGAAGAAGAACGTGTCGGACAACCGCGGCCGGGACTTCATCGGCAAGCTCAGGAACGCGCTCTTCCGGAACAACGGCGACGGCACGTTCACCGATGTGACCGAGCAGGCGGGCGTCGCCGGCAAGGATGCCGGCTACTCGGCCTCGGCGGCCGATTACGACGGCGACGGGGACCTGGATCTCTACGTGTGCAACTACGGCCCGAACGAGCTCCTTCGCAACAACGGCGACGGCACCTTCACCGACGTCACCGAGAAGGCGGGCGTCGGCGATCCGCGCTTCAGCCTCTCGGGCGTGTGGCTCGACATCGATGGGGACGGCGATGACGACCTGTACGTCTGCAATTACCTTGAGTACGACGCGGGCAAGTTCCGCGCGTACTACGCGGCCACGAACTTCCCGGGCCCGCTGAGCTACAACGGCCAGCCGGACACGATGTACCGCAACAACGGCGACGGGACCTTCACGGACGTGACCAAGGAGGCCGGCCTCTTCTTCGCGCAGGGCCGCGGCATGAGCGCGACCGCGGCCGACTTCAACAACGACGGCCGCATGGATATCTACGTCGCCAACGACGCCATGGAGAACAACTACTTCGAGAACAAGGGCGGGGGCAAGTTCGCCGACGAGGGGCTCACGACGGGGCTCGCGTTCGGCCAGAACGGCCAGGGCGTCTCGTCGATGGGACCGGCCGTCGGCGATGTCAACCGCGACGGGCGCCTCGATCTCCTCATCCCCGACATGGACTACATGAGCCTCCTCGTCTGGCGGGACGGGGTCTACGAGGACCAGGTCAACCGCTCGAACATCGCCGTCATCTGCGGCCAGTACACGGGCTGGGGCGGCGTACTCCTGGACTACGACAACGACGGCTGGCTGGACGTCTTCATCGCCAACGGCCACCCGCACCACGAATACCCGGAGAACGCGGTGCTCGCGCGGAACGATGGCACGGGGGTCTTCGTCGATGTCGCCTGGCAGGCGGGCGACTACTTCAAGACCAAGAAGTGGTACTCGCGGGGGGCGGCGTACCTCGACATCGACGACGACGGGGACATCGATCTCCTGGTCATGGACCTGAACGGCCATCCCCACCTCCTGCGGAACGACGGCGGCAACACGCGCAACCGCTGGCTCAAGGTCGACGTGCGGCGCGCCGGCGGCAAGGCGCCCGCGATCGGGGCGCGGGTGACGGTCGTCGCCGGCGGCATGACGATGATCGATGACGTGTCGCCCGTCCGGGGGTATCTCGCCCAGAACGACCCGCGGATTCACTTCGGTCTCGGCCGCGCGGAGAAGGCCGAGCGCGTCGAGGTGCGCTGGCCGGACGGGCGCACGAAGACCCTGCTCGACGTGGCCGCGAATCAGATCCTGAAGCCGGCGCCCGATGCGCCCTGAGGTTCGAGAGATGCTGCACACGACGCGCTGCAGAAGCATCGCCAGGTTGATCCTTCCGCTGGCGGCCGCCGCTGCGCTCGCGGCCGAGACCCGGGCGGCCGACAAGCACCCGGTGTACGTCGGCGCGCGGGCGTGCGCCGCCTGCCACGGCGGCGCCGGCATGGGGTGCCAGTTCAGCACGTGGCTGATGAGCCGCCACGCGCGGGCCTACGCGTCGCTGTGCCTCCCCGCGGCGCGGCCGATCGCCGACCTGTCCGGCATTCCCGGCGACGGGCACGACTCCCCGATGTGCCTCGGCTGCCATGCCACCGCGGCCGAGGCCGAGCCATGGGAGCGCGACGCCGGCTTCCGCCTGATGGACGGCGTGCAGTGCGAGCGATGCCACGGTCCGGGCAGCGAGTACATGGACATGGAGGTGATGCAGGACCGCGCGGCGGCGATGCGGGCGGGCCTCAGGATGCCGTCCAGGGACGACTGCATGAAGTGCCACTACGTGAAGGGCTCCCACGCGGCCGTCCACAAGCGGCCGAAGATCGACATCGAGAAGGCCTGGGCTGCGATCGCGCATCGGACGCCGGCGAGCGCCGCCGCGGAAGGGCTGGTCGAGAAGGCGCCCAAGGAGCTTGCGCCGGGGCCGAAGTACGCCGGCGTCGGCGCCTGCGCGGCCTGCCACAACTCCGCCATGATGAACCGCCAGGCAAGCTCGTGGAAGCTGACCGGCCATGCGCGCGCCTGGGCCGTGCTGGCGACGCCCGCGGCGCTCGAGATCGGACGGAAGAAGGGCCTGAGCGCTCCTCCGCAGGCGTCGGCCGAGTGCCTGCGCTGCCACTCGACCGGTTTCGGCGCCGGCGAAGGCCGCTTCCTGGAGGGCTTCACCGTCGCCGATGGCGTTCAGTGCGAGGCCTGTCACGGCCCGGGCAGCGAGTACATGCCGGAGGCCGTCATGCGCGATCGCCTGGCGGCGAAGAAGGCCGGGCTCCTGGAGGCGACCGCCGAGCGCTGCAAGGATTGCCACAAGGACTCGTGCGGGAAGCCGTTCGACGTCGAGGCGGGGATGCGCCGGATCGCGCATCCCTCCAAGCCCGCGTCGGGCGTGACCGCGGGCGGCGTTCGCTACAAGACGCCGCGCAATCTCGCGGTGCGTCCGGGCGGCGCCGAGGTGTGGGTGGCGTGCGAGGCCGCGTACAGCGTCATCGTGGTCGATGTCGCGCGGCGGCTGAAGATCGCGGAGATCGCGGTCGGCGGGCAGCCGAACGACGTGGCGTTCTCGCCGGACGGCCGGCGCGCGTACGTGTCGAACAGGCTCGATGACAGCGTTTCGGTCGTCGATGCGGAGGCGCGTGCGGTGCTCGCCACGGTCGCGGTCGGCGATGAGCCGCACGGGCTCGTCACCGACCGGAGCGGCGCCCTTCTCTACGTCCTGAACTCGGCCACCGACGACATCTCCGTCGTGGATACCAAGAAGCTCCTGGAGCTGCGCCGCCTCCCGGCGAGCCGCAATCCCTGGTCGCTGGCGCTCTCGCCGGACGGCGAGGTGATCCTGGCCACCAACACGCTCTCTCGGCTCGTTCCATTCCGGACGCCGTCGGTCTCCGAGATCACGGTCATCGACGCGCGGAGCGGGCGCATCGCCGACCGGTATCCGGTGCCGGAGACCAACTTGCTGCAGGGCGTGGCGTGGCACCCCTCCGGGGAATTCGCGTGCTTCACGCTCAACCGCACGAAGAACCTCGTGCCGATGACGCGGATTCTGCAGGGCTGGACGATCACGAACGGCCTGGGCATCGCCTGGAAGGACGGGCGAGTGGACCAGGTGCTGCTGGACGAGCCCAATGCGTACTTCGCCGATGCCTCCGATGTGGCGTTCACGCCGGACGGGCGCCACGCCCTCGTGTCGAGCCAGGGGACGGACAGGGTGGCGATCGTCGATGTCGAGCGGCTGCTCGCGCTGCTGCGCGAGGCCTCGCCGCGCGAGCGGGCCGAGGTCATTCCCAATCACCTGGGGAAATCGAGCGAGTTCATCGTCAAGTACGTCGAGACGGGCAGCGCGCCGCGCGGCATCGCCGTCACTCCCGACGGCGCGACCGCCTTCGTCGCCAACCAGATCGACGACTCGCTGACCGTGATCGACATGACGGCGCTCGCCGGCGCCGGGCGGGTGGACCTCGGCGGGCCGAAGGAGATGACGCACATCCGGTGGGGCGAGAAGCTCTTTCACAACGCCGGCATCACGTTTCAGCGGCAGTTCGCGTGCGCGTCGTGCCATCCGGACGGCCATGTCGACGGCCTGGCCTACGACATCGAAGCGGACGGCATCGGCGTCAATCCGGTCGACAACCGGACGTTGCGCGGGATTTACGACACGGACCCGTTCAAGTGGGAAGGGACCAATCCGTCGCTGGCGCGGCAGTGCGGCGCGCGCCTGGCTGCGTTCTTCACGCGCCTCGGGCCCTTCACGCCCGAGGAGCTGTCGGCCGTGAACGACTACACCGTCACCATTCCGCGGCCGCCCAACCGCTACCGCGCGGCGGGGGCGAAGCTCACCCATGCCCAGGCGCGCGGCAAGGTGGTGTTCGAGCGCACGCACACGAACGACGGGCGCGAAATACCGCCCGACAACCGCTGCGCCGTCTGCCACTTTCCGCCCCTGTACACGGACCGCAGCCGGCGCGACATCGGGAGCAGGAACTGGCTCGACACCCAGGGACGGTTCGACGTGCCGCACCTCAACAACATCTACGATTCGGCGCCCTATCTCCACAACGGCGTGGCGCACACGCTGGAGGAGATCTGGACGCGCTTCAACCCGTACGATACGCACGGCGTGACGAACGACATGACGAAGGACCAGCTCAACGATCTGGTAGAATACCTGAAGACCCTGTAGGGCCGGCGCGCGGCCGGAGGAACGAGGGACGGCGAACATGCGCAGACGATTGCTCGGGAGGTTATCCGGCGCGGTTGCATCGTTGTGGGTGCTCGCCGGTGCGGCGGAGGCGCCCGCCGGCGCCGGGGGGGCCGCGGAGCCCTGCCTGCGCCTTCCCTATGTCTACACGAAGTGGAAGCATTTCACGACCGAGAACGGCCTGCCCAACGACCATGTCTTCGCGGTCCGCTCGCACGAGAACGACCTGTGGGTGGGCACCGAGAACGGCCTGGCGCTCATCGACAAGCGCCGCGGCGAGGTCGTCAAGGTGTGGCGCGAGAAGGACGGCCTGCCGTTCCAGGCCGTGACGGGCATCGATGTCGACCCGCAGACGGGCGCCGTGTGGCTCGGTCTCTTCGGCGGGGGGCTGGCGCGCTTTTCGGGCGGCCGGTTCGATCACTGGCACCAGCTCAACAGCGGACTTGTCAACGATGTGGTCTACGATGTAGTGGTCGCGAACGATAGCGTCTGGTGCGCGACCACGGCGGGTGCATCGAGGTTCGATACGAAGACCGGCGAGTGGGCGATTTTCACCGAGAAGAACGCGCCCATGGAGGAGATCTGGAACTACGCGGTCGACTACGACCCGCAGGCGAACAAGATCTTCCTGGCGGTCTGGGGAAGCGGCGTCCTGGAGTACGATCTGGCGACGGGCAGGTGGCAGGAGTACATCGACCCGGACGGCGAGATGGAGATCGACCTGTACCGCGACGACGGCATCAACCACGTCATCGTCACGGGCGTCACCGCCATCGACGGCGTCATGTGGGTGTCGTCGTACTTCGGCGGCACGCGCTACGACGGCCGGAGCTGGCGCGGCTTCCCCGATATAGAGGGCGGCCTGCCGAGCCTGTTCAACAACAACGTCCGCGGGCGCACGGCGTACGAGGCCTGGTACTGCTCGGACAAGGGCGCGGGCGCGATCGTGGATCTCGATCCGGAGACGTGGGTCCAGTACACGCGCGACGGGAAGACGGGGTACGCGGTCGTCAAGCAGCGGCTGCGCCCCGAGGACAAGACGCTTGCGACCGTCGAGGTCATCGAGACGGGCCTGAACGTGCCGCACACGTTCGTCGTCAACGCCGATATCGAAGGCGACGATGTCTTCATCGGCACGTCGCACGGCCTGGGCTGGGGCATCGGCGAGGGATACTATCCGCGCCTGAAGGAGCGGCCGCGCATGGGCCGCGCCCGTGCGGAGCGCGCGGCGCCGGGCGGCGTTTCCGCCCCCGCGCCGAAGTAGAGGGCGCCTGAGCGCCGTACACCGGAGACGACCGAACAGGAAAACGGAGCTGCCGGGAGGTTGCCATGAGACTTCGCATGTTCTTGGCCGTCGCGCTGCTGCTCGGCGCGGGGTGTGCGGTGGTGGAGCCGGGAGAGGGCGCGGCTGAGGCGCCGTGCAATGAGTGGATCCCCTTCGACCATCCGAAGCTCGTCGAGCTGCTGCGCCTGATAGATGTCGGCGATCACTTCGAAACGCCGCCCCTCGAGATCCGCAAGGACGACAACTACGCCGGCACGCCGGCCGACGTCGAGCCGTTTTCCGGCACGCGGCCGTTCAACGAGTTCTTCCTGAAGCAGATGGAGTACACCGGACCGGGGCGCGCGGAGCCCGAGCCCGAGAGCTTGGAGAGCGTGAAGATCGGCTTCATCGGGCCGATCATGTCCACGGTGTCGGTCGCGACGGGCGGCAAGAGCCACGAGGAGGCGCTCGGGATTCCGATGCTGCAGGGCGCCCGGCTGGCCCTGGAACAGTGGAACGAACGAGGCGGGTACCTGAAGCGGAAGATCCCGTTCGAGCTCGTCGTCAGCAACGACAACGGGCTGTGGGGCGCCTCCGGCAACGAGATCATCAAGCAGAACTACAGGGACAAGGTCTGGGCGATCCTCGGCACGATCGACGGCGCCAACAGCCACATCGCGATCCGCGTCGCGCTCAAGTGCGAGGTCGTGATGATGAATACCGGCGACACCGATCCGACGTTCATCGAGACGAACATCCCCTGGGTCATGCGCAACATAGGCGACGACCGCCAGCAGAGCTACCTCCTGATCGACTACGCGTACCGCAAGCTGGGGTACGAGAAGATCGGCATCATCAGGGCGAGCAACCGCTATGGCCGCTTCGGCGTGCGCGAGATCCGCGACAGCGCCCGCCGCCTCCAGAAGCCCGTGCCGGTCGAGATGGCGTACATGGTCGGCCAGGAGGACTTCGAACTGGAGCTCTCGCGCCTCCGGGACGCCGGGGTGGACGCGATCGTCCACTGGGGCAACGCCGTCGAGGGCGCGCTGATTCTCAACCAGATGCGCGCGATGGGAATGCGGCAGCCCTACCTGGCGTGCGACCGGTGCGCGCATCCCGATTTCGTCGCGATCGCCGGGGCCAACGCGGAGGGCGTCGTCTGCGGGTATCCGTGGAATCCCGAGAGCCGCAACCCCAACCTGGCCCGGTTCCGCGCCGCGTACCGGGAGCGCTTCGGCCAGGAGCCCGAGACCTACGCCGCCCACGCCTACGACGGCATGAACATGCTGATCTGGGCGATCCAGGCGGCGGGCCTCAATCGCGCCAAGATACGGGACGTGCTCGCGTACCTCCCGGAGCCGTGGCCGGGGGTGACGGGCGACATCCAGCTCTCCGCGTGCCTGGACGATGTCGGCGACGTCTACCTGGCAAGGTTCGAGAACGGCGACTGGAACTACTACTCGCGCGCGGACCTCGATATCCCCAAGGGCTACATTCCGCCGCGCGATCGCGTGAGCCGGGTCGCCGAGGAAACGGCGCAGAAGTGAGGCTTCCGCGACGGGCGCACGCAACGCCGATCCGCGCGGCCGCCCGCGGCGGGCGCGGGCGCGCGCCCGTCCTGTGCCCGCTGCTCCTGGCGCTCGGCGCGGCCGGCTGCGCGGGCGATGGCGGTCGTGCGGTCGACGGCGGTTGCGCGGGCGACCCCGGCGCCGATCGCCCCGCGCCCGCGTTCGACGCGCGCGGCTACAGGACCGAGTACCTCGGGCCAGGGCGCGACGCGCCGCCGCCCGAGGATCTGCGCGAGATCCGCCTTGCGCTCTTCTGTCCGGCCGACGAGAACCACCCGGACTGGGGCGACGCGTGGCGCGGCGCCGTCCTGGCCGCGGAGGAGGCGAACGCCGGGGGCGGCTGCCTCGGCCTGCCCGTGCGGCTTGCGAGCGCGTGGTCCGAGAACCCGTGGGGGACGGGCGTCTCGGGTCTCGTGAAGCTCGTCTACCGCGAGGGCGTCCTGGCGCTCATCGGCGGGGTTGACGGCGCGACGACGCACCTTGCCGAGCAGATCGCCGTCAAGGCGCGCCTGCCGCTCCTGAGCCCCGGCTGCACCGACCCGAGCGTCAACTTGACGAACGTGGCGTGGATGTTCACGCTGCTGCCGACCGACGACCGCAACGGGGCCGCGCTCGCGGACACGGTTCTCGCGCGGCGCGGCGGCGGCTCGTGGAGCGCGATCGGCACGACGGATCGGGATGCGCGCGTCGCGTGGCGCGAGTTTCGCGCCGCGGCCGCGCGGCGCAACGCGCCGGCGCCGGCCCTGCACCTCGTGCTTCCGCCCGCCGCCCCGGACTACGGCCGCGCGGCGGCGGACCTGGCGAAGAGCGGCGCGCGCGCGATCGTGCTTTTTGCCGCCGCCCGCGATGCCGCGCGCCTCGTCAAGGCGCTGCGGGCGGTGGGGTACGAGGGCGAGATCGCGGGCGGGGCGCCGCTCGGCCGCCGGCCGTTCCTGGAGGAAGCCGGCGAGGCCGCGGAGGGGGTCGTGTTCCCGTTGCTCTTCGACCCCGCGGCGCCGGGCGCGGCTCCCTTCGTGCATGCCTACGAGGCGCGCTGGGGAACGCCTCCCGACTACCTGGCGGCGCACGCCTACGACGCGGTGCGCCTGGCAATCGACGCGACCGCCCGCGCGGGCCCGAACCGCGCGCGCATCCGCGACGCGCTCGCGGGGATCGAGACCTGGCGGGGCGCCGCCGGCCCGCTCGCGTGGGATGCGACGGGGAGGAACACGCGGCCCATCGTCATGGGGGTGTGGCGGAGCGGGTGCGTGGCGAGGCTGTAGGCCGGTTCCGTCCCTTCCGGGGACAGTCACCGATTTCCCGCGGGGAAATCGGTGACTGTCCCCGGATAATGCGCCTCGTCACGCGCGGATGCCCAGCCTCTTCTGCATCTCCTCGAGGGGAATCCCCTTGGTCTCGGGCACCATCGTCTGCACCCAGACCAGTTGCAGCACCATCATGAAGCAGAAGAACCCGAAGATCGCCGCGGGCGCGAGCGCCTCCGCCATACGGGGGAACGCCAGGGTCAGGGACGACGCGAAGAACCAGTGCGTGAAGCTGCCCAGCGACTGGCCGGCCGCGCGGTTGCGGTTCGGGAAGATCTCGGCGATGAAGACCCAGATCACCGTGCCCTGGCCGATCGCGTGCGCGGCGATGAACGCGAAGATGCAGAACGGCACGATGCCGAACTTCTGCACGCTGAAGGCCCAGGCGCACAGCCCGAGGGACGCGATGTAGCCGAGGGAGCCGATGAAGAGCAGCGTCCGCCGGCCCACCTTGTCGATCAGGTACAGGCCCACGTAGGTGAACACCAGGTTGGTGGCGCCGATGCCCACCGATTGCAGGAGCGCGGCCTGCGCCGCCAGGCCGGTCCATTCGAAGATGCGGGGCGCGAAGTAGAGAATCGCGTTGATGCCGGAGAGCTGGTTGAAGAACGCGATGAGGAACGCGAGCAGGATCGGCGTCTTGAGCCGCATCGTGAAGAGCTTGCCGGCGGCCGTCCCGCCGCCGAGGCTCCGCTCGACGCTGTCGGCCAGCTCCGCAAGCTCCGCCTCGGACATCTCGGGATTGATCCTGCGGAAGACCTCCACGCCCGCGTCGCGCCGCCCGGCGTGCGCGATCAGCCATCGAGGGCTCTCCACGAGGGCGAAGCACATCGCGGTGTAGGCCAGCGCCGGCAACGCCTCGGCGCCCAGCATCCAGCGCCACGCGATCTCGGGGTCCAGGTACCTGGCCAGGAGGAAGTTGGACGCGAACGCGACCAGGATGCCGAACACGATGTTGAACTGGAACATCCCGGCCAGGCGGCCGCGCCGTCTCGCCGGGGAGATCTCGGAGATGTACAGCGGCGACGCCACCGTGGCGGCGCCGACTCCCAGCCCGCCGATGAACCGCGCGATCATGAAGGAGTACTTGTCGGGCGCCGCGCCGGACCAGACCGCGGACACGAAGTAGAACACCCCGATCCAGATCAGCGTCGTGCGGCGCCCCAGCTTCTCGGTCGGCCAGCCGCCCACGAGCGAGCCCAGCACGGTGCCCCACAGCGCGGCGCTCATCGCCAGGCCGTGCATGAGGGAGTCGAGCGACCAGAGCTCCTGGATCTTCTGCTCCGCGCCGGAGATGACGATCGTGTCGAACCCGAACAGAAACCCGGCCAGGGCCGAGGTCAATGCCCAGAAGAACAGCCGGCCGTTGCGCATCTTCGGCTACCTCCTACTCTCCCAGTCGGTCTTCTTCCGGGGACAGTCGGTCTTCTTCCGGGGACAGTCACCGATTTCCCGCGGGGAAATCGGTGACTGTCCCCGGATTACGAGTCCCCGGATTACGAGGCGTCACTTTCAGCTCCGAGATCGTGCCCGCGAACGGCGCCGAGGCCGTGTACCGCGCCAGCGGCCGGCCGTCATCGCAGCCGACGCAGAAGTTCTCGTACGGCTGCCGGGGGATGAGCCCGGGAGCCTTGCCCGAGACGGGCGGCCCGCCGTTGACGGACAGGGACATCCCGCCGCCGGCGGCGAGAGACGCCGCAATGCGCAGGGGGCTCGAGGCCGGAGGCGCGGCGATCTCGGTCACGGAATCGGCGCTCGTGCGGACGGCGAACACCACCCGGCCGCCGCTCAGGTGCAGCGCGTAGCCGAGCGCGGTGCCGCCGTGCGCGACGAGCACGGCGTCCCGCTGTGCGGTCTCGACGGCGCACGAGATCTCGAACGCCTTGCCGCCGACCTGCGGAGCGGAGGCCGACGACACGGCGTCGCCCGGCTTCAGGGTCTCGATCGCCGCCGGCGCGGCGCTCTTCGCCGGCGCGTCTTCCGCGATCGGATAGAGCGTCTTCGGCGCTGCCGCCTCGCCGGCGGGCCTGCGCGCCGCCGGCCGGGCGCCGCCGATCTCCGCGTCCATGGCCGCCGCCAGACGCCGGAGCCCGGCCACGATCTCGGGATGGGCGCCGGCGACGTTCGTGCGCTCGCCGATGTCCAGATCGAGGTTGTACAGCCGCGGCTCCTTGCTCTCCGCGTTCGCGGCCGCGCCTTCGCCCGTCGATCCCGGCTGGGGCGTGATCGCGAGCTTCCAAGGTCCTTGCCGAACGGCCTGCAGCGTGTAGTTGGAGAAGTAGTAATGCGCCTCGCGCGGCGACTCGCGCGCCGTGCCGAGGAGCAAGGACGAGATGTCGCGCCCGTCGATCACGGGCCGGGCCGGCACGCGCCCGCCCGCCAAGGCGACGGCGGTGGGCAGCAGGTCGATGGTGCTGGCGACCGCATCGCACGCGGTTCCGGGCGCGATCGTGCCCGGCCACCACGCGATCATCGGCACGCGCACCCCACCTTCCCAGGTGCTGCCCTTGCCGCCGCGCAGCGGGCCGGCGCTCCCGCCATCCTTGCCCTTCGTGAGCCACGGGCCGTTGTCGCTCGTGAAGATGACGAGCGTGCGCTCGGCAAGCCGCAGCTCGCGCAGCGTGTCGAGCACGCGCCCGGCGCTCCAGTCGACCTCCTCCACCCAGTCGCCGTAGCGGCCGTTCTCCGACTTGCCCGCGAAGGCCGCGCCGGGGTGGATCGGCGTGTGCACGGCGGTGTGGGGGAGGTAGAGGAAGAAGGGCCGGTCCTTGTTGTCGCGGATGAAGGCCACGGCCTCCTCGGTGTAGCGCTCGACGAGCCGGTTCTGCGCCTCGTCGGCGAGCAGCTCCGCCACCGTGTCGTCCCTGAGCAGCGGCACGACGCGCGCGCCGGTCTCGCGCGATTTGCGCTGCATGTCGTTGGAGTACGGAATGCCGAAGTAGCGGTCGAACCCTTGCCGGGTCGGCAGGAACTCCGGCTGGTCGCCCAGGTGCCACTTGCCGACGCACGCGGTGGCGTAGCCGCGTTCCTTCAGGTGCTCCGCGATCGTGGTCTCCGACGGGTGCAACCCGTTCTTGGCGCCCGGGAAGTAGACCCCGGGCACCGACACGCGGGCGCCGTAGCAGCCGGTCAGCAACTGCGCGCGGGAGACCGAGCAGACCGGCGCGGCGTAGAAGCTGGTGAACCTCATGCCCTCGCGCGCCATGCGGTCGAGGCCGGGCGTGCGCTGCGTCGTTGCGCCGAACGGGCCGATGTCGCCGTACCCCATGTCGTCGATGAAAATGATGACGACGTTGGGCGCGGGCGCATCGGCGGCGGAGGACTCGCGCGCCGCCGCGATCGCCAGGCACGAGGCGGCAAGCAAGAGCGGCATCAGTCTCATGGGTCGAGCTCCGTTTTCTCGAGAGGGCTTCGCAGGCCGTACGCGTTCTCGTCACCCATGATCGTACGTGCGGGCGTCGCGGCGGTCAATCGGCGGCGGCACGCGCGTCGCGGATGCGCGCGCGATGCTCGCGCTGCCGGTTGACCGCCGCGAAGCTCGCGTTTAGGATCGTGGATGATGACAACGCGATCGCTATCTCCTGCGCGCCTCTCGCGGCGACAATGGCTTGCGGCCGCGGGGTTTTCTCTCGCGGGAGCCGCCGCGGCGCGAGCTGCCGCGGCCGGGCGCGCGAAAACGCGGACGGTCTACATCGACGATATCGCGTTTCTCCTCGCGGAGCTCGGGAAACAGGCCGGCTGCTTCTTCGAGCAGAAGCGCATCGACTGGCCCGCCGTCGCGAAGCAGTTCCGCGCGGAGGCGAGGAGGGTCGCGACCGATGTCGACCACGTGAAGCTCGCGATCCGGCTCGTCGCCCGCCTGCGCGACGGACACGCGACGCTCATGGACTTGAAGGTGAAGCTCCCCGACGAGTCCAGGGGGCGGCGGTTCACGGGCCCCCGCGTGCACCTCCTCACGATCGCACGCAAGGTCTACGTTCGCGCGGCCTTCGGCTCCGCGGTCGAGCAGGGCATCCAGACGGGCATGGAGGTCCTCAAGATCGATGGTCTGCCCGCGCTCGTGTGGCTGCAGAAGAAGACCGAATCGATGCGTGACGAACGCGGCTATTCGACGGACCATGCGGCGTTGTATGCCGCCTGCCACTGGGGCCTCGCCGACTGGGAGGGAACGAGGATCGCTTTCGAGCTTGCGAAGGCCGGCAGGAAGAAGAACGTCACCGTGATCCGCCGGGGCGGGCCCAACTTCGCGCCTCTCGGCCCGGTGTTCCCGCCGAAGGACTTGAAGAGCCTCGGGCGGCAATCCTACGGGAAGACGGAGTCGGGCTTCGGCTACATCCACCTGCGCGACGTGCCCGGAGACCTGCCGGGGCAGCTCGACACGATGCTCGCCTCGATCGGCGCGGCGCCCGGGCTCGTGCTCGACTGCCGCGCGAACGGCGGCGGCGGCTGCGACCACGAGGCGGTGTTCGGCCGGTTCCTGCCGGCGGGAACGCGGTGGCGGCAGTATCGCGCCCAGGGCGCCGATCCGTATGCGGGTCCGATGGTCGTGATCGTGGATGCCGGCGTGCGCTCGGCGGGCGAGACCGTCTCCGGCATGTTCAAGGAGGACGGTCGCGCCTACATGATCGGGGATGCCGCGACATCGGGCAGCTCGTCCCAGAAGACCAAGATCGCGGTGCCGAGCGGGCTCTTCAGCGTGTACTTCTCGGTCTCGTCGAACAAGCAGAGATTCAACGGCGGGAAGGGCATCGAGGGGATCGGCGTGCCGCCGAGCGAGACGGTGCCCTACGATCCCGCGGAGCTCCTCAGCGGGATCGATACGCAGATCCGGCGGGCGGAGGAGCTCCTGAAGAAGGGGTTGTCGAAGACGATGGTGGCCTATCGGCCGCCGGCGTGAACCGGGCTGCGCCGATTCCGGGGACAGTCACCGATTTCTCTCGCGCGCGGTCTTTTCTTCTCGCGGGAAATCGGTGACTGTCCCCGGATTACGCCGGGAACCGTTCCCGGATCACCATCGAGCTCACGTGGTGCCGGTCACGGGGCGGCGGGCTCCCCCTGCGCGCGCCGCGGCGGGCATAGGTCCTTCGCCCTCACCGTGCTCTGCGTGTGCGTGGGATGGTACGTGCACTGAAAGATAATCTCATCCGGCGGGATATCTCCCGCCTCGCAGCCCGCCCAGCGGGCATTCCAGAAATACGGTCGGACCTCCCGCTCGAAGCAGCGCGCGACGCGGCACCGCATGAGCTTGTCGCGGTCTCCTGCCTCGATAACCTCATTCTCCAGCAGCACATCGACAAGCTCGTCGAACGTTGTCGCACGGGGAAGGCGTCCCGCGTGTTCATCGACGTAAAGACACAGGAGGATGGGAAACGGGTGCCCGCAGCCTCTCCACACGTAGCCACCCGCGCCGCCATGCGCGTATGCACCTGTTGCCGCGTAGGGGACGAGCCAGACCAGATAGGCGAGCATCGGGGCCGCCAAGGCGAGACTCCAGGCCTTCAGGCCGCGGAGCTTCCCTATCGCCGCCGGAACGGCGTGGCTCGCGACGAGCAGCGCCAGCCCGGCTGCGTTCCATCCGAGAAAGAGGTCGCCCAGGCTGTCCCACCCCAGTCCCCACAGCACTTTGTGGCCGATCGCAAGGCCGGGAGGCGGCGCAGTGTTCATGGTCGCCGCCGCTTCTCCGATACCGAGAAACACCATCCAGAACGTTGCCGTAGCTGCGAACGAACTGAGCAGCGCGACGGCGGCGCTGAAGCTGCGCCGCAAGGAGAGGTATCCCGCGGCCGTCGCAGTGAGCAAGAACGCCGGGAGGATCAGCAGGAAGAGCCCGTGGGGCGGCGAGGCCGGTGTGGAGACGAAGACGTACAGGCCGTGTGCGTGCGCGGCGGCGGGCACAAGGCACGCGGCAACCAGGAGCCGCGCCCACGGAATCGCGCGCGGCGCGCAGCGGCCGCTTCCAGAAACAACGAGCGTTCTCACGACCGCGTCGATGGTAGACGAGGCGGCTGCTCGGGTCAATGGACGAGCAGGGTCCTTTTCCGGGGACTGTCCCCGGATTACGCGGCCCCGGATTACGCGGCGGGAGGCTTCCCTGAGCCCGCGCCGCGGGGTATCCTCGAACGGATGGAGGAGGCGTCCCCTCCGCGCGGGACACGTTCGGCGCGGGGCGGGCGGCTTACAGGAGAACCACGATGAGCATGACCGAAAGGGTCGCGCGGCTGAGGCGGCAGAGCATCGAGGCCGTGCCGGCGCTGTCCCCGGAGCGCGCCCTGTTGATGACCGAGTTCTACGCGGGCGTCGAAGGCTCGCCGCCGGCGCCCGTTCTGCGGGCGCTCGCGTTCAAGCATCTGATGGAGCGCAAGACGGTCTGCATCAACGACGGCGAGCTGATCGTCGGGGAGCGCGGCCCCGGCCCCAAGCAGACGCCGACCTACCCCGAGCTCTGCTGCCACAGCCTGGACGACCTGGCGAAGCTCGACGCGCGCGAGAAGATCCCCTTCAAGGTGAGCGCGGAGACGCGCGCGGTCTTCCGGGACCGGATCATCCCGTTCTGGAAGGGCAAGTCGATGCGCGAGCTGATCTTCGCCCGGATGTCGGACGCCTGGAAAGCCGCCTACGAGTGCGGCATGTTCACCGAGTTCATGGAGCAGCGCGCCCCCGGCCACACGGTGCTCGACGACAAGATCTACCGGAAGGGCATGCGCGGTTTCAAGGAGGACATCGCGGCGAGCCTGGCCGCCCTCGATGCGGGCGGCGACCCGGCCGCGGAGGGGAAGCGCGCGGAGCTCGCGGCCATGGACATCTGCGCGGACGCGCTCGTCGCGTTCGCGCGCCGGCACGCCGAGAAGGCCCGCGAGCTCGCGGCCGCCGAGTCCGACCCCGCCCGCGCGCGCGAGCTCGCCGAGCTCGCGGCCGTCTGCGAGCGCGTGCCCGCGGACGCGCCCCGCACGTTCCGCGAGGCGCTCCAGCACTACTGGTTCGTCCACCTCGGCGTCATCACCGAGCTCAACCCCTGGGACTCGTTCAACCCGGGGCGGCTCGACCAGCACCTCCGCCCCTTCTACGCGCAGGGCCTCGCGGACGGGACCCTGACCGAGGACGCGGCCCGCGAGCTGCTCCAGTGCTTCTGGATTAAGTTCAACAACCAGCCCGCGCCGCCCAAGGTGGGCGTCACCGCAGCCGAGAGCGGCACGTACACCGACTTCGCCCTCATCAACACGGGCGGGCTCACGGCCGGCGGCGCCGACGGCGTCAACGACCTTACGTACATGATCCTCGACGTGATCGAGGAGATGCGGCTCCTGCAGCCGAGCTCCTGCCTGCAGCTCAGCAAGAAGAACCCCGACCGCTACCTGAAGCGCGCGGCCGGGATCATCAAGACCGGCTTCGGCCAGCCCTCGATCTTCAACGCCGACCTGGTCGTCCAGGAGATGCTCAGGCAGGGCAAGTCGCTCGAGGACGCGCGCTGCGGCGGGACGAGCGGCTGCGTCGAGACGGGCGCCTTCGGCAAGGAGAACTACAACCTCACCGGCTACTTCAACATCCCCAAGGTGCTCGAGGTCGCGCTGCACAACGGCGTCGATCCGCGCACGGGCCGCAGGATCGGCCCGGCGACCGGCGACCCGGAGGCGTTGGCGACGTTCGACGACCTGTACGCGGCCTTCGAGCGGCAGCTTGCGCACTTCGTCGACATCAAGCACGAGGGCAACTGCGCCATCGAGCGGCTCTTCGCGACGGGCCTGCCGGCGCCGTTCCTGTCGCTCCTCATCGACGACTGCATCGCCGCGGGCAAGGACTACCACGACGGCGGCGCCCGGTACAACACGTCCTACATCATGGGGGTGGGCCTCGGCTCGGTGACCGACTCGCTCGCGGCGCTCGAGCACCACGTGTTCCGGGAGCG